>CAJUCA010000141.1 GCA_910585265.1 uncultured Oscillospiraceae bacterium | reverse complement strand
GAGTAAGCGAGGGAGGAACGGCGTGGAAAGGGGTGAAGTCTGCCCTCCGCCGGACTGATGCGGCCTGGAATAACAAAATACGGACCATTGAAGACTGTGAATTGCCCCATGTGGGCATCACGGTCTTTTTTTGCGTCCAAAACAGAAAGGAGAACGCGAATGAATGTCAAGCAAGCTGATTGAGCTATCCTATTTCGATTCCGGCGCAAAGATACGGCTCACCGCCTATGCGGATACCGTCATCCTGGAGAACGATGGGGACAACAGCACCATCACCGCCATCCGCTTCGGCGGCTACCCGGAGATGGTGCGGGCTATGTCGGACGCCATCTACGGCGGCGGCACCATTGAGGCCGAGCGGAACGGCACGAAACGGACGCTCAAGAGCAAGCCCAAGGGCTACCGGCGGCAGTTGGCCCACGACGGCGTCTACGCCACCGCAACGCTGATGGCCAATGATGACAAGATCACCGCCGAGCCGGAGAGCGATGACGGGGACGATGACGGCGGCCAGGGTCAGCAGCAGGAACTCCAGCCCCGGAAGTGCTACATCTTCTGCCCCGCGGGGGATCGGGACCGCCTGTTCGAGGAGGTGGACCACAAGACCGCCGCGCCGCTGATCCCAGAATTCCGGGACTACGTGCTGGACGGGCTCACCGCCCGGGGCGACCTGCGGCAGCTGGAAGTGGTCTCCCTGCGGGAAAAGCTGGACGCCTATGTGCTGAAGCTGAAGCCGGAGGACGCCAACGTGGTGGAGCTTCTGGAGGATGGCCTGAAATGCGGCGCCATTGCTATCCCCGGTGCGGCCCCCGGCCAGCCGGACGGCTTTGACGGCGTGGAGAACGTCACCGGCTACCTCAACACCTTCGGCACCACCGTGGCCCAGCGCATCCGCAGCCAGTTCCAGCCCCTGTTCGACCCGGCGGCGGATCCGTTGAGCGAGGAGGTGCTGGCCGTCAACGACACCATCATGGCCCAGGCGGGGTACTCGCTGTACGACGCCCAGCTGGCGGTGGCCGAGGCCACCAAACGGCAGCTGGCCCGCAAAAAAATCGCCCTCATTGTGGCGGAATGCGGCTCGGGAAAAACGAAGATCGGCGCGACGGCCCTGGGGGCCCTCCAGGGAATGCACTCCGCTCTGGAGGGGCGGGGCAAGACCTTCAACCTCATCATGGCCCCCTCCCACGTCACAAAAAAGTGGGTGCGGGAGATCGGCGAGACCCTGCCCGACACCTTTGCCATGGTGGTCAAAAGCATCACCGACCTGGACCGGCTGTACGCCGCGTATCAGGCCGGGGACAAGAGCGTGTACGCTGTGTTCAGCAAAGAGAAGGCCCGGGACGGCTATATGCGCTACCCCGCGGTCACCTACCATCGCCGGACGCACAGCTTCCGTTGCCCGGACTGCGGGGAAGCGGTGAAAATGACCATCAGCGATGACGGCACAAAATACGAGGTGAACGCGGATCAGTTCTTTTTCATGAAGGAGCACCGGGGCAACCGCTACTGCGCGAACTGCGGCACACCCCTGTGGTCCGCCGTCAACCCGGGACGGACGATCCCCTGGGCGAAAATCACCGATTACGGCTGGGTGTACCGCCCGAAGGCGGCACAGCACCGCCAAAAGACAAAGAATGAGCGCGTCCTGGCCCACCTGGACGAGATCGAGGCCAATCCGGACGGCTATGAGCCGGTGCGGGGGGCCTGCCGCCGGTATGCCCTGAGCACCTACATCAAGAAGAAGTACCGGGGCCGGATCGACGGATTTCTCTGCGATGAGCTTCATGAATTCAACAACGCCAGCGGTCAGGGGGACGCCATGGGCGAGCTGTTCGGCGTGTCCAGGCTGTTTGTGGGCATGACGGCCACCCTCATCAACGGGTACAGCTCGGGGATTTTCCACCTGCTCTACCGCCTGACCCCCGGCCTGATGCGGAAGGACGACAAGCCCTACCACAAGCCCGCCTGGTTCGATGAGGAGTACGGCGTGGTGGAGAACACCTATGAGTTGCTGGAGGGGGGCTACAACTCCAACCGCCGCACCACCAAGCGGAAAGTCCGAAGCAAAAAGCTGCCCGGCGTGTCGCCGCTGGTGTACTCCCGGTTTCTGCTGGAGTATACCTGCTTCCTCTCCCTGTCCGACATGGGGAAGGATCTGCCGGACTATGAGGAGATCCCTGTGCCGC
>CAJUCA010000140.1 GCA_910585265.1 uncultured Oscillospiraceae bacterium | reverse complement strand
GAGACGGTGGCACTGCTTTCCCGGAAAGGGCCTGACAGCGCGGCAGGCGGTGAAGCGGGGCCTTCAGAGAGCTGATGCGTTTGACAGATTGTAGGACAGGGTGATATTGTGATACAGTTTGGAATGCCCACGTTAATTGAAAACGGCACGCTTGCGGATAACATACGCTTGTGCAAGGAACTGAACCTGCGGTTCTTGGAGCTGAATATGAACTTCCCGGAGTATCAGCTGCACAGGCTGGAGCAGACGGATGACTTTTACCGGGCGGCGGAGGAAGCGGGGCTGTACTATACCATTCACTTGGATGAGAATCTCAATCCCGCTGATTTTAATCCGCTTGTGGCAAACGCCTATTTGGAAACGGTAAAGAGAGTCATTGACGCGGCAAAAAAGCTGCTTCCCCTGCGGGACAGGTATGGGGAAGAAAGCCAGTCGCTTGTCGTCAGTATGCATATGCACCATGGGATTTATATCACGCTTCCGGACCGGAAGGTGCAGATGTACGAGAGGGATTTTGAGGTTTATTTTGATTCCTTTCTCAAATTCCGGGCACTCTGCGAGGAATGGATCGGCGATTCCGACATCGTTGTTTCCATAGAAAACACAGATGGTTTTCGTGCATATGAGAAAAGGGTGGCAGAATATTTGCTGGAAAGCCCTAAATTCGGATTGACGTGGGATATTGGCCATTCAAGGGCGGTTGGAGAAGCGGACGTTCCGTTTATTATGGAGCACCTCCACCAGCTGAGACATTTCCACATCCATGACGGCATCGCGAAAAGCGATCAGCAGAACGGGCGCAATCATCTCGCCCTCGGGGATGGGGAAATAGACCTCCAGGAGAGGCTTTCTCTGGCGGACGCCGGAAATGCGAGGTGTGTTCTGGAAACAAAGACGATTGCGGCTCTGAAAAAATCTGTGGAGTATTTAAAAGCGTGTCAAAATCTTACCGGCTGACCCGCCGAAGCCGTAAGAGGAGTACGGCAAACCGGGCCGCCCCATGGGGCGGCCCGGTTTGCCGCGTTCCGTCACCCCAGAGGCAGGGCCACGGTAAAGGTCGTCCCCTCCCCCGGCCCGCTGTGGACGGTGATCCGCCCCCGGTGCCCCGCCGCGATGGCGGCGGCGATGGACAGGCCCAGGCCGTAGCCCCCCGTCTCCCGGCTCCGGGCCGCATCCGCCCGGTAGAACCGCTCGAACAGGCGGGCCTGGGCCTCCGGGGGGATGGGCTCCCCGGTGTTGTGGACGGTGAGCACCGCCCGCTCGCCCCGCTCCAGCGTCACGGTGATCCGCCCCCCCGGCTCGCAGTATTTGCAGGCGTTGTCCAGCAGGATGGCGCACAGGCGGCGCAGCTCCTCCCCGTCCCCGGTGACGGACACGCCGGGGGCGGTGGTGCTGTCCAGGGTCAGCCCCGCCTCGAAGGCCACCGGCTCGAAGGCCAGCACGCAGCTCTCCACCGCGTCGGACAGGGAGACGGACTCCCGGACGGCGGCCCGCTGGCCCGCGTCCCCCCGGGCCAGGTACAGCAGGTCCTGGACCAGCCCCTTCATGCGAAGCCCCTCCTCCCGGATGGACTCCACCCATTTGCGCTGCTGGTCCACCGTGTCCTCCCCCCGGGCCAGCAGGATGTCCGCGTCCGCCAGCAGGACGGTGAGGGGGGTTTTCAGCTCGTGGGAGGCGTCCGCCACAAACTGCTGCTGCCGCTTCCAGCCCTCCTCCACCGGCCGCACCAGCCACCGGGAGAGGAACCAGCCCGCCGCGAAGAACCCCGCCGACGCCCCGGCCAGGAGGAGCAGGGCGGTGAGCACCTGCCGCCGCGCCCCCGCCCGCTCCCAGGACAGGTCGGCAAAGGCGATCCGCAGATACCGCCCCGACCCCTGGATCTGCCAGCGCAGGCCCTGGCCGGACAGGCTGCCTTCGGCGGACCCGGCGGCTAAGGCCCCCTCCACCGCCCGGGCCACGTCCTCCTCGTCCACGGCGGCGTTGAAGGACAGGGCCAGCAGGATCTGCCCGCTCTCCCCGTCCACCACGGCGCAGAAGGCGGGTATGGCGGTGTACAGCCCCTCGTCCCGGTCGAAGCCGCCCCCGCCGAAGGGGACGCCCCAGGGGTCCAGCGCGGCCTGGCTACGCTGGAGAACGCTTTGGAGGGCCTGATCCGTCCCCGCCCGGTACTGCCGGAGGGTGGAGACGGTCTGCACCGCCAGCGCGGCCCCCAGCGCGCCGGACAGGATCAGCATGAGGACAAGGGTGAATTTCCAGCGCAGGCGCATCAGCATGGGCGGCGGCCCCCTTCCGTGGGAATAATTTTCTATA
>CAJUCA010000139.1 GCA_910585265.1 uncultured Oscillospiraceae bacterium | reverse complement strand
CTGCCGGGGGCTTTTGCGGAAGTTTTCCAGAAAACGCAACCATTTTGACCCTCCCAGGGTATTCTGAATGAAGGCAGGAGCGTGCGCCGCCGCCGGGGCGCGCGCCCAGGAAAGGAGGCGGGGCCATGGCCCTCACTGAGGAACAGCGCACCCAGATTGTGAACCGCTGGGGCGACATGGTATACAGGCTGGCCCTGGCCCGCACCGCCAGCGTCCCGGACGCCGAGGATGTGTTCCAGGAGGTATTTCTGCGCTATTTCCGCCACGAGGACAAGTTCCACAACGACGAGTACCGCAAGGCATGGCTCATCCGCTGCACCCTGAACCGGTGCAAGAGCCTGCTGTCCTCGCCGTGGCGCAAGCGCGTCGTGCCCCTGGAGACCGCCGAGGAGGTGGGGGTGGAGGACGATTACCGCGAGGTATACAGCGCGGTGCTCTCCCTGCCTGCCAAATACCGGGCCGTCATCCACCTGCACTATTTCGAGGGCCTGTCCGTGTCCGAGATGGCCCAGACGCTCCAACTGCCGGAGGGCACCGTCAAGTCCCAGCTCAGCCGGGGACGGGACCTCCTGCGGGATATGCTTGAGGAGGTTGCGCTATGAATCGCTACAAAAAGGCAAACGAGGGCATACACGCCCCCGAGCACGTGAAGGAACGGGCCGCGGGGCCCCAGGGACGGCGGAGGGGCTATCCCCGCTGGGCGGGAGCGGTGGCGGCCATGCTGGCGGTGGTGCTGATGGGGGGGATCGCCCTGTATTCCGGAAACCGCCCCACGGTGGATCGGCCCATCCCCTACTCCGAGGACGGCCCCGGGCAGTGGGGGCGCGGCGTGGACCTGCCCGCCCAGGCCAACGCGCTCAGTGTGGCAAGCTACCCGGAGGTACACCCCTTCCCCCGGCAGGACGAGTATCTCCGCAGCTACAGCGACAGTGAGTATGAGAAGTACAACGCCGCCTATGACGTGTGGCAGGCGGACATGGAGGCCCTGCGCACCGGGATGGACTACACGGGGGTGATGGACGGATTCCTGTCCCGCTCCGCCGCCCAGTTCCTCACGGACGCCGGGACAGAAAACCGGGTTTACTCCCCGCTGAATGTCTATCTGGCCCTGTCCATGGTGGCGGAGACCGCCGGGGACAACTCCCGGGCGCAGATTTTGGACCTGCTCCAGGCGGACTCCATCGAGGTGCTGCGGGAGCGGGCCAACGGCCTGTGGCGGGACAACTACCGGGACGACGGCGTTGTGACCGCCATCCTGGGCAATTCCCTGTGGCTGCGGGACGGCATGACCTACCGCCAGGAGACGCTGGATATTCTGGCCAAGAACTACTTCGCCTCCTCCTTCTCCGGCAAAATGGGCACGGAGGAGTATAACCAGGCCCTACGGGACTGGATCAACGAGCAGACCAACGGCCTGTTGGCGGAGCAGGCCCGGGGGCTGGAGATGGATGCGGACACGGTGCTGGCCCTGGCCTCCACCCTCTACTTCAAGGCCGCCTGGAGCGGCGGGTTCCAGAAGGAAAACACCGAGACGGACACCTTCCACGCCCTGTCCGGCGATGTGGACGGGCCGTTTATGCGCCGGATCATTGAGAGCGGCGTCTATTACTGGGGAGAGCGGTTTGCCGCCGTGGAGCTTCGGTTCCAGGAGGGGGGCAGTATGTGGCTCATCCTGCCCGACGAGGGGGATTCTGTGGATGACCTGCTGAAAAGCGGCGAGGCCATGGACTTCCTGCTGGCGGACAAGGGCCTGACCGGGGATCAGCAGGACTATGCCTGGCCGGATCAGAAGGTGGCCCAGATCAACCTGTCCATGCCCAAGTTCGACGTGTCCTCCGACCTGAGCCTTGTGGAGGGGCTGAAGGAGCTGGGTGTCACCGATGTGTTTGACCCAGCTGTGTCCAACTTCGACCCCCTGGGGGCGTCCACGGACGATCCGCTGTACGTCTCCCAGGCCCAACACGCCGCCCGGGTGAAGGTGGACGAGGAGGGCTGTGAGGCGGCGGCCTTCACCGTGGTGACGATGAATCCCACCTCCGCCGCCCCCCCCAACGATGAGGTGGACTTCACCCTGGACCGGCCCTTCCTGTTTGCCGTCACCGGGGATTCCGGCCTGCCCCTGTTCACCGGGGTGGTGAACCAGCCCAACGGATAAGATGATCGAAGGCCCTCCCCGTAAAAGCGGGGAGGGCCCTTGAACTGCCTTCCCCCTCCAAGGGGGAAGGTGGCATTTGCGAAGCAAATGACGGATGAGGGTGCGGACATGAAAAGGGGCGGGGTGTACGATTGCCCCCTCATCAGTCAGCCTGCGGCTGACAGCTTCCCCCCTGAGGGGGGAAGCCT
>CAJUCA010000138.1 GCA_910585265.1 uncultured Oscillospiraceae bacterium | reverse complement strand
GGTCAAACCGTTCAGAGCATTGCGACATGACTATACTCCAAAACGACCCGGATATCCAGCGTTTTTCCCAGACAGCGCCGGGATCAAGCGCACAGCTTCTGCTGCTGGATCTCCAGGTCGATCAGGGCTTTCAGTTTTTCTTCCGGCGAACAGCGTCCGTTTATCGGGAACACGGACACCACCCGGATGGTTCTGCCGTGGGAAACCTGGATATGTTCCATCCTGATTTCTTGCTTGTTTTTTGGCTTGTCTATGGTTGGGAACCTCCCTTCTTGACAGTTTCGCCAATCTTATTTTTTAGCCAGTCAAAACATATCCAATCATTTTTGCAGCGCTTGCTTCGCGCGACACGCCGCCAACGCTGGCTTTGATGGCCCAGGCGGGGCAGGGACTCCCACTGAGCGAGCGGAGGCCGTACAGGGCCTCCAGTGGGACAGACGTGGGGGAAAATCATTCCCGCTGAAAGGTGAGGCGCCGGCAAGCTGCAGGTACGGCTTGCCGGCGCTGGTGGGCTTGGCTTACTTTATTTCGTAGAGCCGGGTGCGAACAGTTCCTTGAGGAAGGCCGTGGCCTCCGGGGCCTGATCCTTCCCGGTCTGACAGGTCTCGATGAGCAGGACGCTGTTCCTGCCGGACAGGTCGTTGGCGGACACATCCACATGGAGCCACTGGCCGTCCACATACACAAGGTTCCAGGTGTGGGCCTTGCTGCTGATGGTGAAGCAGGGGATGCCCGCCGCCCCACAGAGGAACTTCATTGCTCTGGCGTAGGAACCGCAGGCCGCTTTCAGCTCCTTGGCGTGGGGGGCGAAGGTCTGGGTGATGCCGGAGGTTTTTCCCTTTTGGTAGGCCAGCAGGGTACGGATGTAGTCATTGAAGGCTTCCACCCGTTCCCGGTCCGTCATCTCCTCCGTGGCCTCGGTGACAGGCTGGACGAAGTCCAGGGGCGCTTGATAGTTTTCCGGCATCTCGGCGGACACGGCGAAGTAGTCCAGGTACCGCCAGTAGTCGGTGAAGCCCTGGGGCACATGGTGTTCGTACCGCAGCACCCCTTCCATGCGGCCCAGCACCTGCTTCACTGCGCTGTATTCGCTGTCGGCTACCATGGTGTAGGCTGGGGCGGTATTGCTGGTGCCGTCCATCATGGTCTGGCGGATGGCGTTGTACAGCTCCCGGCTGTACACGCCGGTGAACACCTCCGGGTTGGCCTCCTGGGAGAAGTCCTCCCGGCTCCAGTGGTCCGCGCCGATGGCGTAGGGTTCCGGCGTCTGAAGCCGGTACTCCGCCGCCTGGGCGGGGACGGTCAGCAGGGCCGCGTTCATGGTTCCTGCCAGCAGCAGGGATACGATTTTTTTGCTTTTCATGCTCGATTCCTCCGTTTTGTAATATGGTGGGGCTGTTGCAAACCGAACCATACCACAAGGTACGGGAGAAGTCGAATACAATCGGCAGACAGCGTTAGAGGTCAGAATTGCTTTTGATGAATTCGCCCAAAGCGATCGGCGGTGCTGCCCTTATTGTGAGCTCTTATTGGAAGTAAGGTTTTGTGAATTCACAAAGCCTTACTTTCGCCACGCCCGCCCACGCTGGGCTTGACGGCCCAGGTGGGGCAGGGACTCCAGCGCAGACGGAGGCGGGCCACACGGGGCCTCCTGTGGGCAAACGTAGGGCTATTTCTGACTGGAGAGCAGATAGACTTCCTCGCAGAGTTTATCCGTTAGAAAAAGCAGTTTTGAGACAGCTTCGGCATCCATGCCCCCAGCCCGTTGATGGCGGGTTATCTGCTTCACGTTGGAATAGATCCTGTTGACGCCGGCGTGCAGGGCATGGTTCAGCTTCGGAGAGCGGCCTCTGAACTCACCGCCTTGAATCAGGCGGCAAAAATAAGCCGTGCTGTGCAGCCTGGTCATTCCCATGTACCGCTGAAGCCGCCGGTACTGCTCCTCCGTCATGCGGACAGAGAGGTTTCTGCTGTAGTCCCGCGTGGAGACGCGAGCTTTCCGCGGTTTCCGATCATGCCGCATGGAGATACCCCTTCTTCCTCAGCGCATAGAGCCGTTCGTACACAGCGCCCAAAAGATGAACAGCGTGGCGGAGCTGCTCCGCTGTGCCATAACCGCTGTTGAAATCGCGGGCGATGGCGTTGATCTCCCGGCCTGCCTCGTCCATGAAACGGATAGCCTCCCAGGTTTCCTCCTCGCGGTGCAGGACAGGGCGGTTGGTTTCCAACTGCGCCATCAGCCACGCATTGGCGGACAGTCTGGCAGCCGCGCTCTTTTTCTTCAGCAGCTCGTAGTCCTTGGCACTCATGCGGACACAGGTACGATGTGTCTGATTGCTTATGTTCCTCACTCCTTCAAAAATTACCGCCCGCAGGCGGCATTGGGGTCAGGGGATTTCCCCTGCAAGTGGCGTTTTGACATCAAAACGCGATGCTTGCGCCCTCACCGCC
>CAJUCA010000137.1 GCA_910585265.1 uncultured Oscillospiraceae bacterium | reverse complement strand
TGGAGAACATAAAATTCTGCGTTAAAAAATTCCATAATTTGTTTGCTCAGGTTTTCCGGGGCGTATTTGACGATGATGCAGCGATCCTCCAGGGGCTTATATCCGGCCTCCTGGGTAAATTTCGTGACTTCGTTTGCCATGGTATATACCTCCAAGTCGTTCTCGTTCAAGTTTGGTGCGGACAGGCGGGAGCCCTTCATGTTCTGCTGTATGTTTCGGATTTGTTCAGTTGATGGGGGTGACTATGGGCTTGCCGTCCGCGTTCACCAGCACGGTCATCCCCGTGCCGCTTGCCTTATTGTGAGAGCCCAGCACATAATTCACGCCGGTCTCCGTATCCACCATGATCTTCACCACATTCACAATGCCCTGATTATAGACCTCCACAAAGCGTTCCTTTGCCATATCGGTTTCCTCCTTTCCGTCCCGCCTGTCTGCGAAAGGAAAGATACCACGTTCCCGGCCCGCTGTGGGCCGGATTTCCTAAACGGACGAAATTTTTCCTGAACGGCAAAAAGCCGGGAAGGACCTCACAGGTTCCCTCCCAGCTTCTTTTTCAGCTCCGCTTTTCCGGCCCGGGACAGCAGGCACGTCCGTCCGCCCACCCGAACCTTATGCTCCTTCCAGTCCACGGACTCGATTTTGTCCCAGGCCGCCAGATAGGCCCGGTGAACCCGGACAAACCGCCCGCCCAGCTCCCGCTCCAGGTCGTTGAGGCTGCCCACGAAGTCCAGGCGGCTGTCCGCCGTGTGGAGAAATACGTGGTGGGCCTTGGGGGCAGTCTCAAAAAACAGGATATTTGCCAGGGGGACGTGGCGGGTCTCGTCCCCGGTCCGCAGGGAGAACACCTCCGCCGGGTCGTGACGCTCGTCCAAAAGCCGGGCATGGACGGCCTCCAGGCATTGGGCGGCGTCAGATCCGGTTTGTTCCCCCTCCTTCACGATGTAGTCGAAGGCCTCCAGATGGTATTGGAAGGTTTTCCAGGCCAGATCGCCATAGCTTGTGATGTAGATCAGCGTGCCGTGGGGGTCCCGCCGCCGCAGCTCCCGGCCCAGGGTGAAGCCGTCCCACTCCCCGTCCCTCAAGTCCACGTCCAGAAAGTAGACGCCCCGGCCCCCATTTGCCGCCGCGTCCAGCAGCTCTCCGGCGGTGGAGGCGGCGAGAACCACCTTCATGTCGTAATTCTCCATGAAGATCTTCCACTCCAGGGCGGTCTGGAGCTGGTGGCGGACGGCCTCCTCGTCGTCGCAGAGATAAATTGGAATCATGGGCGGCCCTCCACCTTCAGCTCCTGGACGAACACACCCCCAGACCAGCTTGTGGAGGCAGCCGTATTGGGATGCTCCGCCAGAATCCGCTGATAGCTGAACAGGCCCAGCCCCCGGCCCTCCCCCTTGGTGGAGCCGCCCTCCGCCCATATGTGGTCCGGGTCGATGGATCCAGTGTAGGGGTTGGACACCCGCAGGAACAGCGCGTCTCCCTGGGCCAGCAGGACGGTCTCTATCCAGGGCGTCTCCGTTTCCAGGGCGGCTTCGGCGGCGTTGTCCAGCAGGATGCCCAGGCAGCGGGTGAAGTCCCACGGGTCCATTCCAACCCTCTCCACAGGGTAGAGCACCTCCAGGCGGCAGTCGATCCCCAGCTCTCCCATTTCCGCCATCTTGGACAGCAGGAGGCTGCGTACCTGGGGGATGCGCAGGTTGCCGATCTGGGTGGATGCCCGGATCTTTTCCCCGATGCGGCGGTCAAAGCCTGCGTCCAGCTCCGACAGGGCCGTTTGCAGCGTGTCCAGATCCCCCTTGTCCGCCTGCTCCGACAGCCCCGCCAGCAGGTTTTTGTAGTCGTGGCGGAAGGAGCGCACCTCCCGGCGGATGTCCTCCAAGTCCCGCTCGTAGAACTGCTGCTGGGCAATGACGTCCCGCTGGACTTCCATCTTCCGGGCGGCGTCGAACCACTGGGCCAGATAGAGCACCAACCCCGTCGCCAGGCCCACCGCCGCCAGAACGACTATGTAATACAGGGCAAAAAACTTCGAAGAAACCCCTCGGTGGAGAAAGTAGGACGCCTCTACGATGCAGACCAGGGCGTACAGAAACAGGGCCATTCTGCGGGGCTGGGGGCCCTCCACCAGCAGAAGGCGGAACCTGCGGCCGAAGCCCAGGCGGTACAGCAGGGCGGTGCAGAGCACCACGACGGCACAGGCAATGGATAGCACCACGGCAAACTGGAGACCCGAGTTATCCACGAATATGCTGCTGAACAAAAACTGAGTTAGGGTGGTAAGGGCAATCTGGAATATGCCCGCCATGGACACGGCGGAGATGGCCCGCCAGAATCCCAGCCCCCAGGCCCACCGGGTCCACAGCGTACAGCCCAGCGCGGCAATGAGGGTGCCGGCCAGGAAGCGGATGAGAAGGCCCCCGCCGGGGATGGCGTAGTACAGCAGTGCGTTGAGCGTGCCGACGGCCAGCGGGGATAGGAGCAGGGCGGGCAGCTTTTTCAGCTGCCGCCAGCTGCGCTCATCCAAGACGGCGAACAGATAGGCCGCCAGCGCGGCGTGGGCCAGCGCGGAATCGAAGCATGCGGTTAAAACCATCACCTGTATGGGCATGGCGGTTTCCTCCTTGCGTGAAATCTGCCTGAGATAATATACCATACTTGGATGGGTTTGTCCATGGTATGGGGGGAGGGGGAGAGGGTAGGTGCGGTTTTGTCAGAGGAAAT
>CAJUCA010000136.1 GCA_910585265.1 uncultured Oscillospiraceae bacterium | reverse complement strand
GACAGGTGACCCGGCTGACGGAGCTGACGCCTGAAATCGTCCACGAGTTCATTGAGAAGATCGTGGTATCCAAGCCGGAAAAGATAGACGGCAAGCGGCATCAGCGGGTAGGCATCCACTATAACACCATTGGCCTATGGTGCGCTCCCTCCCCTGAAGAAATGGAGAGACTGTACCAGGAACATCTTGCAAACCAGCGGAAAAGGACGGCATAGCCACAACTACGCCGTCCAAATAGATAGAATTTCTTTACAGGTTAGCCCAAGGCCGACACTTCCTTACGGAGTGTCGGCCTTCCGCACCCTCATCCGTCATTCGCTTCGCGAATGCCACCTTCCCCCTGGGAGGGGGAAGGTTTTAAGGGCACGGAACCACCAGAGAGGGCAGGTGAGGGGGCAAACGTTCGGCGTACCTAATTTTCTCATTGAGAACAGGGGCGCACCCCCTACGCGCCCCCTCATCAGTCAGCCTCCGGCTGACAGCTTCCCCCCTGTGGGGGGAAGCCTGGAGCCTCAAACACAACACGTAAAAAAGGAACCCCCCGGATTTGCTCCGGGGGCTTCCCTTTTCCCCCCTCCTGTGGTATAATAAGCCCTCACTTTCGTATGATAGCGAGGGAAAGCAAATGAGGATTGTGGTGAAGATCGGCACGTCCACCCTGGCCCACGCCGCCGGGCGGCTGAACATCCGCCGGACGGAGGAGCTGGTGAAGGTGCTGTCCGACCTGAAAAACGCCGGAAACCAGCTCATCCTGGTGTCCTCCGGGGCCATCGGCATGGGGGTGGGGCGGCTGAACCTGCCGGGACGCCCCGCCGATATGCCCACCAAGCAGGCCGCCGCCGCGGTGGGCCAGTGCGAGCTGATGTACGCCTACGACAGGCTGTTCGGTCAGTACAACCACACCGTGGCCCAGCTCCTGCTCACCGGGGAGGACGTGCGCTTCCCC
Organism: uncultured Oscillospiraceae bacterium; assembly: GCA_910585265.1. Taxonomy (GTDB): domain Bacteria; phylum Bacillota; class Clostridia; order Oscillospirales; family Oscillospiraceae; genus Enterenecus. The sequence continues at coordinate 1,834 of CAJUCA010000136.1, read as the reverse complement.
CACCGGCGGCAGAACTTTGTCAACGCCATGGAACGGCTGCTGGAGCTGAACGCCCTGCCCATTGTCAACGAGAACGACGCGGTGGCCACCGACGAGGTGGGGGAGTCCACCACCATCGGGGAGAACGACACCCTGGCCGCCATCGTAGCGGAGTGCGTGGGGGCGGATCTGCTCATCCTCCTCAGCGACATCGACGGACTGTACACCGCCGACCCCAGGAAGGACGAGCACGCCGCCCTGATCCCCGAGGTGGGGGAGATCACGCCGGAGATGTGGGCCCGGGCGGGCGATCCCGGCTCCGCCCTGGGCACCGGGGGAATGCACACCAAATTGAAGGCGGCGGAGATCGCCATGGCCTGCGGCTGTGACATGATCATCGCCAACGGACGGCGGCCGGAGCTGCTGTACGACATCGCGGCGGGCAGGCCCGCGGGCACCCGCTTTGTGGGAAGGAGGGGGCAGGCATGACCACTATGGAGCTGCTGCGGCGGGCCAGGCAGGCCAAAACCGCCCTGGCCCTGGCGGACGGGGACGCCAAAAACCGCGCGCTGAACGCCATGGCGGACGCCCTCTTGGACAACGCCCAAGCCATCCTCACCGCCAACGGCCTGGATCTCATCGAGGCCAAGGGCACCGTATCCCCCGTCATGCTGGACCGGCTGGCCCTGAACGAGGAGCGGATCTTCGGCATGGCCCGGGGCGTGCGGGAGGTAGCCGCCCTCCCCGACCCGGTGGGGCAGGTGCTCACCCGCCGCAAGCGTCCCAACGGCCTGGTCATCGACAAAACCGCCGTCCCTATGGGGGTGATCGCCATCATCTACGAGAGCCGCCCCAACGTCACATCGGACGCGGCGGCCCTGGCCCTGAAGGCGGGGTCGGCCTGCGTCCTGCGGTGCGGCAAGGAGGCCCACCGCTCCGCCGCCGCCATCGTGTCCGCCCTGCGGGAGGGCCTGTCCGCCGGGGGACTGCCCCAGGACGCCCTGGGGCTGGTGGAGGACGTGTCCCGGCAGTCCGCCCGGGAGCTGATGCAGGCGTCCGGGCTGGTGGACCTGCTCATACCCCGGGGGGGCGCGGGGCTCATCCGGGCCTGCGTGGAGCAGGCCACCGTCCCCGTCATTGAGACAGGCACCGGAATCTGCCACATCTACGTGGACCGGGACGCGGATCTGGACATGGCCCTGTCCATCGTGGAAAACGCCAAGTGCTCCCGGCCCAGCGTCTGCAACGCCGCCGAGGTGTGCCTGGTCCACCGGGACGTGGCCGGGGCCTTCCTCCCCCGCCTGCGGGAGCGGCTGGCGGAGGGCCGGAAGGCCAGGGGCCTGCCCCCGGTGGAGCTGCGGCTGGACGGGGCCGCCGCCCGGATCATCCCCGGCAGGGCGGCGGGGGCGGAGGACTTCCACACGGAGTTCCTGGACTACATTCTGGCGGTGAAGGTGGTAGACGATCTGGACGGGGCCTGCGCCCACATCGACGCCCACTCCACCGGGCACTCCGAGGCCATCGTCACCGGGGATCCGGAGGCCGCCCGCCGCTTCACCGCCCTGGTGGACAGCGCGGCGGTGTACTGGAACGCCTCCACCCGGTTTACCGACGGCGGCGAGTTCGGCCTGGGCTGCGAGATGGGCATATCCACCCAGCGGCTCCATGCCCGGGGGCCTATGGGGTTACAGGAGCTGTGCTGCTACAAGTACGTGATCCGGGGGACGGGGCAGGTGCGGTAGCCAAGGGCGGCGAACGGTTGTTTCACGTGAAACATCCGTTCGCCGCCCTCTTTTTGCCTAGGCCTTGTTTGAAAAATAAATATTGCACAAATGAAAAAGAAGTGTAAAATAGG
>CAJUCA010000135.1 GCA_910585265.1 uncultured Oscillospiraceae bacterium | reverse complement strand
CGGTGCTGTACTCCGTATTGATTTCCAGAATACATTCACGCTCATTGTAGCGCACGGGCACATTCAGCCCTGTGTTCTCAATGAAGCCCACGGGGGCGGTATCCAGCAGGGCGGCAAACGCCGCGTTCAGTCTCTCGCTGCCCTCGGCCAGCGGCTCAGGCTCTTTCATGGGCCTGCCGGTGGTCTGGCTTACATCGTAGTAGCTGCCCATAAGGTAGCCCCGGAAATTGGGGTTGCGGGACGGGACGAAAACCGCCGCGCCCTTGCTCATTTCCTCGTCCATCACATACCGGCCCTGTTTATGCCAAAAATCGGTGGTGCCGATCTTGGTGGGGTCTGCCATCTGCGATAGGGTCAGGGCGATATTCCCGGCGCTCAGGCCGATGTTGTCCGCCTGCAAAATAAGGAAGCGTGTGTAGAGATCGGGGTTGGCTGTAATGGCCATCAGCGCCCCGTCCCGTGTTTGGGACAACTGATTACGTTCGGCCCTGCGCTTCTCGGTGCGCTGCTGCTTGCTCTCAGCCTTGGAGTTAAGGATTTCACTTAAACTTGGCATAGATTCACCTTACCTTTCTGTTCGTTTTTTCCGGCCCAGGGCGGGACTGTGCCGCCAGCCGCTGTAACTGATCCAGCTTCTTCTTGGTGGGGGAGTCCGGTTCAACAGCCGCCGCAGTCGTCTGAGACGGTTTCAAGCCACTCCCGCGCTCTGGCGAGGATTTCTTTTGTGGAGCGCGGGACTTCGCTTTTTTTTGCGTGTCTGCCTCCTTTTCCTTTTGGGGGATGGGGTAGCCCAGCTGCTGCATGATGGCGTTGAGCAGGGCGGCATAGTTCTCATTGGAAACGACATTGAGCATCCCGTTGTCGTTCCCCTTTTTCTGCGCGAAAAAGTAGAGGACGCCAAACTCCTTGGCCAGCTTCTGGAATTTGGCCTTGTCCTCGGCCTTGATGGGGATGACCACGGCGGGGGCCGGGTCGCGGGCCAGCCGCTTGGCCGTGGTCTGGCCCACCACTTTCATGTCCTGCTTGGCAATCGCCAGCAGCAGGGCGGCGACATTCTTCACGCCCTCCAGGGTCAGCTTCGCCGCCGCCTCGGTCGCTTGTAAGCTCTCCCGCACTACAACGTCGGCAGCTTCAGCACTTACATCCATTTGCCTTTCTTCTCCTTTCTTACTTGCTCGTCCGTTCGATCCCGGACGGCCTTATGGCTGCTCCGTTCCTCCTGCCGCATGAGCTGCTCCCGATCCCTGATTTTCGGAATATCCTCCGTAATTTTTCGGCAGATCGTCAGCTCGCGGCGGGTGGAGCGCAGCTTGCCATTGACAGTCTCCAACTCGGTCCCCACGTCCCGGCCCTCGCGTCGTTCCCGGTAAAGCTCCGCACGGTAGTCTGTCAGCAGGTCGATCTGGCCTTGCAGGGCGTCGCCCAGCAGGGCAAGCTGGCTGTCCGTCTCTATGCGGTATTGCAGTAGAAAACAGAATTGTTTTTGATAGCGTTGGAGCTTTGCCACTTCCCTGCGGACAGCCGGGGGCGGCGGGGTGCGCCGGGGCCTGCGGCAGCGATTGAGTAAATATAAGTAGCGCAGATAGAGCGCACGAAAGCCGCGCACTTTCCGGCGCGGCTGACGGGGGACAGCGCCCCCTCGGACGGTATAACGTTTTTTTACCTGGGGAATGGGGCGTACCAGCGGTATGGGCGGCGCAGACGGCGGCAGGGACAGTTCGTAGGGTTCGCCCCGCCGCGCCGCCGCCAGCCGTTCCCGGATGTGGGCCTCGGTGTAGCCCGCGCCCAGGCTGTCCAGCCGGAATACATAGTCCCCGCCTGGGGGCTGGACGGCGGTATGCTTCACATTCGAGCCATATTTAATGGTATAGCCCTGCCGCCGCAGGGCGGCAAGGAAGGAGTCAAAGGTAAAGCTCTCCCCGATGGCGGCGTCAATATCCTGCATGACCCCGGCCATCACGATTTTTCGCCCTTGTTTTTCCGCTGTCCACTCGCTATAATGTTTTCCGTGGCCCTGCGGCTCAATGACCGACAGGCCGCGCTCCCGGCTTACCTCGTTGGACGTGCCGCGCAGATCCCCAAAATAACTTTGGAAGTCGCTGCGGTATTTCTTCCCGTCCACAAAGGAAACGGAATTGAAAACGATATGGCAGTGCAGATGCGCCCGGTCAACATGGGTCGCCACAACAACCTCGTACTTGTCCCCCAGCAGACGGCGGGCAAATTCCACCCCGGCGGCGTGGGCCTCATCCGGCGTTACCTCGCCGGGGGCGTAGGAATGGATGATATGGTAGCCCAAAACGCCGCCCTTTTTGTCCCAGCGCCTCTTGGTGGCGCGCATATCCGACAGGGCGGTGTCCGGGTAGCAGTTGATGCCTGTGACAAGCTGGTGCGTCTTGTCCGGGTTCTCCGCATAGGCCAGCGCGGCGGCGAGGCCGGTCTTTTCCTCGTTCAGCACATAGTCAATGCAGTGATCCATGCGCCCGTGCAGGGTGATGATTTTGTCGTAGGCCAATTACAGCGTCTCCTTTACCGTGCGCCACGCCTGCCGGACTAAAGCGGCGGCCTCCGCAATCTCCGCTTTGCCGATGCCCTTGGTGGCGTTGGCCCAATACGCGATTTGGTTCACATTATTGCCGATGGCCGACAGCTCCCGGAGCAGGGCGGCATAGGTGTCGGGCGGGCGGGGGCGCAGTTGTACGCCAGCGGCAAGTGCGCGGAGAAACGGGTCAATGCCCAGCCCCGCAAGCTCGGCCTGCTTCTTCAGGTGCCGGTATTCCTGCTCGTTCATCCACACGCTCACAGGGCGATTGCGTTTCCTCATGGCATCCTCCTTTCGGTGGGCAGTAAAAAATACGTCTCACCGTGAG
>CAJUCA010000134.1 GCA_910585265.1 uncultured Oscillospiraceae bacterium | reverse complement strand
ACGCCCTGGAACATGGCGTCCCACTCGGGCACGTCGTCCGGGGGCGGGCGGTACTGGCTGTTCAACGCCGCCCTGGTCAGCCGTGCCCGGTAGTCCGGCGCGGCCATGATCTGGAGCTGCACCGCCCCGGTGGCGTCGCAGGACAGCAGGTGGAGGGGGAGCTGGAGGCAGCGGTACACGCCGCCATAGGTGAGCAGCTTGGTATCCTTCCGCTCCATGGGCCGCTCCAGCTCGGTGAGTACGCTTTGATAGCTGGCCCCGGCGAAGATGAACGCCCGTCCCACATCCCGGAACCGGGCGGTCTGATTGGAGAAGGCCGCCAGCTCATCCATTAACGCCACCTTACCGATGCCGGGACAGACGTAGTGCATGGCGTACAGGCTGTCCCCCAGCCGGGCGATAGCCGCCACCCGGGTACTGCCCCAGGGGTTGGCCCCCTTCCGCCGGGTGATGGCCGGGAGAAACAGGGCCGGGGGGCCGTCCAGCTCCTCCGGCCCGAAGGTGAAGGGGTCAACTCCGCCATGGTAGGCGGCCACCACCAGCCGGGACACCCGGACGCGGCGTTCCATCAGCGGCGGGTGGTAGGCCCGGGTGGTCTGGGGAACCCTCCCGTCCAGCAGGTGCTCCAACAGGAGCTGCCCCTTGCTGGTGAGCAGCAGTGCGCCGCTTTTTTCGTGCCGCCGGACAAGGCCCAGGCCCATCAGGTTTTTCCGCTCCCCCTCCGTGGCTATCCCCCTCAAATCCCTGGGCTGGATGAACTGGCACCAGCACAGCAGCTTCAACATATCAACGTCCCGTTGGCTGAAAATCACGCATACCGCGCCCCCTTTCGTATTTCCTGCGTGCGCCGAAAACGCCCTTGCGCCGCTGCCGGCGCAAGAACCTTTTCGGCGCGTTCCCACGCCCCCTATGGGGAGCCAATCTGATGGCTCCCCATAGAAGTCAGCTTTTTGCCGCGCTTGAAGCGGCCGCGTCCGCTGGAAAGCCTTGCCCCGCAGCGGTTTCGCGGGCTGGACACCCATCAGGTCAGGTGAAGACCCTCCACCTGGCCCAAATCGCCCCAAATCTGACGGGTATCTGATGGGTGTCCCGATCACTTTTCGGGGCAATTCAGCCCCACCCGCCATCATAAAAATGCTTCACCTCATAGTCCCCGGAGTGGAACGCAAAGAAGTCCGCCGCGTCGGACAGGTCCAGCAGGGTGATGTGGCACACGTCCACTTCGCTCCGCCCGGACAGCAGGGCCACCGCCAGGGTGTGCTGGTCGTCGTCGGGGATGAGCCTGCCCTTGATGGCGTTGGACACGGCCTTGTAGCCCTTGTTGTCCTGGTCGAAGATGTGGCGGCCGCTGATCCCGGTGAACTCGTCGATCACCAGCAGGGCCTGGTTGAAAAAGGGCAGCTGGCAGCCCTGGGCCTCGTATTCGTCCAGCAGGCGGCGGATGGTGTCGCTGAGCCACTCCGGGGACTGAAAACGGCAGTGGGGCAGCAGGGTGTTCAGCGCGATGTGGAGCCAGTGATAGCCCAGCATATCCACCGACCCGGCGATCTCCATGGGCGGGAGCACAGGCCGGGAGCCGTAGCCCCCAGTGCCGGTGCTGTACCGCTCGCACAGCTTCCGCACCTCCAGGGCGGCCCCCTCGAACTGGGCCGCCGTCTGCTCCAGTGCCCGCTGGAGCTTGTCCGGGTCGGGTGTCCCGCCGTCCGCCAGCGCGGCCAGCACCCCAGTCTGGCAGAAGGCGTTGTTGGCCAGCTTTTGGAGGCGGGCGGCGTCCTGCCGGAAGCTCATTTGACGCCCTCCTTCCTCCTGGACCGCAGGTCGGTGGGGAAGGTGGTGATGGCGTCATACTCCTTTTCGGTGGCGTGGAACTGCACCGGAACGTGGTTGTAGCCGATGCACAGCAGGCCCTCCCCCCGGCGGAACCGGGTGATCTGCCGCACCTCATCCTCGGACAGGTTCAGCACGTTTTGAATCAGCCGGGCCTCCTGCTCCTCCATCTGCATCACCAGCTTGATCCGGCTGGAGTCCAGAATCCCTTTGCCGTATTTGCCGCCGTCCAGCCCAAACAGGTCCTGCATTCCCTGGGTGGAGGTGATGGCGATGCCGCCCAGGCCGCGGATGGTTTTCACCATCTCCTGGACGAAGCCCGCCGCCAGCGGGTTGGAGTTGGCCCCCACCAGGGACCACAGCTCATCGGCGATGAGGGCGGACAGGTCGCTGCCCGCGTCCATGATCAGGTCGTTGGCAATGTCGGTGGCCCAGAAGATGCCGGGGAGCAGCAGATCGTCGGGCATCCCGGAGGTGTCCAGCACGATGTACTTGTTGTTCAGGTCGATGTGGTTACGCCGGCCCATGGCGGAGGCGGAGCCGGTGACATACCGGGCCAACACCACCGCCAGGTGCTTGGTGTCCGGGTTCTGGGAGAGCACATCGTACCAATCCGGCAGGATGGGCATTTCCACGAAGTTCTCCTCCCCGTCGGTGACGGAGGAATTGTCGAAGGTGATCCCGTACCGCCGGTAGCACTCCACCAGGGAGGAATCCAGATGGTTCTTGTCCTCATCGGACAGGTCCCGCTTTTGCAGGGAGTACCAGATGATGAGCCGGGAGATCTTGTCCGCCAGCACCGAGTCGTCCCGGGCGGCCATGTCCCGCAGGCCCGCGTAGCTGTCCAGGGACCTGCGGCGGATGGCCATGATGTTGGGGCAGTCCTTGGAGGAGGGAGACAGGCGCAGGTACAGCCCGCCCAGCAGCTCGCACAGGGGGCGGAACTCGTGACCCTTCTTGGGCACGATGAAGATCACCCGCCGCCCCTGCTGGCGCAGCCGCCCGCCCAGGCATTGGAGGGTGAAGGTCTTGCCCGCGCCGGAGGAGCCGCCGATCCAGCAGTTTCCGTTGGTGTACTTATAGTCATCATAGGGGTCCAGGAACACCGGGGAGCGGTTGTACAGGTTCAGCCCCAGGAAGATGCCGTTGCGGTCGCTGAGCTCGTAGGAGGCGAAGGGGAAGGCCGCCGCCACCCCGGAGGTGAGGGCGTTGCGCCGGGATTTGCGCTCCACGTCCGCGTCCAGGGCCAGCAGGGGCAGGGCGGAGAGGAACGCCTGCTCGTTTTTGTAATCGCAGCGGCGGGCGATCATGTCGGCGGACACGCACAGCTTTTCCACCGCCGTCACCCGCTGTTCCAACGTCTCCGGGTCGTCCGCCGTCACTTCCACCAGCGTGTGCATATAGTAGAAGTCCTCGTTCTGGCGGTTCATGGCGTCCTTCAAATACAGCCCGGAATTGATCGCGCTGTCCAGCTCCTCATAGTCCTGGCGGGTGTCCCCCACGTCCCGCATCCGGGAGCGGTTCATCATGGTGGTCTGGGA
>CAJUCA010000133.1 GCA_910585265.1 uncultured Oscillospiraceae bacterium | reverse complement strand
CGCGCCCTCCAGCGGGCCGCCGCCCGGGCCGGTTTTTACGATCTGGAGGCTGGCGTTATTTGTGTCCTTGCCCTTGCTCCACTTAAAATCGGTAGAAGCCCCGACTGTGGTATAGCCCGAATCAGAAATGATATAGGACTGTTCCGTGGTGGAGGGGTTGTTGGCCAGGAACAGGTTGTACTGAGCCACACCGCCGGTAGCTTTAATGTGGAAGGCTCCTTCTTCTGCCGCCGCATCCACGGGGATGCAAACCTTGAAAGCCCCGCGGTACTCGCTGCCGTTGGCGTTGAAGCCCACCAGGTGCTGCTTGCTGGTGTCTACCTTGTAATAGGTGGTTCCCCCCTGCGTCTCAGTCTCCAGAGGGGAATTGTTCTCCGCCACAAAGATGGTGCCCTGGGGGGCGTCGGTGGAGTACACCTTGGTCTTGTAGCCATCGATCCAGGTGGAGGTGGCGGACGCCACATACATCACCCGGGTGTAATACTCCTTGCCGTTGATGGTTTCCTTTTTGACGCCATTTTTCCCTTGAGCTGCAGCTCCACGAAGACCGTGCTCATCAATAATTTCTACACTGCGAAGATCCTTATCAGCCTCTGCCCGGAGATACAGCCCTGTGTAGAGGTGTTTGGTCCACTGGGCGGCGTGGCGCAGGATGCCCTTGATGCTGTCGAAGATGCGGATCTGCTGGGCGTCTGCGGTGGGCTCCACCACGGCGGTGCGCCCCGCCGTGAAGGTAGTTCCGGGGACGGAGATCTGCCCGCAGGTGGCCCACACCGCCACCTGGGTGGCATACTTATACTCGGTCTCGGTGAGGTTGGCGATACCCCGCACATCGTCCTGGTGGAGCTGCTTGAACTGCTCCAGCGTCCGGGCGGGGTAGCCGTTGGCGAAGGCCCCCATGGTCTGGGGGCTGCGGTTGTACGGCTGGATGGTGAGGGACTTGTTGGGGGACACTCCGGTGAGGCCCCAATTGATACAGTATGCGGCACCCGTGAGGCCGTCGTTGCTGGTATACTGCCAGTAGCCGCCGCCGATGGTGCCGCCGGATTTCTTGCTCAGGTAATTGCCGAATCCGTCCTGGGTAATCTTCACACTGCCGCTGTTGTTCAGCGTGTCGGCTGCGCTGGCTGGGACGGCCAGCAGGCCAACCAGCGTGGCAACCACCAGCAGCATGGAGATTAGCCTGGTTGAAAATTTGCGTTTCATATTGTCTCCTTTCGTGTTTGGCAAAGGAAAAGGCAGGCCGCTTTTGCGGTCTGCCTTTTCGGGGTTGTGTGGTTGTTTATTTGGTGGAGCCGGGAACCAGCAGCTCTTTGATGAAGGCTGTGGCCTCCGGTGCCTGATCCGGGTGGTTGGGATAGGTTTCCTGGAGGAGCATGGTGTGGCTGTGGGTGGAGTCGTTCGTAGATACATCCACATGGAACCATTGTCCGTCCACATAGACCATATTCCAAATGTGATTTACTCGTGTGGTTGTGCTGATGGTGAAGCAGGGGATGTCTGCCGCTCCACAGAGGAATTTAAAGGCAACGGCATAGGCCCCGCAGTCCGACCCTAATTCATTGTTATGGGGCGTAAAAATTTGCGGAACGCCAGCGTATTCGTTCTTGTCATAGACCAGCAGGGAACAGAGGTAGTCATTTAGGTATGTCACCTTTTCCCGTTCAGAACCCAGCCGATTCACCTCAGCGATGACGGGCTGGATGAAGGCCAGCGGGGCCTCGAACTGAGGCGGGATCTTGGAGGACACCGCGAAGTAGTCCAGGTATTGCCAGTAGTTGGTGAAGTTTGCGGGCACATAAAGCTCGAACCATTTCACATTGTCCAGCCTGCCCATCACGCTATTGACCGCGCTGTAGTCCGCCCCCTTGGCCACCATAGTGTAAGCGGGCGGGTCGATGGCATCGCCGTCCACCAGCGTTTGCCGGATAGTGTTGTACAGGTTCCGGTCGTACACGCCGGTGAACACGGCGGGGTTGGCCTGTTGGGAGAAATCCTCCCGGCTCCAGTGATCCACATTGATGGTGTACTTGCCCGAAGGGGCCGGGGTGGGTGTGGGCGTGGGGGTTGGGGTAGGCTGGGGCGTTTCCTCCTGGTAGTGGGCGTTAGGGTCGATGTGGACGCTGTTGGTCGCCCCATCGTAGGTCACGCCGAAGTCCACCGCCTTCCCGATGTCCCGCACCTTGACGAAATTGTTCCCATGGATGCTGTACGCCTCGAACTCCACCTTCTGCCCGTTGACATAGAAGGTCTGGCGGCTGGGGATGGCCTGCAGGTAGTCCGCTGCCGCCGCCGCGGGGCCGCTCAGGGCGAGGCCCGCCAGGATGCCGATCCCGATCATAACCGCTTCCCGTTTTCTGCTCATCGTCTTTCCTCCTTACCAAAGTTTGGGTGTTCCGCTGGTATTACAATACCATAAATCAGGCGGGAAGTCGAGAACTATCGGATCGGACTGTGGAGAAAAACCCGGGGCCAAACCAAGCAGATTGCACAGCGGCGGTGCTCAGACCTCCAAGGCGGTGACCCGCCAGCGGTAGGCGGGCTGGTTCATGACGCAGGTATAGAGGTTGATCTGGTTGTCCGCCGTGGGCTCCAGCCCGCTGACGTCGTACATGGACACCTTGGCTATCCCGGAAACGGCGTAGGTTCGGGTGCCCAGCTTGGTGGTGAAGGTGATGATGCTGCCCGCCTTCAGCGTGTGGATCTTGCCGAAATCGTTGCGCACCCCCCGGTTGTGGCCTGCGACGGCGATATTTCCATTCCAGATGCTGGTGTCCTCAAAATGGCCCGCGCCCTTGAGGAGCGGAGCGGCGTCGGTGCCCTCAAATACCTTGACGGTCAGGCCGATGGAGGGGATCTTCAGGGTGCCCAGGCTGCCGTCGCTGTAGTAGAGATCGCCGGTGACCGGGGTGAAGCCCGCCGGGGTGGGCTGGACGGCATCGGGACCGGTTACGATGGAGGGGGGCGTGAGCACAGGGCCGTTCCCATTCACCGCCCCCGTCCCCGCCGTCTGGGAGGGCGCCAGGTTGGGGGTGAGGTATGCTCCGCTCCCCGGCAGGTAGCTGGTGGGGGTGCCGAACCAGGGCGGGATCAGGGCGGCGTTTTTGGACAGGTCCTCGTTTTTCATGGCCCCGCCGTCGGCGGTGACCTCCGGCTCAAAAGACGTCGGTTTCCCATACTCCGGGCCGCCGGGGGCGCCGATGTCATAGGACAGCGCGCTGGCCGGGGCCGCGCACAGGGCGCACAGGACACACAGGCACAGCGTAGAGGTGATCAGTGTTTTCAGTTTCTTCATTAGCTGTCCTCCTCGTTTTCATAACCGGCCTCGCGCCGCTTCTTGAGGAACAGGGCCGCGCCAACGCCGCCGCCAATGACCGCGATCACGCCCAGCGGGGCCAGCACATAGGCCCAGTGGAACTGGATCTGGGGGGTGGGTTCCGGCTCGGCGGGTTCCGGCTCCGGCGTGGGCTCCGGCTCCGGAGGAGCCAGGGGCGTGCCCTCAAAGATGGCCACATAGCGGATCTTGTTCAGCGCGATCCGGCTGACGGTTCCGCTGTACTGGGCGGTGACCACATAGCCTTTGACGTAGCTGCTGGTGGCGGTTCCGGTGTAAGTAACCACGGCGGTGTAACGGTCCGCGGCGGCGGAGCCGTCCTCAT
>CAJUCA010000132.1 GCA_910585265.1 uncultured Oscillospiraceae bacterium | reverse complement strand
TTGTTCTGCGGGTGATAGGCCATGTTGGTGCCCTCCGGCAGTTCATTGGAGATGGAGAAGCGGCAGGGGGCGTTGTTCATCAGGGCTTTCAGCAAAAGCCGCTCATCACGGGCCATAGTGGGGGCGGGCCGCTGCTCGGCCCTTGTCTGGGAAATGTCAAAGACCTTTTTCACATTGTAGGACACGCCCACGCTGCCATCGTCCTTTTTGTACTCCTTGCCCGGTTCCAGAATGGTGATGGCATCCTGGCCCCGCTTGACGTACACGCCGTCGGCCTTCCAACTGTCGAAGTCGGCCAGCTTGGTGGCCTCCGGGCATTGGGCGGCGATCAGGATGGCGTTGCTCACGGAGTAGAGGTCAAAGCGGGCCTGCACGTCCAGATAGGCTTGGAACACGCCGCCGTCCACGCCCATGTTGTGAACGTGGTTGTCGATCATGGCGTAGACGCCCTCGCGCTCCGCCTGCTTTTTCGCCGCCCATGCGTCCTTATCAAAGGGCGTTTCCTCCCCCTGGGCGGGCTGCTCGGTAAACAGATCATCATAATTCGGCATCGTTATCGCTCCTTTAACCGTTTGGGTTTATACTTTCGCGGGGCCTTGTGTTTCGGCCCCTTGGTGGGCTTGGACTGCTCCTTACCTTTTGCCGCCTTTTCTCTCTGCTCCGCTTTAATCGCGTCCAGCTCCTTACGGACGGAGGGACGGGAACGCTCCTGCGGATCAGAAGTACCCGGTACGGCTGGCTCTTTGGGCTTTGAGGTAGGCTCGGACTGACGGGATTTCTCGATCCGGCCTTCGGTGGGGTTTTCGGTCTGGCCCTCCTCCCTGGTGGGGGAAGCGCCCAGCACCGATGCCAAAAACTCGTCCATGTCCTGTTCGGGTTCGGGGGCGGTGCGCTCCGGGGCGGGCAGTTCGCCCTCCGGGGGCGGGGACAGCATAGCGTCCAGCAGCTCATCCACCTCCTGCTCGGTCATCGGTTCCGCCGCCGCTGGCGCTTCCGGGACTTCTGCTTGCTGTTCCTGACGGCTGCGCTCGATCTCGCTCCTGATCTCAGCCATATCCACGGTAGCCAGGTTGAACCGCTCAAAGATGCGGTTGATCTTGCTGGCGTCCTCGGCCCGTACCATAATGTCGGTGATGCCGTCCGTGGCGTCCCGGTCTTTCAGAACGCAGTAGAGGACGCCGTACTTCTTGGCCTCCCGGCAAAAAAGCTGGAGGTCGCTGTCCTTCACGGCGAACACCTTCAACTCCTTGCCGCTGCGGAGCATATTGGTCAGCCGGGTCTTGCCCTTGGTTTTCTTCTGCTCCCGCAGGATGGCGTACAAGAGGATGGCAAGCTGTTTGGCACCCTCGCCGGCCAGCTTGACCGCCACCTCACCTGTTTCCAGGGACAGTCTCACGACCTGCTCCGCCGCGTCGCCTGAATAACTCATCTGTCGATTTCTCCTTTCGTTCAGTTTCCTTTTGCTTCACCAGCCGTTCCAGATTTTCCCTGACCTGCCCGGAACGCTGGGCGATACCGTCACATAAGACCACCTCCTTTCGTGCCGCCCTGATACGGCTGGACAGGGCGCTGATCTTCTGCTTCACCTCGTCCACGGCCACGGGGTCGCCCTGCCGGTTGAGCCGCCGCAGTTCCTTACGGAGTTCCTGCCGCTGGGTGGTCAGGGCGTCCACCTCCGCCGACGCCGTTTCCCGGTGGGCGGTCAGTTCCCCGATGGTGCCGATGTGCTGTTTCCCTAAAAACCGGGTTTCCGCATCCAGCCTGTCCAGCTTGGCGATGTCCTCCCGCAACAAAAAAGACACCCGCTTGACGGATGCCGGTCTTTTGACGATGATGTGCAATTCATAGCAGTAACGGAAGTACAGCGCCCGCAGGCCGGTAACTTTCTTCCGGGGCTTTCCCCGCACCCGGTAACGCCGGGGCGGGTGATGCACTACCTCCGGGAATGGCACCTGCTTTTGGAGGTTGTGCAGAATACGCTCTTTGATCTCGTCCAGGGAGTAGCCCTCACCCAGCTTGTGGAAACGGAAGTAACCGCCAGCGTCGGGCGGTTTCAGCGCCGGATATTTCAGGGGCTTGCCGCCCTTGCCCCTTGTTTTGAGTTGGTAGCCCATCTCACCCATCACCCGGAGGAAGTCGCGTTCGGTGGTGGAAGCACGGATAGCCCGGTCAATATCGGCCCGGATGATGCCCCTGTGGGTGGGCTTGCCGTTCTGCTCGGCCTGCCATTCGGCGTAGTGCTTGGCCCGCCCGCCGGGGTTCTCTATCACAGAAATGGCGTACTCCCGGCAAAGCCGGTCTGATACCTCCCGCATACGGGCGTAATCGGCGGGAGAATTGTAGAATTTATAGCCGTCTGCCCAGGACACAGAATTAATGACAAAATGATTGTGATAATGGCCTGTGTTACAGTGGGTCGCCACTACCACCTCAAAGCGGTCGCCCCACAACTCCTGCGCCAGTTTGACGCCGATCTCATGAGCGGTTTCCGCCGTTACCTCGTCCACCTTAAAGGATTGATAGCCGTGGTAGCACACCCGGCCCCCCAGCTTGCCCCATAACCGCTTTGTTTCCATGAATTGTGCGGCGGCGGTGTCCTCCCGGCAGTTCAAGCAGGATACATAGGATCGGCGCTCCGTTTTCATATCGTCGGCGGCGTACTCCACCACATTGTCAATGGCGTGGAGGGACGCCAGTTCCCCATAGCTGCCCTCGGTGGTCTTTTCCGGGTTCCGGGCGTAGTTTATCACCCTGTCCACGCGCCCCTTGATGGGCCAGATGGAGGTCACGGCCATGTCAGTCGGAGGGGGTAGTGTAGGTGTCCACGATCAGCTTCTCCACGGCCCGGTTGTCCTCCAGGGCCTTGCGGAGCTGGGGCACATCCAGCAGGCCGATGGAGTTGGCCCGCTTCAAGAGCTGGTCGATGTTATAGCCCACGCGCCGCACCTCCCGGATCAGAAGCGGCAGTTCGGCGGGCGGGGCCTCCTTCACCACCGCACCGTTCAGGATGCGGCGGGAAAAGCCCTCGCGGGAGAAGCCGGATTTCCGGGCCTTCTTGGTGAGGGCGTCCAGCTCGCCCCTGGTAAAACGTATCTTCATTTCAAGCGTTCTTTTCAAAAAATACCATCCTTTCTAAATGTGGGTCTAAATGCGGGGTCATAGGGGCGGCAAGCCCCTGTCAAGCTGAATTGTGGCCCCACAATTCGTTGCTTGTTAAGACAATACCGCCCTCTGCGCCTGCGGCGCGGGAGAACGGTCGGGGCAGGTTCAAGCCCGGTCGGATTCCCCCCTGGCGGGACGCTCCCAAAGCCAGAACTCCCGTCGTGCCTGCATATATTCGTCATAAGCAAGCTGGCGGTTGATGCGGTCGAGCCACGCCCACTCCGCTGGAGAAACACGGCGGGCGGGCCTGGGAGGGGGCTTGCTCTGCGGCGGTCTGCCCTGCATGGAAAAAACACCTCCTTTTTCAGCGGGTGACGGCATTTTTGCCGTCACGGTGATTTGCGGTCAAAAAAATGACGGCACTTTTGCCGTCACATGAAGTTATCCAGAAAACCCATGATGGCGTCGTCCGTCCCGTCGTCGCCCTCCGGCTCCGTTTGCACGGGCTGAACAGGCAGTTGTTTCAAGGTGGCGAGTTCTTCCCGGATGGTGTTTTGAACGATTTCTTGTATACGGCTGGTCAACTCGGCTTGGTTGATAATGGACAGCACGGCCTTGTTCATGGACGCTGGGTTAAGTCCTTGCAGATACTCCCACGCCTGCCTGTCCTCCGGGCGGTCAAGGTCAAAGCGGA
>CAJUCA010000131.1 GCA_910585265.1 uncultured Oscillospiraceae bacterium | reverse complement strand
GCTTGCCGCCATGAGCGATGTGCGGGATCTGACCTCCCAGATGGCGAAGGAGCTGACCCTGGGCATCAGGGACAATGTGGAGGACATTGCCGCCGCATTCAAAAAGATGGCGGTCATCAACCCGGATCGGCGCAATCGGACCGTGGCCCAGCCTGCGGCGGAGCTTCCGGCGCAGGAATCGCCCACCATCAAAGACACCAGCACCCGCACCCGGCGAAAAGAGTTCGATGGCCTGTTGGAGCGGACGCTGGAAGAACAAAAGAAGAAAAAGAAACCGAAAAAGTCTGTCGTGGACGAAGATCAATTCACCCTCGACGGCTTTGCTGCGTAAAGGAGGAAATTTTGAACATTACGATGAACCGGGCGGAGCTGCTGAGCACCGCCCAGAGGGCCGCAGCCATCGCCCCGGCGGACTCCCCGCTGGAATCGCTGCGGGGGACGCTTTTGGAGGCCAACGCCGCCACGGGCACCCTCACCCTTACCGCCACCAACCTGGAGACGGCACTGGAGCAGTCGCTGTCGTGCCCTACGGCGGAGGACGACGCCCTGGTGGTGGACGCCAAGCTGCTGGCCGGGATGCTGGAACGGCTTCCCGGCGACACGGTGGAGCTGAAACGGACGCCCGGCGTCCCGGTGCTCTCCCTGCGGGGTGGGCAGACGGGGTATGACATCGCCATCTGGGAGCGGGGCAGCTTCCCCAAGCTGGAAATCCCCTTCCCGGAGGACACAGTGAAGCTGTCCGGCATCCCGTCCATGGCCCGGCATACCATGTTCGCCACGGCGGAGGACAAGGACAAGCCCCTGATGCGCTGCGTGAACCTGATGTTCACCCAGAAGGGCCTGAAGGGCGCGGGCTACAACGGCCGGTGTATGGTCACCGCCCAGGGCGACGACAAATCCACCGGCAACATCAACCTGCTCCTGCCAGCCAGCTCCCTGGAGAAGCTGGCGGCACTGTGCAAGGATGAGGACGAATTCTATGTGGGCATTGCCGGAAAGAACCTGGTGTTCATGCGGCAGGGCTTCAAGCTCAGCACCCGTCTGATGGAGGGCGATTACATGGACACGGATCGGCTCATGAACAACATCCGCAACCAGTTCACGGTGCTCACCGACGTGGCCGACCTGCGCCGGACGCTGAAAACCGTGGCGGCGGTAGACCCCAAGGGCCGGGTGAAGCTGGCTTTTGACGGAGGGCGGATCACCTTCTCCTGCCAAGGGGAGCAGGGTTCGGCCAGCGAGTGCCTGGACACGGCCCCGCTGACGGGGATTCCCCGGGGCGAATATTGGTATCTCATCCCGGATCTGACGGCCTGCCTGCGCTCCCTGTCCGGCACCGCCACCCTGGGTATCGCCCAGGCGGGGATGCTGGACCTGTCCACGGAGCACGCCTATTATATGCAGACCGCCATGCGGGAGCCTGCGGCCGCGCCAACCCCGGTACAGGAAACGCCCAAGGCCGCCCCGAAAAAGGCCGCGAAGAAAAAGGCCGCCAAGCCGAAAACCGCCAAGAAGGCGGCGTAGGGGGTGTGGCGTTTGAAGAAGAACGACATTTGCCGCTACTGCGGCGGCATGATCAAGCTGATCCCCGCCGGAGCCGTCTACGGCGAATCCACCCGGCGGCTGGGCATGGAGGGCGAGTTCGTCTACCAGTGCCAGAACTGCAACGCCCGGGTGGGCTGCCATAAGGGCACCACACGGGCCCTGGGCAACGTGGCCAACGAGGTGCTGAGGCTGAAGCGGATGGAGGCCCACCGCAGGTTCGACGTCCTGTGGAAAAGCGGGCGCATGAGCCGGACGGGGGCGTACCGCTGGCTGGCGGGGGAGCTCCGTCTGCCCGAGGGGCGAGCCCACATCGGCGGGTTTGAGATGGATCAGTGCCAAAAGGTCATTGAGCTGTGTGAAAAATGGAACAACGAGGAGGCTGCTTGATGCGGGAATGTGAGTCCGGTATCCGGGTGTGCAGCCTCCAGAACCGGGAGATGAAAAACGCGAGAGTGAAGGTCATTATCCGAAGCGGTGTTCCTGAAGTTGTGCTGGCCGATGGTGATGTCGATGTTGAGATCATTGACATTGACAAGGACTACGATGACTATGAGGCTCTGTGTAAACGGGAACGCGAGGTTCTGAATGACAAGTCCCTGCACAGCATCGACTTTGTAACGGCAAATTTCGAGGAGGGCTCGTAAATGGCAAAGCAAAAATGCACCTTTCCGGGGCAGAATTGCCCCAGCTGTCCGTACCATGAAACGGTGGGCGTGACACGCTATTGCAGCGGTTTCCCCAAAAAGCGGAAAGCCAGGCGGTTCAGAAGGTCCGACCCCAGGTACAAGCCGCCCAAATGGTGCCCCCGGCGCATCTCGCCGCCGGTGTGCCGCGTTTACGGCTTCAAAGACCGGGAAAGCGAGCTTTCAGCCTGGCTGCTCAATCAAGACATGACTTCGGGCAAGGGCATCGGGCAAAAGGTATCCCCCACTGTTTTGGCATACCACTACAAGCTGCGCCTTGAACTGCCGCTGGCAATGACCGCCAAGCAATTTTATGAGGCGATGCAGTTTGAGGCCGACACCTGTGCTGCCGATGAGGTGAGAAATCAGGTGGAATATGGCGAGGTCATTGAGATCGACGACGGCCTGAAGCCCTACTACTTCTATTTCACCAGTTTCCGGGTGATCCCGCTGCCGTACTTTGACCGTTCGCGGGTGCAGCCCTCCGAGCCCGTCCCATCCATGGAAGGCGGTGGGCCGGGATGAGCAAACGCTGGTGCGAGTGCCCCGGCCATGAAAGCCGCGATTTCCGGGAGCTGACGGATCACTACTGCGCGCATTTTATCCCCGCCGGATGGGAGTTGGAATACGCCACCCTGCTGGAGCGGGAGGAACGGCGGACGCTGTACATTACCGGGGAGTGCAGCCGCTGCGGCGGCTTTATGCGCACGGGCGAGGACATCACCGGCATCGGCACCCATGACAGCTTCCTGCGGGACGTCTGCGCGTCCATGCTGCGGTTCCGGCCCTATGCCGGACGGGACGGGTACGGCCTTTACCGGGGCGGCGTTCCTCCGCGGTTGGAATGGTACTGGCGGCAGGACCAAATGACATTGGCGGAGCGCGTTGAGCAGTTTGCCGCCCTCTTTCATGAGGGGGTGGACCAGCTGATCGCCCGGTGCTGGGCAAAGGAGCATATGCCCGCCCAGGATTTCCCCAGGGAGACCACAACGGAGTTTTTCAATGGTGTGATTGAGCTGGTGCAGTCCAGTGGTTTTTGGCCCGATCAGCGTGCCTTCATCACCTGCGAACCGGCCTGTCCCACTTGGCCTCCGTATCTGGTGCTGTGCCATCCCAAATTTAGCTTTGTACCTGAGTTGAAGGCCGGAGCCGGCGGGGGACTGTGCATTGAGTGCTATCTGAACGGCATCTTTGACAGCGCGGGCAATCACAGGCTGTTGATTGGAACCATCAAGACCGTGTGTGACGACCGGGATACCGCCATCATCATGGGCTCGCTGACCGGGGCCCTGCTGTATTACGGTGAAGCCTATCGGAAAAACAATTCTCACCGCTTTGTCCCATACAAGGCTGTGAAGCTGCCGGGCCTAAAGGCTCAGAAGGAGAATGAGCATGGTAAATAGATACTGCAAATGCTGCTATCACCTGGCGGGCCGGTCTGATGCCGCCGCCAATTTCTACAACAGCCATTTCATCCCTGAACGCTGGGAGTCGTTCTATTCCAAGCTCAGCGAGTGCTGGGGAGTCAACCTGGTGGGCAAATGTAAAGCCTGCGGCGGTGATCTGGAGGAAACCATCCCGCTC
>CAJUCA010000130.1 GCA_910585265.1 uncultured Oscillospiraceae bacterium | reverse complement strand
GCCTGTCGTGGACGAAGATCAATTCACCCTCGACGGCTTTGCCGCGTAAAGGAGGTACTTTTGAACATTACGATGAACCGGGCGGAGCTGCTGAGCGCCGCCCAGAGGGCCGCGGCCATCGCCCCGGAGGACAGTCCCGTGGAGGCGCTGCGGGGGACACTTTTGGAGGCAAACGCCGCCACAGGCGCCCTCACCCTCACCGCCACCAACCTGGAGACGGCGCTGGAGCAGTCGCTGTCGTGCCCTGCGGCGGAGGACGACGCCCTTGTGGTAGATGCCAAGCTGCTGGCCGGGATGCTGGAGCGGCTTCCCGGCGACACGGTGGAGCTGAAACGGAGGCCCGGTGTTCCGGTGCTCTCCCTGCGGGGCGGGCAGACCGGGTATGACGTCGCCATCTGGGAGCGGGGTAGCTTTCCCAAGCTGGAGATCCCCTTCCCGGAGGACACGGTGAAACTGTCCGGCATCCCGTCCATGGCCCGGCATACCATGTTTGCCACAGCGGAGGACAAGGACAAGCCCCTGATGCGCTGTGTGAACCTGATGTTTACCCAGAAGGGGCTGAAGGGCGCGGGCTACAACGGCCGGTGCATGGTCACCGCCCAGGGCGACGACAAATCCACCGGCAATATCAATCTGCTTTTACCCGCCAACTCCTTGGAGAAGCTGGCGGCGCTGTGTAAGGATGAGGACGAATTCTATGTGGGTATCGCCGGAAAGAACCTGGTATTCATGCGGCAGGGTTTCAAGCTCAGCGCCCGTTTGATGGAGGGCGACTACATGGATACGGACCGGCTCATGGGTAACGTCCGCAACCAGTTTACGGTGCTCACCGACGTGGCCGACCTGCGCCGGACGCTGAAAACTGTGGCGTCGGTAGACCCCAAGGGCCGGGTGAAGCTGGCCTTTGACCGCGGACGGATCACCTTCTCCTGCCAAGGGAAGCTGGGCTCGGCCAGCGAGTGCCTGGACACGGCCCCGCTGACGGGCGTACCCCGGGGCGAATACTGGTATCAGATCCCGGACCTGATGGCCTGCCTGCGCTCCCTGTCCGGCACCGCCACCCTGGGCATCGCCCAGGCGGGGATGCTGGACCTGTCCACGGAGCACGCCTACTATATGCAAACCGCCATGCGGGAGCCTGCGCCCGCGCCAACCCCGGTACAGGAAACGCCCAAGGCCGCCCCGAAAAAGGCCGCGAAGAAAAAGGCCGCCAAGCCGAAAACCGCCAAGAAGGCGGCGTAGGGGGTGTGGCGTTTGAAGAAGAACGACATTTGCCGCTACTGCGGCGGCATGATCAAGCTGATCCCCGCCGGAGCCGTCTACGGCGAATCCACCCGGCGGCTGGGCATGGAGGGCGAGTTCGTCTACCAGTGCCAGAACTGCAACGCCCGGGTGGGCTGCCATAAGGGCACCACACGGGCCCTGGGCAACGTGGCCAACGAGGTGCTGAGGCTGAAGCGGATGGAGGCCCACCGCAGGTTCGACGTCCTGTGGAAAAGCGGGCGCATGAGCCGGACGGGGGCATACCGCTGGCTGGCGGGAGAGCTCCATCTGTCCGAGGGGCGCACCCACATCGGCGGGTTTGAAATGGATCAGTGCCAGAGGGTCATTGAGCTGTGCGAAAAATGGAACAACGAGGAGGCTGCGTGATGCGGGAATGTGAGCGTAAGGAGACGTTATGCACCTGTGTTGACTGGGAAACGGGTGATTTGGAGAAGCGAATTCACCATCTTGTCTGCAATTTTGAGTTTACCGGCTTTGAGCTGGAATACACCACGCTGGAACCGGCGGAGGGCTGCCGCCTGTGCAGGATCGGGCGGTGCCGCATCTGTGGGAAGCGCCTGTGCTTTGGAGACGATCTGCCCGCCATGTCCAACCCGGATGATCTGCTGGCGGAGATCTTCCGCCGGACGTTCCGGATGTGGGCCGACAGCAAAGAACACCTGCCGGATGGCGCGGACTGCTTCACCGACCTGTTTTTGGTACTGTTCCATGAGGACGACCGGGATTTTGTTCGGAAATGGCTGGATCATCGTGCCGGATCGGTTTGCCCTGAGCCTAACGGGGAGGATACAAAATGAAAGTGACAGCCGTGAGAGTGAAGGTCATTATTCGAAGCGGTGTTCCTGAAGTTGTGCTGGCCAATGGTGATGCCGATGTTGAGATCATTGACATTGACAAGGACTACGATGACTACGAGGCCCTGTGTAAACGGGAACGCGAGGTTCTGAATGACAAGTCCCTGCACAGCATCGACTTTGTAACGGCAAATTTCGAGGAGGGCTCGTAAATGGCAAAGCAAAAATGCACCTTTCCGGGGCAGAATTGCCCCAGCTGTCCGTACCATGAAACGGTGGGCGTGACACGCTATTGCAGCGGTTTCCCCAAAAAGCGGAAAGCCAGGCGGTTCAGAAGGTCCGACCCCAGGTACAAGCCGCCCAAATGGTGCCCCCGGCGCATCTCGCCGCCGGTGTGCCGCGTTTACGGCTTCAAAGACCGGGAAAGCGAGCTTTCAGCCTGGCTGCTCAATCAAGACATGACTTCGGGCAAGGGCATCGGGCAAAAGGTATCCCCCACTGTTTTGGCATACCACTACAAGCTGCGCCTTGAACTGCCGCTGGCAATGACCGCCAAGCAATTTTATGAGGCGATGCAGTTTGAGGCCGACACCTGTGCTGCCGATGAGGTGAGAAATCAGGTGGAATATGGCGAGGTCATTGAGATCGACGACGGCCTGAAGCCCTACTACTTCTATTTCACCAGCTTCCGGGTGATCCCGCTGCCGTACTTTGACCGCTCGCGGGTGCAGCCCACCGAGTCCGCCCCATCTGCGGAAGGCGGTGAGCGGGAATGAGTGAGCGTTGGTGCGAGTGCCCCGGCCATGAAAGCCGCGATTTTCGGGAGCTGACGGATCACTACTGCGCGCATTTTATCCCCACCGGATGGGAGCTGGAATACGCCACCCTGCTGGAGCGTGAGGAACAGCGGACGCTTTACATCACCGGGAAGTGCGGTCAGTGCGGCGGCTTCATGCACACGGGCGAGGACCTCACCGGCATCGGCACCCATGACAGCTTCCTGCGGGACGTCTGCGCGTCCATGCTGCGGTTCCGGCCCTATGCCGGACGGGACGGGTACGGCCTTTACCGGGGCGGCGTTCCTCCGCGGTTGGAATGGTACTGGCGGCAGGACCAAATGACATTGGCGGAGCGCGTTGAGCAGTTTGCCGCCCTCTTTCATGAGGGGGTGGACCAGCTGATCGCCCGGTGCTGGGCAAAGGAGCATATGCCCGCCCAGGATTTCCCCAGGGAGACCACAACGGAGTTTTTCAATGGTGTGATTGAGCTGGTGCAGTCCAGTGGTTTTTGGCCCGATCAGCGTGCCTTCATCACCTGCGAACCGGCCTGTCCCACTTGGCCTCCGTATCTGGTGCTGTGCCATCCCAAATTTAGCTTTGTACCTGAGTTGAAGGCCGGAGCCGGCGGGGGACTGTGCATTGAGTGCTATCTGAACGGCATCTTTGACAGCGCGGGCAATCACAGGCTGTTGATCGGGACCATAAGAACCGTCTGTGACGACCGGGATACCGCCATCATCATGGGCTCGCTGACCGGGGCACTGCTGTACTACGGCGAAGCCTACCGCAAGGCCAACTTACACCGCTACGTTCCGTACAGGGCGTTGAAGCTGCCGGGGCGTCAGACAGAAAAGGAGAAGAACGAGCATGGTAAATAGATACTGCAAATGCTGCTATCATCTGGCGGGCCGGCCTGATACCGCCGCCAATTTCTACAACAGCCATTTCATCCCTGAACGCTGGGAGTTGTTCTATTCCAAGCTCAGCGAGTGCTGGGGAGTCAGCCTGGTGGGCAAATGTAAAGCCTGCGGCGGTGATCTGGAGGAAACCATCCCGCTC
>CAJUCA010000129.1 GCA_910585265.1 uncultured Oscillospiraceae bacterium | reverse complement strand
CCACCGGCGTTTCCATTGAAAAGACCGGCCCCAAGGAGGCCACCAGCGGCCAGCCCGTCCGCTATGTGTTCTCCAACATTGGCAACACCAGCAACGTCATGCTCCAGTCGTTCTATTGGAGGGACACCCTGCCCGCCGCCGTTCGGCTGGATAAGGTTGTGACCGGCACCTACAATTTCCCCGGCACCTATAAGATTGTGTATAAGGTGAACAACACCGGGGACTACCGCACACTGGCCGACAGTCTCAGCACCAGTAAGAATTATACGCTGGCGGCATCCCCCACGGCCCTGGGCCTCGCCGCCAATGAGCGCGTCACAGAAATCATGTTCGTGTTCGGACAGGCCCCCGGCGGCTTTAGTCAGGTGGAGGCCCCCATGCTCTACTGCACCGCCGTTTCCGGCCTCACTGCCGGGAGCAGCTTTGTCAACGTCGCTGACGTGGGTGGAACCTATAACGGCGTGTGGGTGCAGGCTGTGACCCGCTGGGTAACAACGGTCTACGGCAAGCCCACGCCCCTGCCTAAAACCGGCTATTAAGAAATCCATCGGGAAATGCGTCTCACCGTGAGACGCATTTCCCCCTTTGAAAAGGAGGCTGCCATGTCTGAAAAAAAGTATATCCGTTTTATCAACAGCGACTATAAGACGCTGTTCCACCTCCCGGACGGCGGGCGCATCCGAATCACCTACCCTGACAGGGAACCGGCTGATCGGGTATGCCGCTTTATCGACGAGTACCATACCGAGATTGGTAACTGCCACTACCACATCTGCGAGTTTGCCGAGCGCATGGAGCAGATCGGCGCGAAGTATGAACCGCTGGACTACATCCGGGAACCTGAGTTTTTCCCCAAGTATTATTTTGCGGCAAGCGAAAATGGCCCTGGCCCTGCCTACCATATTATCGACGCAAGGCAAGAGTACGGTTTTGCATTTGCGCCCAAGGGAGCTGCAAGGGGCCAGAAGTATTGCATTTTCAGGCAGAGTGCGGATGGAAGCGGCCATTGTCGTGTTAGCTGCGTTGTCCAATGGAGCGACAACTTGAAAGACATCGCTCCCCAAGACTGGGGCTTTGACTTGAAGAAGATCAAGGCCGTGACGCAGAAGCCCAAAAAGCGGACTGGCCCCAGGCGTTGAGTATATCCGGCACACAGGCGCACAGGGCAAGAGCGCCCCCTGTGTAAAACGGCAGGCCAAAATTTTTACGCCGGAAATGCGTCTCACGCTGAGACGCATTTCCGGCCCCCTATAAGGAGGCGAACACCATAGACGACTTTAAGCCGGTACGGAGCAGTCTGGACATCAGCCGGAGCCTCAAATATTATCTCTCCATGCGCGACCATGAAAAATATGGGGATGACACAAAAGTTGTCCGCGCCATAAACGATACCCTGCAGGGGCGGGGGGAGCGCACGGTTGAGCAACTGCTGGCTGAAATGGACGCGGTATGTAGTGGCTGGAAAGATTATGACGAGGACAGGGCTATGCTCCGTCAGCGTATTCAAAATTTCCAGCGTCAGAAAGCTCTTTTATCCCAAGAGTACACCAAAACCAGCGACAGTCAATACAGCTATGAAATGCAAAACGGAAGAAAGGTCATCGATCAAAAGCTCTACGACCAAGCGGCAAGGGATGGCTTTCCGGCGGGCTTTTTCCGCAATTCCTTTTTCCACAGGGTA
Source organism: uncultured Oscillospiraceae bacterium (assembly GCA_910585265.1). Lineage (GTDB taxonomy): Bacteria > Bacillota > Clostridia > Oscillospirales > Oscillospiraceae > Enterenecus. Next base: position 2,249 of record CAJUCA010000129.1, on the reverse strand, counting down.
ACACTCTACTGCCTCCCAGACGCGCAAGACTGCTGCAACTCCGTATTCGACCTCTGCACCTTTGCGGTATGCCGCATCAATGGATATGTCGATTTTAGACACTGTTCCTTTTATGGTGGTGAGTTCCATAGCTGTGAGATGAACTACGTCAATTTTGGCGAAGCCGCCATCGCACACACACGCTTTCAAGACAGCAGCTTAAAAAATGTCTCTTTCCAACTGGCGCAGATGAAATCCTGTGGCATGACCGACTGTACATTGGATCACCTTGATTTTTTATGTGCAACATTGGACGGCTGCTCCTTTAGCCGGGTAATTGCCCGCGACATTCGCCATCTACGCACCGCCGCCATCACCCAGGGCGGCGCAACGGCTGAGGAAGTGAAGCGTAATCGGGAGGCCATCTTTTCCTCACTCCGGCCTGAGCAGGGAGCGCGGCAGGAGTTGACCGCAAAAAGGCGGTGCAGACGGTAAAACATCAACCAACATACATTTCTGCTCACTTTAAGGAGGCGAATATTATAGACGAGCATAGAAAAGTCAAGGGAAGCCATCAAATCAGCATCCGGGCCGCTGATCTTCTGGAAGATATGAGGCCGCAGCATTACAACGGCGCAAACCGAACCGAGACTGTGCGGACAATCAATGATATTTTGCAGGGCCGGGCGGATCGGACGGTGGACGCCTTTTTGACTGGTCTGCGGAATACGGGCGGCGAGGACTACGCCCAAAGAGTGGAGGAAATCAGCGGAGACATACAGGCGTTTTTGACACAAAAGGCGCTCCTGTCTCAACCCTATACCAAGAGCAGCAGTAAGCAGTACAAATACCGTTCCTTTGACCTTAACCCGGAGCACCCGTTAAAGATCGTCAACCAGCGTCTCTATGACCAAGCGGCAAAGGCGGGTTTTCCCCCTAACTTTTTCCGCGAAACCTACTTTGATGGGGTGACGTTCTACTGCATACCCGATCACACGGATTTTAATTTTTCCTATTTCAGCAACTGCAGCTTTTCCGTGTGCCGGATCAGGGAGGCCACCTTTGACGGGGTAAGCATTTTCAGTTCCCAATTTCATAGCTGCGCCATGCAGTACGCCACATTTTATAAGGCATCCATCGCCCACACCCATTTCCATGACAGCACCCTGCGTAATGTTTCATTCCAAGAAGCACGTTTGAAATCCTGCAATACCGTTGACTGTGAATTGGACGGCGTGGGCTTTTTGAACGCAACGCTGGACGGCTGTTTTTTTGGCAGGGTAGCCGCCCACGGCATCCGTAATCTGCACACCGCGACCATCACCCAGGGCGGCGCAACGGATAAAGAAGTGAAGCACAACCGCGAGGCGATCCTCGCCGCGCTCCGGCCCCAGCAGGGGGAGCGGCGGGAGGCACCGGCGAAAAAGAGGGGTGTACGGTGAAAAATCAATCCAGTCCCAGCAATACCCAATGGCTGTTTCTTGCCCTGCCTGTGATGTGGATCGGCGCGGGGCTGGCCTCCGGCTATGAGGACGGCATGACGGTTTTTGAAGTGCTGGGCCGGTTTTCCCAATGGGCCGACCACCCGTTTCTGCTCCGCTGGACACCCTACACCCTCAAGTTCATTTTTGGGGCGCTGGTGGTCTATGCCTTTGCCGTTGTGATGTACATCTCCTCCAAGCAGAACCGCAGACCCGGCGAGGAACACGGCTCCGCCCATTGGGGCGACGCACGGCAGCTTGACCGAAAATACCGGGACAAAGACCCGAAGCGCAACGCCATCCTGACGCAGAACCTGCGGATGAGCTTGAACAGCCGCCAGCACTTCCGAAACCTGTTGCAAATCGTGGTAGGCGGCTCCGGCGCGGGCAAGACCCGGTATATAGTGAAGCCCAATATTTACGAGGCCAACGCATCGTATATCTCGACTGACCCGAAAGGGGAGCTGGCCCGCGACTCCATCCCCCTGCTGCTCCGGGAGGGCTATACCATAAAGGTTTTCGACCTGGTTGACCCGGAGCGTTCGGACTGCTACAACCCGTTCCACTACATCCGCAACGACGCCGATGTGCTGAAGCTGATTGCAAACTTTATCAGAAACACCACCCCGAAAAACGCCCACTCCAATGATCCCTTTTGGGAGAAATCCGAAACCGCGCTGGACAGCGCACTCATGCTCTATCTGCTCCATGAGGCCCCGCCACAGGATCAGACAATGGAGATGATGCTGACCATGCTGGAGTACGGCGCGGCAAAGGAGGGGGACGGCG
>CAJUCA010000128.1 GCA_910585265.1 uncultured Oscillospiraceae bacterium | reverse complement strand
TCTCCCGCAGGTGGGGGTACAGCCGCCCCGTCAGCAGCATGGAGGTGTACGTCCCTGGGTGTCGTTCTTCCAGAAACGTCTCCCGCAGCATTCCGTACTTGCCCAGGGGCATTTCCTCCAATTCCTCCGCTCCGTCCAGTGTCAGGTCGGGAATCAGGTAATCGCCCGCCTGTTTGTAGGTCAGCTCCTTCGTCATGATTGACGCTCCTTTCTTCGCTTTCGCGCTTTACAGTGCTAAATTCTTCCTTGGGCTTAGTATAGCCCATCACAGGCGATTTTGCAAGAGGTTTTTCAATATTTTTTTCTTTATTTTTCGCCTGTTCCCGGTCATAGGTCTTGACGGCGCGGCCGATTTCTTCCAGAAGGTCCAGGGAGACTTTGCTGGCGGCGCTGCCCAAATGGTGAAGGACGGCGGGGGTGGAAAACTCGACAATGCCCGCAAGGTCCTCGTCCTCCAAATACTCGCTGGGGTCCAGGCCGCAGCGGGTCAGGATGGTAAACTGGACGCTGGCGGTCAGGAGGTTTTTATAGCGCACTTCCAGATTGAGGTCGTCCAATTCCTCCAAGAAGCTGTCCCGCGTGTCATAGCGCAGGTCCTCCAGATAGTCCCGATAGGCCCCGCCTACGGCGCGGCTGACCTGTTCCATGATCTGCCAGCCGATGTCCGTTTCCTCGCTGGGGCCGTACTGCCGCTCCAATGCCGCCGCAACAGCGCCGGATTTCTCCGCCGTCATCTCCCACAGATACAGCTCACGCGCCCCACGGACGGGGCGGGTGTCAGCTACGTCAAAAACATATTCCAAGCGAGGCCGTCCACCCGCACCAGTCCGAATGAGGGCGATCCCCTTGGAACGGGGCTTCACCCACCGCCGCATGGTATCGTTCCACAGCTCCATACTGGCGCAGGCGGTGGCGTCCGGGCGCTGGGCGTAGATCAAAAGCTGTTCATCAAAACGGTATTTCTAAAGATATTGTCAAGGGGGAATGTAAGATTGAATTTTTACCTTTTTAGTTTTCTTTATTCCTTCAAAGGCAACCGCCGCCACTCATATAGAGGGGCGGCGGTTATAATCAGCATTATTTCAGCAGTACCTCCAAATCACTCTCCGGGGTTGTGATCGGGGCAATGTGATAATGCTCCGCCAGATACTGCAACACGTTGGGCGACAGGAACGCCGGAAGTGTAGGCCCCAAGCGGATATTTTGGATTCCCAGGTGTAAAAGCGTCAGCAGGATGCACACAGCCTTCTGCTCATACCAGGAAAGAACCATTGACAGCGGCAGATCATTTACACCACATGAAAAAGTCTCTGCCAGGGCCACAGCCACTTGGATGGCACTGTATGCGTCATTGCATTGTCCCATATCCATCAGGCGGGGAAGTCCGGAAACGGTGCCAAGGTCCAGGTCATTGAACCGGTACTTGCCACAGGCAAGAGTAAGTACGATACTGTCAGGAGGTGTCTGCTTTACAAACTCAGTATAGTAGCTGCGCCCTGGCTTTGCTCCATCGCAGCCGCCAACCAGGAAGAAATGTCTGACCGCTCCGCGCTTGACTGCTTCGACCACTTTGTCCGCAACGGACAAGACCGCGTGACGCCCAAAGCCGGTTGTGACGGTTCTTCCGCCATTGATACCAGTAAACTGCATGGCTGTGGGGTAGCCGCCCAGCTCCAAGGCTTTTTGGATTACCGGCGAGAAGTCCTTTTCCGGCCCAATGTGGACCAGCCCCGGATATGAGACGGCTTCCGTCGTAAACACCCGGTCCGCGTAGCTTGTTTTCGGCGGCATGAGGCAGTTTGTTGTAAAAAGGACCGGAGCGGGGATAGAAGCAAATTCCTTTTGCTGATTCTGCCAGGCAGTGCCGAAATTCCCTTTGAGATGGGGGTACTTTTTTAGTTCCGGATAACCGTGAGCCGGGAGCATTTCACCGTGGGTATAAATGTTGATGCCCTTGTCCTTGGTCTGCTCCAAGAGTTGTTTCAAATCAAAGAGGTCATGACCGGAAATGATAATAAACGGTCCTTTCTCTACAGTCAAACTTACTTCTGTTGGAACGGGATTGCCATAGGTTTCCGTATTAGCCTTATCCAGCAGTTCCATACATTTCAGGTTAACCGCCCCGACTTCCAGGACAATAGGAAGAAGTTCATCCATCCCCCAGTCCTCCATACCGACAGCAAAGAGGGCCTTATAAAAAAAGCGGTCTACTTCCGGGTCCGTATAGCCCAGGACAGCAGCGTGATACGCATAGGCGGCCATACCCCGGATGCCAAACAGAATCAGCGACTTCAGAGAGCGAATATCCTCCCCAGCAGTCCACAGATGCTCCATGTCATAGTCATCGTTCTTCCCGCAGGCTGAGGTACACTCATAGCAGAGAGGAACAATCTGCCGCTTTACCTCATCCACACGCCGGAGCAGAGCAGAAAGGGCCTCCTTGTCAAAATTCACATTCGTAATTGTCGCAAACAACCCTTCCCGCACAACCTGATTGGCGGCATGGCTAATCAGATGCTCATTTCCGTCTATAGTCCTTGCGAGGCCAATCAATTTCCCAGTAAGCTGATCCTGCATTTCAGCAATACCGGCCTGCTTACCACATACGCCAGAATTTCCAGTACAGCCTTTGCATCCCGCTGTCTGTTCACACTGGAAGCAAAACATTTTCTGTTCCATCACAGTTTCCACCTTGTAATTATTCTAAAATTTTTCCGTCCGTAGAAATAGTCACCACATTCCACGGAATAAACTTCCCGCTCTCCTGCAAGGCCTGTTTGACCGCGTTTTCGATTCCGCCGCAACAGGGAACTTCCATTCGTACTATGGTTACGCTCTTGATGTCATTTCCAGAAATGATTTGCGTCAGCTTTTCAGCATAGTCCCCCTCGTCCAGCTTGGGGCAGCCGATGAGCGTCACATGGCCGCGGATGAACACATCGTGGAAATTGCCATAGGCATAGGCGGTACAGTCTGCGGCAATGAGCAGCTTCGCACCGCTAAAGTATGGGGCGTTCACCGGCACCAGCTTAATCTGTACTGGCCATTGGATCAGCTGGCTGGCGGCAGGCGTCTGTGCGGCAGGGGCAACGCAAGGATCCCGGTGAATCGTCTTTGCATTTGTTCCGGGACAGCCGCAGGGCAGAGGCGCACTCTTCTGTTTAGCGGCCGTCACAGCCGCATGGTCATAGGCGGGCGCTTCCCGCGTCTCAAAGCTGATTGCCTCCGTGGGGCAGGCGGGCAGGCAGTCACCCAGACCATCGCAGTAGTCCTCACGAGTGAGCCTCGCCTTACCGTCTACCATCTCAATAGCGCCCTCATGACAGGCGGCGGCACAGGCTCCGCATCCGTTACACTTTTCTTCATCAATATGAATTATTTTGCGAACCATAAAATTGTCCTTTCCGGTCAACTATATTTTTGAATCCCTGTTGACATCTTGGGATCAGTATAGTATGATTCACTTGTTTTGTATGTTGAAATTTCAACAGAGGGGACAAATCTGTGGAAAAATATTTTGAAGTATTGTGCATGTGTCCGCTGTTTCGGGATATTGCGCATTGGGAACTGACCAAGGCTCTACATTGCCTCAACGCCAGGGTATTTTCCTTTGAAAAGGGAGAAGCCGTGATGAATGAAAGTGAACCAGCAAAATATGTGGGAATTGTCCTAACGGGCAGTTTCCAAATTGTTCGGACGGATTTCTTTGGTAATCGAAGCATGATTGCCAACCTTGTTCCTGGTGAATTATTTGGGGAATCCTTCGCTTGTGCAGGAGTAGAGGTAGTCCCGGTTTCTGTGCTGGCATCGGAGGCTGCGGAGGTTATGCTGATTGACTGTTTGAAAATTAGTCATTCATGCAGTAATGCTTGTCAATTCCATCAACAGATGATTGACAATCTTCTTCAAATTGTTGCGGCAAAGAATTTGGTGCTTCACCAAAAAATCGAGGTCACATCCAAGCGCACGACACATGAAAAGCTGATGGCGTATCTGATGCTTCAAGCTAAACAATTTGGCAGTCTGGAATTTGAAATACCATATGATCGCCAGGAGTTGGCAGATTATCTGGAAGTAGAGCGCAGTGGGTTGTCGGCGGAAATCGGAAAACTGCGTCGGCAAGGGGTCATTGAAGCAGACCGCA
>CAJUCA010000127.1 GCA_910585265.1 uncultured Oscillospiraceae bacterium | reverse complement strand
AGGGGGCCTCCAGGGGACGCGCCTGACATCCGCACCCTCATCCGCCCCAGCGTGCCCGCTTCCCTTTGTTGACGCCTGAGTGGTGCGATAAAAGTTCGGGGGCGGGAGAATTATTTGGTCGTACTTATTAGTTGGGAGGTGGCCCCGTGAAAAAACGAATGCTGGCCCTGCTGCTCTGCCTGGGCCTGCTGCCCCTGGGCGGCTGCGCCGCCCTGCTGGAGCGGGGCCATGTGTCGTCCACCGTCCATGTGGACTACGCCGTGGAGGAGGAGGACGAGTCCATCCTCCGGGCGGAGACTTACCCGGGACTGGTGCAGTCCATCCTGTACTTTGTGGACGGGCACCGGGGGGGCGGCACCATCCGGCTCTACCACTACGCCGGGGACGTGGAGGCGGATCTGGCCGCCGCCCGGGAGGCGGTGCTGGACACCCCCGCCGGGGCCTACGCCGTGGGATCCCTGGAGTTTGAGAGCACCCGGATCCTCACCTATTACGAGGTGAAGCTCACCATCCGCTACACCCGCACCGCCCGGGAGATGGAGGCCATCCCCGAGGTCACGGGCCTGGCGGGGGTGCGGCAGGAGCTGAACCGGATGGTGTCCGAGGGGGGGCGGAGTGCCGCCTTCCTGGCCTCCTACTTCACCGGGGACGGGGCCCAGGTGGAGCAGCTGCTCCGGCTGGCCTGCTGCGGCGGTCCCGGCCTGTACCGCCACCACCAAAGCATCGGCTTCGGCGGGGAGCAGGAGCACTCCGCCGGGATTTCCGTCTCCCTCTACCCGGAGACGGGTGCCCGCCGGATCATCGAGGTAAAGCTGGATCTGCCCTCCGCCGCCAAGACGGACGAGGATGCCTGCACCGCCCAGCTGGACAAGGCGGCTTTCGCCCTCCTGGAGGAGCATCCCCCCGCCGGGGAAGGGTACACGGTGGAGGAGCTGGCGGCTATCCTCCGGGGCGTCTCCGGCCCCTGGGATTCGGAGGGGTCCTGCCTGGCCTTCGATGTCCTGAACGGCGGGGGTGAGACGGTCAGCGACTTCGCCCTGCTCATGGCCATGGAGCACCTGTGCCGCCGGTGCGGTATCGCCGCAGAACCGGTGGAGGGAACGCAGGGCCTGTGGCTCATTGTGGACACGCCCCAGGGCAGCCGCCACCTGCTGCCGGAATCCCTGCGGCCCCTGCCGCCCCCGGAGGACGGCGAGGAGCCCCCGGAGCCGGACTTCAAGCTGTACACCGACCGGGAGCTGACCGCCCGGGGCTACGAGTGGGCCACGTCCCTCTACCCCGTGTGCCTGGGCGGGGAGAGCACCCAGCCCCCGGAGCCGGAAGATTGACGGTTGCTTTTCCGGCGAAAACCGTATATAATAATTGGGTTCCGCTCCGGCGGAGCCCAATTATAATTTTATCGAGGAGTGACAGGCATGGCAGAAGAACTGAACGTATCCATGAGCCAGAACTTTATCCACGACTTCATCGACGAGGACATCGCTCAGGGCGGGCAGTACCAGGGCATGGCTGTCCACACCCGGTTCCCCCCCGAGCCCAACGGCTATCTCCACATCGGCCACTGCAAGGCCCTGACCATCGACTTCGGCACCGCCGAGAAATACGGCGGCCTGTGCAATCTCCGCATGGACGACACCAACCCCTCCAAGGAGGACGTGGAGTACGTGGAGGCCATCCAGGAGGACATCCACTGGCTGGGCTTCGACTGGGGGGACCGCTTTTTCTATGCCTCCGACTACTTCCCCCAGATGTACGAGTACGCGGTGGAGCTGATCAAAAAGGGGCTGGCCTACGTGTGCGAGCTGTCCCCGGAGGAGTTCAAGGAGCACCGGGGCACCATCGGCGTGCCCGCCACCTCCCCCTGGCGGGACCGGCCTGTGGAGGAGTCCCTGGACCTCTTTGAACGGATGAAGAACGGGGAATTTGAGAACGGACAGTACACCCTTCGGGCCAAGATCGACCTGGCCTCCGGCAACTTCAATATGCGGGACCCGGTGATCTACCGGATCAACCACGCCCACCACCACCGCCAGGGGGACAAGTGGTGCATCTACCCCATGTACGACTTCGCCCACCCCATCGAGGACGCCCTGGAGGGCATCACCCACTCCCTCTGCTCCCTGGAGTTTGAGGCCCACCGCCCCCTGTACGACTGGGTGGCCCAGAACGTGTCCATTCCCTACCACAAGCCCCGGCAGATCGAATTCTCCCGGCTGGGCATCAACCACACCGTCATGTCCAAGCGGAAGCTGCGCCAGCTGGTGGAGGAGGGCCGGGTGTCCGGCTGGGACGATCCCCGTATGCCTACCCTGTGCGGCCTGCGGCGGCGGGGCTACACCCCCCGCTCCATCCGCAATTTCTGCGACCGGGTGGGGGTCACCAAGTCGGACAACACCATCGAATACGCCTTTTTGGAGTACTGTCTCCGGGAGGACCTGAACGAGACCGCCCGGCGGGTGATGGCGGTGCTCCGGCCCGTGAAGCTCACCCTGGTCAACTACCCCGAGGGGCAGTCCGAGACCTTCGAGGTGGAGAACAACCCCCTCCGCCCGGAGGAGGGCACCCATACCGTCACCTTCTCCCGGAACCTGTGGGTGGAGGCAGAGGACTTCCTCACCCAGCCCATGCCCAAGTACAAGCGGCTGTGCCCCAACGGGCCGGAGTGCCGCTTGAAGGGGGCCTACCTCATCAAGTGCGTGGGCTGTGAGACGGACGGGGACGGCCGGGTGGCGGAGATCTTCGCCGAGTACGACCCGGACAGCCGGGGCGGCAATCCCGCCGACGGCCGCAAGGTGAAGGGGGCCACCATCCACTGGGTGGACGCTTCTACCGCCGTGGACGCGGAGGTCCGGCTGTACGACAGCCTGTTCTCCGACCCCGACCCGGACGGGTTGGGGAAGGATTTCATCCAGTGCCTGAACCCGGATTCCCTGGAGGTGCTGACGGGCTGCAAGGTGGAGGCGGGGCTGGCGGAGGCCCAGCCGTCGGAGCGGTTCCAGTTCCTGCGGCAGGGGTACTTCTGCGCGGACAGCCGGGATTCCAAGCCGGGCCATCTGGTGTTCAACCGGGCGGTGAGCTTGAAGGACAGCTTTAAGCCGTAATTTTGGGGGAGTGACTTTGTGGAGAAACGGATTTTTGTCCATGGTTCGGGGCATAAGGCCGCAAGCTGGGACGAGACGATTTCTTATATGGAAAACAGTGGCGACGCCCTGCGTCCGGACTTGGCCGCAATCCTAAATGGGAAAGAAGCGACTTATGCTAATCTATCCGCTTGCTTTGCGGAATATTGCAATAAAATTGGGGAGCCTGTCCATTTATGCGGTATTTCATTGGGGGGAATGCTGGCGTTAAGCTACGCCCTTGACTTCCCGGAGAAGGTAAAAACATTGGTTCTAATCGGTACGCCTCATAAAGTGCCAAAGATAATGTTTGGGATACAAAACGTGATTTTTAAGTTGTTGCCAAAGTCGGCGTTTGCAGGCATGGCCTTTGGCAAGGAGGACACTTTCGCTTTGGGGAATTCCATGAAGAAATGGGATGTTGGCGACAGAGCGGGGAATATTCAATGCCGGACACTGGTGGTCTGCGGGAAAAAGGACAGCGCTAACCTAAAATCGGCATATTATTTCGCTGAGGCCGTCAAACATGCGCAATTGAGGATCATGGAAAACGCAGGACATATTGTCAATGAGGAAAGTCCCAGAGCACTGGCGAAATTACTGGACGAATTTTACTGTGCGCAAGCCTGATGCTATAACAGACAAGCCCGGACGGAGAGTAAAAAATCTCCGTCCGGGCCTTATTCTGTCAGTGCTTCCCTTAAATGCGCCACCGCCCGCCGCTCAATCCGGGACACCTGCACCTGGCTCACCCCCAAGACCTTGGACACCCGGTCCTGGGTGAAGTTCCGGTAGAACCGCAGGAGGATCACCATCCGCTCCCGCTCCGGCAGGGCGTCGATGGCGTGGCGGAGGGCCAGCTTTTCCACCAGCTCGTCCTCGATGCCGTCGTCGCCTAAGACCGCCTCCAGGGAGAACCCGTCCTCCCCCGTCTCCTCCTGGAGGGACGCCACCGTCAGCACCGCCGTGTCCGCCGCCGCGATGTCCTCCGGCTCCAGCCCGGTGGCGGCGGCCAGCTCCCCCACCGTGGGCTCCCGGCCCAGCCGCTGGGACAGCTCCTGCCGCCGCTGGCGCAGGGCCATGGCCCGCTCCTTCGTCCCCCGGCTGACCTTCACCGCCCCGTCGTCCCGGAGAAAGCGGCGGATCTCCCCGGCGATCTTGGGCACGGCGTAGGTGGAGAACTGGGTGCCGT
>CAJUCA010000126.1 GCA_910585265.1 uncultured Oscillospiraceae bacterium | reverse complement strand
TTCTGAATCTAATAGAAATAGTAAATAGGGAAAGTATTTCACTTACAGCAAGGCGGGCCAGTTTCCTGTCAACATGAGCCAGTCTGCCTTGTGTGGATTGATCCGTTATGAAAGGCTTGCTTTTTCCCATTAAGTTCAGTACACTGTCAATCTGACACAAAGCATTTCATACTGTTTCCATATTGCTTTGGTATAATAATGTGAGGAGGTGTAAAAATGGCTGTTTTATTGATTGTGGAAGATGATACTGCCACCAACGAGGCAATCTGTGAATATATGAGATCCGCAGGGCATATTACCTTGTCGGCCCTTGATGGTGAACAGGGTTTGCAGATTGCAAGGGAGAAATCGGTTGATTTAGTGGTTCTGGATATTATGCTGCCGAAGCGAACCGGTTTGGAGGTATTAAAAGAATTGCGCCAAACAAGCAACATTCCTATCTTAATGCTTACCGCCCTTGACGATGAGCCTACTCAGGCGGCCAGCTTTGATGAACAGGCGGACGACTATATCACAAAGCCCTTTTCCATGCTTTTGCTGGGAAAACGGGTGACGGCCCTGCTGCGGCGGTGTGGGAAAAGTCCGGAACTGAAACAAATTCAGATGGGCGATATTACGGTGGATTTTGGCGGCTATACTGCTTCCGGGCCGGGCGGCCCTATTGACCTGACACCAAAGGAGATCGACCTGCTGAAATTGCTGATAGAGCATAAAGGTCTGGTGCTTACACGGTCGCAGATCTTGGACGAGTTGTGGGGATATGATTACCCCATCATTGACCGCACGATTGATACCTACATTAAAAATTTACGGAAAAAGCTGAGTTTTAACCGGATTGTAACGGTAAAAGGCGTTGGCTACAAGTATGAGGAACACCCATGAGAAATTTAAAGCTCTTTACTAAAATCTTCTTATACACCTTTCTGGTAATGCTGTTTGTCACCGTGATGGCTCATGTTTTTCTCTATGTGCTTGCGCCGCAAATGACCGTAAGCACCAACCGTTTTGTGGAAGGAGCCATTATTGAGAGTGATGTGAATACTGGTATTTTGATAAAATCCGCTATCGGAAAAGCACTGCCGGTATCCCTGCTTTGCTGCGCCATCATTTCCGCTGGGTGTTCCCTGTTGTTTTCCAGAGCCATGACGAGGCCGATCAAGCAGATTGCGGTTACAACGGAAAAGATGGAAAAGCTGGATAAGGCTGCAGCCTGCGTGGTGCATACGAAGGACGAGATTGGCGAGCTGGCCGCCCGCGTCAATAAGCTGTATGCCAGCCTGCTTTCCACCATTGAAAATCTGGAGGAAGAAAAGCAAAACGTCCGTGAGGCGGAACGGTTGAAAATTGATTTCCTGCGGGCCGCCTCCCATGAGCTGAAAACGCCGGTGACTGCCCTGAACGCGATTTTGGAAAACATGATCTTAGGCATTGGAAAATACAAAGACCGGGATCGCTGTCTGTTGGAATGTAAGGAGATTACCGGGCAGCTATCCTTTATGATTAAAGAAATTTTGGATACCTCCCGGCTGGATTTTACACAGGAGAAACAGGACGCGGAAACCTTTGACCTGTCTGAGCGTCTTCCGGCAATCTGCGAGCCCTATCAGTTGATTGCGAAGGCAAAGGGACTCGACTTTTCTTTCAGCATACAGGGAAAGTGCCCTGTCCACACGTCAAAGAAAAGCCTTGAAAAGATCCTGTCTAACCTGCTCTCCAATGCGGTCGCTTACACAAAGCCGGGATGCAAGATCACCGTTATATTGAACGCCCGACAGATAAAAATAGAAAATGAGTGTACGCCCATCCCGCCGGATAAGCTGGCCCATGTATTTGAGCCGTTCTACCGCCCAGACTTTGCCAGAGATCGCAAAGATGGAGGGAATGGGCTGGGATTATATATTGTAGATACGCTTTCAAAGGCCCTTGGGATGCCCTATCAATTTGAGGCGACCAAAAACCCGCCGGGAATGTGCTTTACCCTTTATCTCCCATAAAGCGATGGCTTTTTTTATCCGTTTCATACTGGTTCCATATTGGGGTGCTATGCTGTCAGCGTTGCAACACTTATCCTATATGAAACGGAGGTCATTCTATGAACTTTATGAATCGAGCGTGGCTGTATATCGTCCGCAAGAGGGGCAAGAGTATCCTTCTTTTTGTCATCTTGCTGGTGATGGCAACCTTTGTATTGACCGCTCTGGCACTGGGGAACGCTTCGAAAGCCGCCCAGCAGGAGCTGCGGCAAAGCCTTGGCGGGAGTTTTCTCATTGGCTTTGACTACACGGAAAACAACCCCTATTTGAAGGTGGAAAGCGTGGAGGGCGGAACCCTGATGTATTCCACCCAGCAGATCAGCCCGGAGCTGGTAGAGCAAATCCGGGAAATTGAGGGGATCAAGGAGTGCAGCGCCACCGTGGAGGGGCTGGCGGCGTTCCCCTCTCTGGAACTATTTACCGGCAATATCCCCATTGAGGAAGAATTTCGCGCATCCTCAAAGATTTTAAGCACATGGAAAAGCGAGGAGCTTACCCGGTTTACTTCCGGGCAGCTTACGCTGACGCAGGGGCGGCATATCCTGCCGGACGACAAAAACAAGGGGCTGATCAGCAAGGATTTGGCTGAGAAAAACGGCCTGAAAATTGGTGACAAAATCCAGACGGACAAAGGCGTGGAGATTGAGATTGTGGGCCTGTTCTCTCCAAAAGAAATCGAAGGCATCAACGATCAGGTGACAACCTACGATAAAATACAAAACCTTATCATCACCGACCTTGCCACTTTGGTGGCTTACGAAAACGGCCCCGCAATACAGGGCTTTAACGAGCTGACGGTATCGGTGAACGACCCGCAGAACATGGAGGAAATCATTTCTAAAGTAAAGGAAATCAGCGGCGTGGACTGGAAAGGCTTTTCTTTTCTGGTTGACAACGAGGACTATGAAAACGCCGCGTCCTCTTTGGAACAGTTATCGGAGCTGGTATCCACCATTTTGATGATCGCGCTGATTGTAAGCATCGCCATCCTCTCGCTCATTCTAACCATGTGGGCCAGAACCCGCATCCATGAAACCGGCGTCCTGCTCTCGGTTGGGATCAGCAAGCTGTCCATCTTAGGGCAGTATATTGCCGAGGTTTTGCTGATTGCGATATTAGCATTTTCCCTCTCTTATTTCTCCGCCAGCGCCATTGCGGGCCAGATGGGAAACGTATTGCAATCCGGGCAGGCGGTAACGGAGGCGCAGCAGGAAGACGGCTTATCTGCCGGAACCCGTGGGGAGGCCGGAACAGATACCGGTGAGCCGGAAATCGAAACCCCGGAATTACAGGTTCGTGTACAGCTTGAGGAAATGGGCCTCCTATTCCTGCTGGGGATCGGGATTGTAACGGTATCCGCTGGAATATCCTCAATTTCCGTCATGCGGCTGAAACCGCGGGAAATTCTATCGAAAATGAGCTGAGAAAGGCGGTAACGATATGAAAAAAGTATGGAAAATGTTTTCTGTCCTCCTTTTTGTGGGATTGCTGTTCACAGGGTGTACCCCCAAGGAGAATAAATCAGACGAAACGCAGGAGCAATCCGGCTCGCCCATCATAGATTACGAGGTGCCGGATAAAGTAAAGGACTATGATTTTGACTATGAATTTGTGCCCGAAGGTGAATAGGAGGTGCCTCTATGGGAATTTTGGAACTGCAAAATCTAACATACTCTTATGACAAAAAGAGGAAGGTGCTGAGAGGGATCAATGCGCAGATGGAGGCGGGAAAAATGTATGCCATTCTCGGCCCGTCCGGGTGCGGCAAGACAACCCTTCTATCCCTGCTGGGCGGTCTGGACAGCCCCACAAGCGGGAATATCCTGTTTGAAGGGAAAGACATTGCACAGGCCGGATTGGCAGGCCATCGGAAAAAGAATGTTTCTTTTATCTTTCAGAGCTACAACCTGATTGACTATATGACCCCGCAGGAGAATGTCCGGCTGACTTCAAAGAAACCGGCACTCCCGTTTCTGGAACGGCTGGGGCTGACGAGGGAGGAATCCAAACGGAACGTGCTGAAACTCTCCGGCGGCCAGCAGCAGCGGGTAGCCATTGCAAGGGCGCTCGCAAGCGAAGCTCCGGTGATTCTGGCGGACGAGCCTACCGGCAATCTGGACGAGGATACGGCTGGGGATATTACGGAAATCTTGAAAGAAAGCGCCCATCAGATGAAGAAATGCGTGATAGTTGTTACCCACTCAGGTGAGCTGGCAAAACAGGCGGATGTGGTGTTCCGGCTGAAAAAGGGTGAATTACAGATAGAGCAAAGCGAGAAATCTTCATAACT
>CAJUCA010000125.1 GCA_910585265.1 uncultured Oscillospiraceae bacterium | reverse complement strand
CTGCTCACCCGGGGCGGCACCATCCTGGGCTCCAGCCGCCAGCCCTTCAAGCTGATGCGGGTGCCCGACGAAAACGGCCTGGACAAGGTGGAGGCCATGAAGTACACCTACCGCCGCCTCCGGCTGGACGGGCTGGTGGTGCTGGGCGGCAACGGCAGCCAGAAAACCGCCAACCTCCTCAGCGAGGAGGGGCTGAACGTCATCGGCCTGCCCAAGACCATCGACAACGACCTGTGGGGCACCGACACCACCTTCGGCTTCCAGTCCGCCATCGGCCTGGCTACCGAGGTCATCGACTGCATCCACACCACCGCCGCCTCCCACAACCGGGTGTTCATGGTGGAGGTCATGGGCCACAAGGCGGGCTGGCTCACCCTCAACGCGGGCATCGCCGGCGGCGCGGACATCATCCTGATCCCCGAGATCCCCTATAACATTGATTCCGTGGTGGCCAAGATCAAGCAGCGGGCCGCCTCCGGCAACGGCTTCACCATCCTGGCGGTGGCGGAGGGCGCGATGTCCAAGAAGGAGTCGGAGATGTCCAAGAAGGAGTACAAGCAGCACATGGCGGAGGTGCTGGAGAAATACCCCTCCGTGTCCTACGCCATCGCGGACAAGATCCTGAAAAAGACCGGGAAGGAAGTCCGGGTCACCGTCCCCGGCCATATGCAGCGGGGCGGCACCCCCTGCGCCTACGACCGGGTGCTGTCCTCCCGGCTGGGCACCACCGCGGCCCTCATGATCTCCAAGGGCGAGTACGGCAATATGGTGGCCATCCACGACCATGTGATCACCTCCGTCCCCCTGAAGGAGGTGGCGGGCAAGCTCAAGACCATCGACCCCAAGTCCGACATCATCGCGGAGGCCCGCCTGCTGGGCATCAGCTTCGGCGACGACTGAATCCCTTTTTCTCGAGAGAAAAAGGAACCGAAAAAGAGCTTAAGTCCGCTTCCAACCGGGTGCTGATTTGGAGGTTTGCGCCCGGTGACGGAACGGCTGCGTGGGCGAACCCTTTTTGCGGACAAACAGCCCGTCCCGAACTCCGGGACGGGCTGTTTTTACGGTTCAAATTCTTCCGGGGACACGTTGATAAAGCTGGGCGTGCCGGACATCCATTGGAACAGCTCTATTACCCCCTCCTCGTTGGGTGCGTAAAGCGTACCGCGCTTGATCACCATGTCCCGGTGCTCGCCCCCCACGGTGACGCGGACGAGGCTCGGGTCCCAGATTTCCCAGTGGCCCTGCTCCAGCGGCTGGAACTGGCGGTAGCGGTAGTACCGCCCGTCCCGATCCAGCACCACATACTCCCCATGCTGGGCCGCGTCGCTTCTGCGCGCGAACGTATTCCCCCATGTGCCCACCGGGAGCGCGTCATAGGGATACGTGATCCGGTTCCGGTACAGCACAAACGACAGCATCAGGATGATGCAGCACAGCGCGAACACCAACGCCGCATAGGCCCCATACCGCTCCATCCACTTCCAGAACCTGTCCAAACGGCTCTCCATAGCGGAGGCCAGGTTCTTGTCCGCCGCCGCCCGGAACTCCGCCTCATCGTCCATCCTCCGGCCCTCCAGCAATTCGTTCAGACTCACGTCAAATTCCCTCCCCATCAACGCCAGCATTTCAATGCCGGGCATATAGTTCCCGTTCTCCCACCGGGAGACGGTCTTGTTGGTCACTCCCAGTCGCTCCCCCAGCTCCTCCTGGGTCCAGCCCCGCTCCCGCCGCAGCTGGGCCACGAAGGCCCCCAGCTTCACCTGATCCATATCCAGGCCCCCTTTCCTGCCTTCAGCATACCCAAACAGGCCCCATTCGTCCACCCCAAAAACAGCGAATCGCCAAAACAGGCCCGTTTCCCCCAGGAAACGGGCCTGTTCAGCCTGTCGAAAAAGTCTTTCGCCCCGCTGAGGGCGGCTTTCTTGACAGGCGGGTTCTCACATTATGTCCCCTCTGTCCGCTCCAGGCCGCCCAGCTCCCGCAGGGCCCGGGCCGCCTCGTCCAGCGACCCCACCTGCTCCGCCGTCCGGCCCAGGGCCCGGGCCTGGGCCAGCAGCTGGTCCATCCCCCGGCGGAGCTGGCCGTACTGCTCCAGCACCCCGTCCAGCCAGAGCTGGGTGTCGGCCCGGATTTTCTCCGCCTCCGCCCTGGCCTCGTCCACCGTGTCCTGGGCCCTCCGGTGGGCGTCCAGCTCCACGGTGGCCACCCGGTCCTTCAGCTGGGCGTAGCTGGCCGCCATGGGCTCCAGGGTGCCCACCTGGGCCTGGAGCCGCTCCAGCTCCCTCTTGGCCACCACCAGCTTGGACTCGGTCTGGGACAGCTCCCCCCGCAGCCTGGACAGCGTCTTGGTGGACGCCTCCAGGGAGGAGCGCACCTTGGCCTCCTCCGCCGCCGCGCCGCTCTTTTCCAGCTCCGCCCCGGACAGGGCGGCCTCCAGCTCCGCCGTCCGGCCCTCCGCCTGCTCCAGCCGCTCCTGGAGCTGGGCCAGCTCCTTCCGGTGGGCGGCGGCGGTCTCCTCGATATAGGCCTGCACGTCCTGGCGGTTGAAGCCCCCCAGGGCAGAGCGGAATTTCTGGATTACGGTGTCCATCCCGATCCCTTCTTCCTCGTCACAAAATTGAACCGTTCCCCTATTTTAGCACAGATTTTCCCCGGTGGCAATGCGTCCCCGGGATGTTTTTGGGAAAGTTCCCGGAAGATCATTGACAAGCCCCAGACTTTGGGGTACGCTATAGGGGCTTTGTCCCACTCTCTATCCGGGCCGCGGCCCCCAGGAGGTAATTTCCATGCTTATCCCGGTTCTTCTGTTCACCGTGGGCTTGATCTTTCTGATCAAGGGCGGCGACTGGTTTGTGGACGGCGCGACCGGAATCGCCCGCCGCTTCCGCCTCCCCGAGCTGCTCATCGGGGCCACGGTGGTGTCCATCGGCACCACCCTGCCCGAGGTGATGGTGTCCACCACCTCCGCCCTGTCGGGCCACGGGGAGATCGCCTACGGCAACGCCATCGGCTCCGTCATCTGCAATACCTCCCTCATCGCCGCCATCACGGTGGCCATCCGTCCCGGCAGGGTGGACCCCAAGTCCCTGCGCCTTCCGGTGGCCTTTTTCTTCGCCGCCGCCGCCCTTTACGCCGGAATCGCCTACACCACCGGGTATTTCAGCCAGATCGCAGGCTTTTTCCTGCTGGCCCTGTTCGTGATCTACATGATCGCCACCGTCTGGCAGATGAAATCCCAGCCCGCCCCCGCCTCCCGGGGGGAGCCTGTCCAGGAGGACGGCTCCACCTTAAAGGACGCGGTCCTGCTGGCGGCCGGGGCCGCCCTCATCGCGGTGGGGGCCAACCTGCTGGTGGACAACGGCACCCTCATCGCCCAGGCCCTGGGCGTGCCCGAGTCGGTGATCGCCCTCACCTTCGTGGCCCTGGGCACCTCCCTGCCCGAGCTGGTCACCGCCATCACCTCCCTGGCCAAGGGCCACGGGGCCCTGTCCCTGGGCAATGTGATCGGGGCCAACCTGTTCAATCTGGTGCTGGTGTCCGGGGTGTCGGTGTCCCTGGCCCCCTTCCCCATCCCCCAAAGCTCGGAGATCGCCGGGCTTAACGCCTCTCTGGTGCTGGATCTGCCCGTCATGTTCCTGGTGATGGCCCTGCTGACCCTCCCCGCCCTGCGCCGGGGGAAGCTGAGCCGGGTTCAGGGCCTCGTCCTGCTGGCGGTCTACGCCGCCTTCTGCGCGGCGCAGTTCACCCTGTAACAGACGCCGCGCCCCCAAGCAGGTACGGCGATCATAGGAAAAGGAGAGATTCCCGCCATGTCAACACCCATTACCTTCGCCATCTGCGGCTGCGGGGCCAGGGGCCTGGAGGCTTACGCCCCCTATCAGGAGAGCCACCCCGGGGAGATGAAGATCGTCGCCGGGGCGGACACGCGCCCGGAGCGTCTGGCCCTCCTGCGGGAGCGGTACGGCGTGCCGCCGGAGTGCTGCTTCCCCTCCGACGACGCCCTGCTGGCCCAGCCCAGGCTGGCCGACGTGATGATCGTGGCCACCCAGGACCGCCAGCACGTCCGCGCCGCCCTGGCCGCCCTGGACAAGGGCTACCACATCCTGCTGGAGAAGCCCATCTCCCCCAGCCTGGAGGACTGCCGCGCCCTCCAGAAGAAGGCCCGCGAGACGGGGAAGCTGGTGGTGGTGTGCCACGTGCTGCGGTACACCCGGTTCTACGCCGCTTTGAAGGACCTCCTCTCCCGGGGGGAGATCGGCAAGGTGGAGACCATCGACGCCATGGAGCACGTGGCCTACTGGCACCAGGCCCACAGCTTTGTCCGGGGCAACTGGCG
>CAJUCA010000124.1 GCA_910585265.1 uncultured Oscillospiraceae bacterium | reverse complement strand
CCACGTTCTCCAGGCGGGAGAGAACGCCGTCCACGCTGGGGTGCAGCTCCACCCGAACCTGGACGCTCCGCTCCGCCGCCTTGTCCAGCAGCAGCGCCCGGAGTCGTCCGGAGTTAGACACCTGCTGATCCAGATAGAACAGGGCCTCCTTGACCTCCAGGGCCTCCAGCCGGGCCAGCAGAAGCTCCACGGCCCCCACCGTCTTGTCCACGATGCGGTAGCTCCCCCGCAGTCCGGCCAGATCCCGGATGGTGCCGTCCATACCCTCCAGGAGCAGGGAGCCGGACAGGGCCACCTCCAGGGTGATGATGGTGTTGAAGCCGTCCAGCACCAGGGCCTCCGGCACCTCCCGCAGACGCTTGCGCTCCCGCTCCTCCAGGGCGGCGTGGGGCGAGGTCATCCGGGCCAGGGCCAGCCGCTGGCGCTCCGAGAGCAGGTGGTGGTTGCCCACGAAGGTGGAGGCGGATTTGGTGTCGTATCCCCGGTCCAGCAGGAACGCCAGCTCCTGGGCGGCGCCGTTCAGCTTGGCCGCAGCCTTGGAGCCAAATTCGATGGTATCTTTCGGCACATAGCCGCGTTTGACAGTCTCCATGGTGGGTTCAGTCCCTCATAGTCAGTTTTCCGATGAACGGGAATTGCTTTTCTCCATCTCATTCAATATCGAATGTCAACTCATCCTCATCGTAAAGTTCGCCGCCGAAAAAGCAACGTACCAAATCTTCAAATTTATTAAAGAACGGAAGCGCCCATCTTAGAATATCCGCTCTGGTTTCTTCTCCTAATGTTGGGCGAACTCGCGCCATGTCCACTTGATACACCTGTTCACTTTTTAAGTCAAGTAAAACGTAATATTCTTCGTTATATAAGCCAAGGTATAGGAATCCGGTTCCGTGAAATATCGTATTGGTTCGTTCAAATTCGCTCAAGTCCTTATTGGGAAACATTAACGGTAGCTGGAGAATTGTCGTTGCAATTTCTTCTTCTATCTCAAGTTCACGCCATCTGCCTGTTTCTTCACAATATGTCATTGAAAAGTCCCCCAGCATTTTCCCCGTAACAAATGGGACGGACAATGTATAAGACCGAAAATAATCTTTTACTGCATTTGGTATGATAATATTTAGCCTGCTTTCAAGATCAACTATATCTTGATCTAAAATTATTGTTCTTCTCAATTCCACTTCCGGGTGTTCGATTCCAAATTTTTCTATTGTAGCTTGAATATAGTTTTTTCTATCCATAATATTTGCCTCCGCAACAAATCAGGATTTATCATCTTGATTATACCAGCATCCCACTTCTAATTCAATCCGATTTCTGATAGAACCGTCCAACCTCCCGCCTTGACAACCCCGTTGGCAAGGACTACTATAAACGTAGAAAAGCGCCGGTGGGCGCTGTTGAACGGGAGGCGGCTTTATGAAATATGTCAGGCGCATTGTTTACTGCCTGCTGCTGACGGCGGCGGCGAACGCCCTGCCGCTGGTCTGGCTGCTGTACGCCGAATGGTCAGTTTCCAGTGCCGGGTGGCTGTTTCTGCCCTTGGCGGCGGCGTTTCTCTGGGTCAATCTCCGCCCCATTCCGAAGTCCAGCCCCACCAAGCGCATCCAGCGGCTGGCGGAGGGCTGTGAGCTGCTGTGGCTGTTCTGCGTGACCGCCACGGCCACCGTCCTGCTCCAGCTTCTCTGGCTGAACGTACTGCGTGTCGATATTGCGGCGGACAGCTTCCTTGACTGGTGGGGGTATTTTGGGGGCGCGATGGGCCTGCTGCTGGCGGTGATCCTGGAGGCCATTGTCTTCTGGAACGGCATGATCCGGGTCTACCTCACCTCGGTGCAGCTGGGCATCAAGCACCGCGTTCTCGCGGCTCTGTGCGGGTGGATTCCCCTGGTGAACCTCTGGTATCTGGCAAAGATTCTCCGCATTTGCCGGGACGAAGTGGAGTTTGAGACCCAGAAGTGGGAGCTGGACGCGGTTCGGGCGGAGAGCGAGGTCTGCAAGACGAAGTATCCCCTCCTGATGGTCCACGGCGTGTTCTTCCGGGACTTCCGCTACCTCAACTACTGGGGCCGCATCCCCAAGGAGCTGATTCGCAACGGGGCCACGGTCTACTACGGCCAGCAGCAGTCCGCGGCGGCGGTGGAGGACAGCGGGAAGGAGCTGGCGGAGCGCATCCGGCAGATCGTGGAGGAAACCGGCTGTGGGAAGGTGAACATCATCGCCCACTCCAAGGGCGGGCTGGACAGCCGGGCCGCCATCGCCCACTGCGACATGGCCCCCTATGTGGCGACATTGACCACCATCAACACCCCGCACCGGGGCTGCATCTTTGCCGAGTACCTGCTGGGCAAGGTTCCCCAGGCCGCACGGCTGAAAATCGCCGCGGCCTACAACGCCACGATGAAGCAGGTGGGCGACCCCAACCCGGACTTCCTGGCGGCGGTGACCGACCTGACGGAGAGCGCGTGCCTGGCCCGGAACGAGGTGACGCTCGACGCCCCCGGCGTGGTGTATGAGAGCGTCATGTCCTACTGCAAGAAGGCCCAGCATGGCAAGTTCCCGCTGAATATGACCTACCCCATCGTCAAGCACTTCGACGGCCTGAACGACGGGCTGGTGTCGGTGGAGTCGGCCAAGTGGGGGGAGCGGTTCACCCTCCTGGAGCCCCAGGGGAAGCGGGGCATCTCCCACGGGGACGTGGTGGATCTGAACCGGGAGAACATCCGGGGCTTCGACGTGCGGGAGTTCTATGTAAAACTGGTTGCGGATTTGAAGCGCCGGGGGTATTGAGGTGCAGCAGATATGAAAAGGCCAGATGACAGCGTACTGTTCGGAATACGAAAAGGAGTAGCGATTTATTTTAATAATGTGATAGAGAAAGACCGGATTAAAGAAATTGTCTGTATGTTGGTAGATATGACTGGTGTGACCTTTACGGGCAAACAAGCCCAAGGCGAACCTAAAATCCGGCTGGTGCGAGGAGGCTGGGAACGAGTCTTTGATAATACGTTCAAAAGCTCCACCTTTGAGAGTTCAAATGTGTTGATGTTCACCGATGGAACAAAAGATACCTTGCAAACAACACATATATGAATCTCTGGAACCCATGCAGATCGGCCAGTTGTATTTTGGTGGACTGCATGATGGACATTGACTGGAAAGCAATTATAAACTTCATTCAGACGATAAACAAAATGCTTCATTTACAGTATGTAAGTGCCGGATATAATGTTGTCTGGAATGATTTTTGGTATCCAGGCAGCGCAGCATATAGTTTGAAATTTTTGCAAACTCTGAAATATGCAAACAGTAAATGGACTGAATGGTTTTATCTTGGCTTTGCGGTGAACAAGGGAATATGCGGGCCTAATATCATTCAATTCCTATCTGACAGGCTATGGGAGCGGGCGGAACAAACAGTTCGTCAGTGCAATTTCTCATGCACTCCATTAAACGGTGGGGTGGTGCTGGATATATTGGATCATAAAGATGGCAAACTGTTTGAGCCTGAAAAAGACGAGCTGCTTGACAGGCTTTCAAAGCTGTATCGGGCTCTGTATCCTATCATAGTACCAACTGAGAAGCCTATGTTCTTAAAGGAAAACGAGTGGATTGCTTGGCAAAGACGATTTGAATAGACACACGTACAGTTCTGCCAGATCCTTGTCTGCTTTGTTCAGCTTTCTGTCAGAGCAGTGTCTATCCTAACGACCGTTAGAGCGTGTTTGTCATTTTCTCTGTTCTAAACTCTCCCTTAGAGTGGGCCCTTCTGGTTGGTTCATGGTGAACCTACCCTCGGTTCTCCGCCAGGGCGCAATGACCCCCTGGCGGAGAACTTAAATTTTGTCACGCTACTTCAGCCGGTATAAGTTTGAGCTGAGACTCCCGTTCTCCCGAAAGCGCCGCTCCTTGGAGATCAGCTCCGCCTTGCACAGATCATTCAGTGCCCGCTTGACGGTAGAGCGGGACAGCCGCAGCTCGGCGGAGATCGTGCGTATCCCCGGCCAGCACTTGCCCTCGCTGTCGGCGTGGTCCTTCAGGTACATATACACAGCCCTGGCCCGGTGGTTCAGGTCGGACTGATAGATCTTCTCGAAGTATCCCATAGACTACTCCTGCCCCCCATCTGTGCGGACAACCACAGGGGGAGGCGGCTCCCGCCTGGTGCGTCTGGCCTGAGCGTAGGACGCGCCGCCTCTGGCAGTTGGAGTTTTCGGAGGAACCGGGGGAGCGGGAGGGGTATCGCTCTCCGCTGGCTGTGCGTGGTGACAGCGGAAGATCGCCTGCTCCAGCTCCTGCTTGTTGGCATAGGCCACGGTACGTGCGGCCCGCTCCGGCAGCAGATACGGATCACCGAAGGAGATGCCCCAGTCCAGGAAGAGCCTGAGCCGTGTCTGCA
>CAJUCA010000123.1 GCA_910585265.1 uncultured Oscillospiraceae bacterium | reverse complement strand
CTGATCGCCATGCAGAAGCCGGACGCCTCCCTGGTGGCGGGCTACAATAAGTGGAAGGACGAGTTTGAACGCCATGTGAAGCGGGGCGAAAAGGCCATCAAGATTTTGGCCCCGGCCCCCTACAAGGTGCGGCGGCAGGTGGAAAAGCTGGACACCAGCGGCAAGACCATCCCCGGCCCGGACGGAAAGCCGCTGACCGAGGAACAGGAAGTGACCGTCCCCGCCTTTAAGGTGGTGTCGGTGTTCGATGTGTCACAGACCGAGGGCCGGGAGATACCCGACATCGCCGTGGACGAGCTGACTGGCAGCGTGGAGCGGTATCAGGACTTCTTCGCCGCCCTGGAGCGGACTTCCCCCGTCCCTATCGCCTTTGAGGACATCGAGAGCGGGGCGCACGGCTACTACCACCTGGAGGAAAAGCGCATCGCCATCGACGAGGGCATGAGCGAATTGCAGACCTTGAAAACGGCCATCCATGAGATCGCCCACGCCACCCTCCACGCCATTGACAAGGACGCCGCGCCGGAGGAATTGGCCGACCGCCCCGACCGCCGTACCCGTGAGGTGCAGGCCGAGAGCGTGGCCTATACCGTCTGCCAGCACTACGGGCTGGACACCTCCGACTACTCCTTCGGCTATGTGGCCGGTTGGAGTTCCGGCAAGGAGCTGTCCGAGCTGAAAGCCTCCCTTGAAACCATCCGGGCCACGGCCAACGACCTGATTACCAAGATCGACGGCCACCTGGCCCAGCTTCAGCAGGAGCGGGAGGCCCGGCAGGTGGAGGCCCCGGCCATCTGGAACGGGCTGGACGGGCTTATCAACGACAAGCCTTTCATGCCGGGGGCCACCCCGGAGCAGCAGGCCAACGCCCTGATCGACTTTGCCGAGCGCGACGGCCAGCGGCTGGGCAACGGCGAACGCCGCCTGATCGTGGACTACGCCAATGTTATCCGGGACTATCACAAGGTTGCCGACCTTATCAATGAGCTGTGCGAGGATGGTTTTGAGATACAGCACGGCCATGTGGACGCTTCGGTGCAGATGCGGGTGGAGCGTGAGATCGCGGAAGCGCCCCCAATTCTCCTTGACCCGGACGCCGAGCCGCTGGTGACGGTCATTTGGAGCGAGAGCGCCGACCTGCGGGACGGGGAGCAGATGCCCCTTTCCCAAGCGGACGCCGTTTTCAAGGCCCTGGACGATGCCATGAAGAACGAACCGGGCTATGACAAGACCAAGTTCCGTATTGACTTCACCATGAACGGCAAGGCGGACAACTACGAAGGGCGGCAGGACTTTGGCGACGGGGACGGTTCCCTGATCGAGCATATCCAAGGCTACCATGAGTATTACGCACAGGACGAAAGCTGGAAGAACCATGTGCTTCACCATGAGGGGCCGGAGGCATGGGAGGCGGACAAGGCCGAACGGGACATGATTTTGGGCGAGTTCGTCCCCTACCTGAAACTGCACTGTAACCTTTCAGCTATGGAACGGGAGGCCCAGCGGCCCTTACAGTCCGGGGAAACGCTGACGCCGGAGCAGACCGCCTACTTCAACGCCGTTCTGGACTATGTACGCCAGTGCCGCCCGCTTCTCAATCAGGGCCAGTATCAGTTGCCGGAGCCGCCCCGCCTGGCCGACTTCGACGTGGATTTGCAGGAGTACAAGGCCCACGTCATGGATGAAATTCAGCGGGAAGCCGCCGCAGCCGGTATGACCGTGGAGGAATACGCCGCCAACGGCTACGAGCCAGCCGCCCCGCCGGAAGCGGCGCAGACCACCGACACGCCCCAGCCGGAAAGTTCCGTTCCTGAAAAAGTGGACACGCCGGAGACTACTGCCCCGCCCTTAACGGAGTTGGAGAAAAAGGCCGTTGAGATCGCCAAGGGCTATGAAAAGCTGCCCTTGCAGGAGAGGATAGATGTGATCGCCCGGACATTCGGCTGTACCACGGGCAAGATCGAAACCTCCCCCTGCCGGGGCAAGTGGCGGGGGACAAGCGATATTTCCATCCGCTTTGACAACGGCGCTTCCCTGGCTATCGGCAATTACCGTACTCCGAAAGCCAAGACGGTCAAGGTGCAAAGCGAGTGTGTCAACGCTGTTCTGGTGCGGTATAACCCGGAGATCGTTCAGGCCACGAAAGAGGCCGCTGTCGCCGCCCTGCTGCGGAAAGAGGTAAAGGACAACGCCATCGCCGCCGAAAAGGGCTTGAAGCCCTACACGTTCCTCAATGTGGAGCTGCACGACGGCGCGGACGGCAAAAGCGGCTACATGGGCTGGTACTATGTGACCCTGGCCGTTGATGGGAAAATCTGTACCCACCTGGAAACGGGGCTGGCCCACGACATCGCCAGCGGCAAGGTGAGCGATGCCCCCACAAGGGAGGATTATTTTACCGCTGGGACGCTGAAAGAAGATCAGGTTGACTATGTAATGAACAATGTGGGCTTTTCCTCTACCTCCGATTTGTACTCCCTGCCCCTCAATGACGATGTGAGGGAGCGGGCGGAACGGACGCTGGCGGAACGGGAGGCCCAAGCCGCCCCGCCCACCGTGGAGCCGACGCCGGAGGGCATTTCCGCCGAGCTGTACGACCTGATGTGCGCCTATGACCCGGAATTTATGAAAGACTACGCCAACCGGGAAGATCAGATTGGCGGGACGATACGGGAAATGCAGGCGGTTGGCCCCACGTCCTTTGAGTTGGTGATCGTGGGCATCCGGGATGACGAACAGGCCCCCGCCGCCCTCCGGGAACGCGCCGCCGCCCTGATGGACGCCATCGACCGCTACAAGGAGCTGAACAACACCTTTTCCATCTATCAGATACGGGGCGGGCCGGAAACACGGGATTTCCGCTTTGAGCCGTATTATCGCCTGCTGGCGACCGGGCGGACGGTTGACCCGGCGAATTATGACCTGGTATATACCGCCCCGCTTCGGGACATTGACACGCTGGAAAGCATCTACCGCCAATTCAACACCGACCACCCCGCCGACTTCACGGGACACAGCCTTTCCGTTTCTGATGTGGTGGTGCTTCGCCACGGCGACCGGCAGGAGGCCCATTACTGCGATGATGTGGGCTTTCGGGAAGTGCCGGAGTTTTTACGGGAAAATCCTCTGCGTACCGCTGAACTGTCCACCGAACAGAACGAGAACATGATCGACGGCGTTCTGAATAATGCCCCGTCCCCCGGTGAGGTCGCGGCCAAGGAGGAAGCCGGGGAGCCGGTTGCCGGACAGCCGCCGCAGGCTGACGCCCCGGAACAGTCGGAAGCCCCGGAGCAGACGGCGGTTCACTATTACACCATCAATGAGGGAGCGGCCCGCCGTGCCAAGGTCGCCAACAGCTTTGACGACTACCGGCCCGGCAGCGCCACGGCGGAGTATCGCCGCATGGTAGACAAGGCGGTGGAGATCGCCCAGCGGCAGAAAACGCGGGTTGACCCGGAATTTCACGATAAGATAGACCAGCTTCTTGACACCTACGCCCGCCTGCTGGCGCAGAATATGAATAAGGGCTATGAGATCGCCGCCTGCGTCCCCTCCGTGATGATCGCCGGGCCTGCCAATTTCCCGGTGAAGAAAAAGCAAAAGCAGAACGCCGCCGATGATAAGAATATGCGGGAGTGGCAGGAGATACAGGGCTTGCTTGATAAAATCCGCAGTACGGGCATGGGCGGCATCAGCGCCGACGACCCCAACGCCATTGAGAAGCTGCAAGCCAAGCTGGAAAAGCTGGAAGCCACGCAGGAAATGATGAAAGCGGTAAATGCCTACTACCGCAAGCACAAGACGTTGGAGGGCTGTCCCCACCTCTCCCAAAAGAGCATTGAGGCGTTCCAGTCCGGCATGGCCGAGGGTGGCGGAGGAAGCCCCTTTTTGCCCTGGCAGTTGTCCACCAACAACGCCAACATCCGGCAGGTACGCAGCCGTATCGAGCAGTTGACCCGCCAGCGGGAAACCGCCTTTGTGGGCTGGGAGTTCGACGGTGGCACGGTGGAGATCAACCGGGAGGCCAACCGCCTGCAAATTTTCTTCGAGGGCAAGCCCGACGAGGCCACCCGGAACATCCTGAAAGAAAACAGCTTCCGCTGGTCGCCCAAGGCCGGGGCGTGGCAGCGGCAGTTGAATGACAACACATTTTGGGTGGTTGACCGCATTTCGTTTCTGCGGCCCCTCTCCGGCGAGAAGCCCAGCGAATTGCAGGCCAAGGCCCGGAAAGCCCAGCAGGAAAAGCCCTCCATCCGGGCGCAGTTGAAAGCGGCCAAAGAGGGGCAGCAGCAGAAGCCCCCCGCCAAGGATAAATCGCAGGATTTGGAGGTGTGATAATGGTACATTTCACAGTTGAGGAAGAAAACCTGGTCTGTGTCTACTACAAGGCCGACCGGCGCAGGACGATGGGCCGCATGACCGCCGCCCTCCCCGATATGGACGGGGATATGCAGGCGTTGGACCGGCAGACGATCAGGAAGTTGGAGGCTATGACGGACGCCGACTTTGAGGAAATGCGCTTTCTCTTTACGGACGAGTAACAGGGAACCGGCGCGGCAGGTTAGGCGC
>CAJUCA010000122.1 GCA_910585265.1 uncultured Oscillospiraceae bacterium | reverse complement strand
TTGCGGATGCCGTCTTTATAATAGGTGGCCCGCAGGCATTGGGCCTTCCCGTCTGTGGTGACGTTTACCGGCTCTGCAACTATCAGCCTCTTTCCGCTTTGGTGCTTCAGGGGAGCGGCCCCTCCCTTGTAGTAATTTGCGTCCAGTGTATATCCTTTTTCTCTGAGTGGCAGACCGCTTTCCAAAATATCCAGCAGAACGATTCCCCGATCCTCCGGCAGTTCCACACCGGGGATGTTCGTCCAGTAGAGCCGCTGACGGCTTTGGGCGGACACAAGGGCGGAGTTTATCAAAATAGGTTCCACACCCAGCTCCGCCGTGATCTGCGCCCGTATCGCCGGGGCCATGCTCTTGTTGTTCTCGTACAAATAGAAGTCCGGCCCGTACCGCTCCCTGGCGATCAGGTAGTTGCGAAACAGCTCCCAGCCCAGGCCCTCCGGCTTTGTTTCCCGGTTCCGGGTCTGCGCTATGCTCCAATGGGTGCAGGGGGAGCCGCCCAGCAGAAGTTTCATCGGCTGTCACGCCCCTTTTCCAGCGCCCGCTCCCGCTGGATGACCTGCAAGTGGTCTTTCGCCCACTGCGGCATACACTCCGGCCTGACCTCTCCTAAAACATCCATACGCTCCCACCGGCCAGCTTTACGACCTGTGAACACGTTGACGCCATAGACCGATGTGCCCCGTGAATAGCCCCGCGCCCCGCTGCCATTCGTCACAAGGATAAGCTGGCAGTCTGCCCGCCGGTACTCATAGCGGAGAGAGCTTGGCTTGACCGCCACCACCTTGCCGGTGATGTCGTCGCTGTCTTTCAGTGGGAAACACTGTTCGCTGTTCAGCAAGTCCAGCGGAATGTGGAGGGTGTTGCGCTGGGCCTGCAACGCCGCCACCTGTCCTTTCAGCCTGTCCGTGTAAAGCTCCATGATCTCCAGGTAGTCGTCGCTTGCCATCGCCTCGGTGCAATACTCGTTTATCCCGTCCTGGGTGCAGAAGCAGCACATAAACTCCTGCTTCGGGCTGACGCCCACCACCACCTCACGCGCCCCGATCTGGAGCGAGTGGATGACCTCAAAATTTTCAATCATCCGTTTTTTGTCCGGCATTTCCGTCACCTCTCCCGGTCGTCACGCGGCCTGCGCTTCTTCTGTCTGGCCTTTTCCTGCTGCTCTTTCACATGATCTGCCAGGGACTTGGCGGGCTTATCGTCAAACGAGATCATAATGTTTTGCGGCGGAACGCCCCGCAGCATCCCGGACAACTCCTTATCCATGTCTTTTCCTTTATCCATGATTATCGCTCCCCTCTGACAGAAAGGTCGATTTGCCTGTCCTCGTTGGCAAATCGACCTTCTAACTGTTCCACTGTCCAATTTTTTGTGAATTGCCCCAGGGGGTTGTGACCAAACTGCGCGATAGCCCGTCTGTCCATCTCCCGGAGCCGCGCCCATAATTCAGGGTGATGGGCACGCAGTTTTTTCAGCTCCCCGATTCGTTGGAGGGGACAGCACCAGCAGGAGCAGCGGTTGTATATCCGATACAGACCGCCCCAATCAAAGCCCCGGTCATAGCTGATCTGCAAGGCTTCGGCTTCGGTGATACCCCAATCCACCAGGGGATATTGGTCGTCCTTGATACGCTTCGGCTCGTCGGCGGCAATCCCGACATAGTGCAGGGCGTTCCGCTCTTTTTTCAGCCGGTTCACCTCTTTGTGGATAAGATGTGTTTTTAACTGGCCCGTACACCAGCGCACACGGGCACCGGGCCAGCCGTTCCCATAGAGGGACACCCCCAGCCTTTGCCGGTTTTCAATGCTGGACTGCTTCACCTTCGGTTCCTCAAACATGAGCCATTCAAAGCCCCTGGGGTGCCGCAGGGTGGTGATGTGGATGCCGCGCTCCCGGTAGAGCAGGTCGTCCAGCTTTTGCATATGCTCGTACATCTCCGGGAACTCCATGCCGGTATCGGCGGTCAGCACTACGTCAATAGGCATATCCCGTTCGATCATCAGCAGAAGCATGGCTGTCGAGTCTTTCCCACCTGAGCAGGAGACAGCGTGGAAATTGCCCTCTAAGGGCTTCTTACCATCAGCGTTCATGCTCCCGCCCCTCTCCCGGTCAGGCGGTTCCTCATAAAGCCGCAAACTATACTTAATGCTCAATGTTGGTTCCTCCTTGTCCAAAAATTTACACCGCCCCATGTCCAGCAGACAAAGAGCGGTGTATGTACGATATATATGGAGGAACGCGGTTTTATCAGGCCATCAGTTTTATCAGAAGCTCGTTCACCGGCCCAGCGTCCCGGCCCTGGGCGGTCAGCTTGTTCCGCCAGTCCATCAGGTACTTTCTCACAAGCCGGTATTCCGCATCAGTCAATTCAAGATAGACCTTCTTTTCCCGTTTGAACATTTGAAACAGCCCCTTTCTCTGCCCACATTGTACAGGAAAAAACAAGCGGTTTCAAATGTGCGAACGGGTATGTAAGTGGCCCGCTGTGCGGGCCACGGGGATGGTGCTTAATACCCCGTTCGGGGCAGGGGCTTGGAGGGGGCGTAGACCTTCGTTACCCAGCGGGTGGTCGCCATGATCCACTGGCCGTTGTAGACGCCGCCCACGTCCGCCTGATTGACGAACTGACTGCCGCCCTTGGCCCAGGACACAACGGTGCAGTCAATTTTGGGGGCTTCCACCTGCCGGAAGTTGGCGGGCACGACGCCGAACACGAACATCACTTCCGTGACGTACTCGTTGGACGCCAGCCGCAGGGCCACGGGGGACGCCTCCAACACATAGTTCTGCTGGGTGTTCAGGCTGTCCGCCAGCACACGGTAGTCGGCCCCGGAGAGATTGGTCTTGTAAACGATCTTGTAGCTGCCAGCGGCATTGTAAGTGCCGGTGGTGATCTTCGCCAGCCGCACCGCCTCCACGGGCAGGGTGTCCCTCCAATAGAAAGAGGTGAGCGCCGTGGTGGAGTTGTTGGCGATGTTGGAGAACGTGTAGCGGATGTTCTGACCGGGCATGACCTCTTTATAGCCGGATTTCTCAATGGCTACGTTGGTATAAAGGCTCTTGTTGGTCATGGCCGCTTTGACGATCTGCCCAGCGTGTTCGATCTCCACGTCAATGGGGGTCTTGTCCAGGGCGTAGAAGTCAGCGGCCTTGGATTCCACCACCTTGTACCGGCCCAGGGGCAGGGGCTTGGACACGGCCACGCCGTTCTTGTCGGTGCGGATGGTATCAACAAGGTTCCCGGTGCGGTAGTGGTAGACCTCAAACACGGTGCCGGGGATGGGGGTGCCAGCGGGCCAGCCGTTCATGCTGTTGTAGTCGGCGCTGGTCTTGGTGATCTGGAGCTGCCCGGTGATGGCGGTGTTCTTCCAGGTGATGGTGGTGCAGCCGCCGTACTCCACATAGATGGTCTTGGGCTGGGTGTCCAGGATATAGCCTTCCGCGCACTCGATCTCCCGGATGGTGTACTTGCCGTCCGCAAGCCCGCCGTCCACATAGACATACCCCTCGTTGTCGCTCTCATAGGTGCCCACGGGGTTGCCCTTGGCGTCGGACAGCAGGAACTTCACGCCGAAAATGCCCTTGCCGGTCACGCTGTCGATCTTGTGGATAATGGCGCTGCCGGTCTGCCGGTTGGTGATCTCCAGGGTGGCGGTGCCGCCGTCCTTTACCTCGATCTGATAGGGCTGGCTGTCCAACTGATAGCCCTTGGCCGCTTTCAGCTCCGTCACCTGATACCAGCCCTTTTCCGCTTCAGGCAGGGAAATGACGCCGGAGCGGTCGGTGGTGTAGGTGCCGACGATCTCCCCGTTGAGCTTGCGGATTTCAAACTGAACGCCGCTGATGCGCTCCCCGGTTTCCTCGTCCTTTTTGATGATGGTCAAACCGCCCACCTTCGTATTGTAGACGGTGATGGTCTGCGTGTCGGTGGGGTTTACCTTGACAGTCTGCGTTTTGGTGCCCTCGTCCATGACGTAACCGGGCAGGGGCTTGGTTTCCGTGATGACCAGGGTGCCCACCACGCCGGAAATACGGATTTCGCCGTTGGCGTCAGTCTTGTAGAGGCCCTTGCTGGACAGGTGGCCGTAGTCGTCGTCCAGGTAGGAGCCGTCCGCATAGGTGATCTGGAACTCCACCCCGGCCAGCGGTTCGTTGGTCTGCTTGTCCAGCTTCTTCACCACGATGGTGCCCTGCTTGGCGTTGTAAAAACGGAGGGTCTGAACTTCACCTGCCTTAATCAAAATGGATTTAGGCTGGCCGTCCAGCACATAGCCCTCCAACGCCTTGACCTCCCGTGCGGTGACGGTGGTGCCGGGGGTCAGGTCGTTCAGAACGATGCGCCCGTTCTCGTCGGTGATGAACTCGCCGTTGCTGTTGCCCACAACGGCCCCGCTGGAGTCTGTCACAAGGAACGTGACGCCTTTCAGCGGTGTGGTGGTGCCCTCAATATACTTCTCGATCACAAGAGTGGTGCTGGGGGTGTTGGTGAAGTGGAGGGTCTGCGTGTCGTTGGGGTTCACTACCACCGTCTGCGTCCGGGTGGCCTCGTCGATGGTGTAGCCGGGGATGGTGGCCG
>CAJUCA010000121.1 GCA_910585265.1 uncultured Oscillospiraceae bacterium | reverse complement strand
GATCAACCTAACCCGCCTGCTGGAGCAGCTGGTGTATGAGTTTCAGCCGGTTTTGGATCAGAAGGGCCTGACCTGTCGCCTTGCGGCTGGGGAGGACATTCTGCTGAACTGCGACGCCGACAAGATGCAGAGAGTCTTTGACAATCTTTTACGGAATGCGGTGAATTACAGCTACGACGGAACCGAGATCACCATTGAGGCCGAGAGCGGCGAGGACCGCGTAAAGCTGAGGTTTTCCAACCACGGCGGGACTATTCCCCAGGAGAAGCTGGAGCGCATCTTTGAGCAGTTTTACCGGCTGGACACGGGGCGCGGCTCCAGCGGGGCCGGGCTGGGCCTCGCCATCGCCAAGCAGATCGTCACGCTCCACAAGGGTACGATCACGGCGGAGAGCGGGGGTGGCCTGACGGTCTTTACGGTGATGCTGCCTGTCGTATCGTGAACACAAAAATCTTATTCCTTTTACCTTTTGTGTTGATGGCACTGGTCGATTTCACAGATTGCGGTTTGAACCAAAAGATTGGTCGTGCTATGATCATCCTGATAAATCGAAATTTGGAGGTATAAACAATGAGAAAATGTGAAAAGTGTGGAGCAATCATGAAATCAGATTTAAAACTTAAAGTTAATGGTGGTGGCTATGGGATTGTTGTTCATATAGATGAAAAGCAAAAGGCGACAACTATAGATGATGTTAGAGTTGCAGTCTGCCCAGAATGTGGTTATACAGAAATGTATTTAGAGGATTTAACTAAATTGAAGGATTAAGAGACAACCGTCCTACCCAATTAAATCTCTTTGATGAATTTTGAATCTACAAATCGAATGATACGGAGGCAATCCATCATGGAGCTTATCAAACTGACCCACGACAACATTGACCAGGAGCACATCTGCTGCGCCATATCCAACAATAAGGATGTGCAAGTCATGTCCAAAAAGGCTTGGCTGAAGGAGCGGCTGGACGAGGGGCTTGTTTTCCTGAAGGGCAATGTCCGGGGGAAATGCTTTATTGAGTACATCCCCGCCGAGTACGCCTGGGTGCCCGTCGAGGCGGAGGGGTACATGGTTATCGACTGCCTGTGGGTGTCCGGGCAGTTCAAGGGGCATGGGTACTCCAACCTCCTGCTGGACGCCTGCATCGAGGACAGCAAGGCAAAGGGGAAAAAGGGACTTGTGATCCTGTCCTCCAAAAAGAAACTGGGTTTTCTCTCCGACCCCGGATATATGCGGCACAAGGGCTTTGTGACGGCGGATACGGTGGAGCCCTATTTTGAGCTGCTGTATCTGCCCTTCATGGAGGGCGCGGAGCGGCCCCGCTTCCGGGATACCATGCGGGAGCATGGGGCCGTGCCCAAGGGATTTGTGCTCTATTACACCAGCCAGTGCCCGTTTACGGCGAAGTATGTGCCGGTGCTGGAGCGCATGGCAAAGGAACGGAACGCCGTTTTCCAAGCTGTCCACATCCAGACCAGGGAGGAGGCCCAGAACGCTCCCTCGCCCTTTACCACCTTCTCTCTGTTCTATGACGGCCAGCTGGTGACCCATGAGATCCTGTCGGAGAAGAAGTTTGATAAAATCCTAACGGATAGGGGTTGGTAAAACATCAATGAAAAACAGCCGTCTCTTTGAAATTCTATATCTTCTGGTGGAGAAACGTGCTGTCACCGCCGGGGAGCTGGCCCAGCGGCTGGAGGTGTCAGAGCGGACCATTTACCGGGACATTGAAGCCCTTTCCGCCGCCGGTATTCCTGTATTTACCCAGCAGGGCCAGGGCGGCGGCATCCGGCTGATGGATCAGTTTGTACTGGACAAGGCACTGCTCTCCCAGGCCCAGCAGGACGAGATCCTGTTCGCCCTCCAGGCCGTCCTGGCCGCCGGCAGCGGGCTGGAGAAGGAAACGCTTGCCCAACTGACCGCCCTGTTCCACCGGGAGGGTGGGGACTGGCTGGAGGTAGACTTCACTGACTGGGGCAGCGGAGCGGCGGAGCGTGAAACCTTCACCCTGGTGAAGAGAGCCATCCTGGCCCGTCGGCCTCTGTCCTTCACCTACTACAGCTCCGCCGGGGAGAAAAGCCGCCGGGCCGTAGAACCCGCCCGGCTGGTGTTCAAGAGCGGGTGCTGGTATCTGTCGGCCTACTGCCGGATTCGGCAGGATTGGCGTATTTTCCGTTTGGCGCGGATGGAGGACCCGACTTTGGAGGAGGAAAGCTGCCCACCCCGGCATCCCCCGGAACGGCTGGAGGTTCCCTCTCCCGGCGGGGAGCAGGGGACAGAGCTGCGCCTGCGGTTCCAGCCCTCCGCCGCCTGGCGGGTGCAGGACTACTTCCACCCGAAGCAAATTACCCGGGAGTCGGACAGCCATCTGCTGGTGAACTGTAATTTTCCTGAAGACCAGTGGCTTCTATCCTTCTTGCTTTCCTTCGGCAGTCAGCTTGAGGTGCTGTCTCCTGGCTATTGGCGGGATATTCTTGTCCGGGAAGGTAAAAAGTTTTTGGAGGTCTACGAAACTTGACAGGCCGTGTCAGGGTTGAAGGAGTATTCTTGTGTCAGAGGCGCGGGAGAAAACCCCGCCAAAAATAAGGAGGTACTTCTCATGGAAGAACGTAATTTTTGTCAGTGCTGCGGTATGCCCCTGGACAAGCCCGAGGATGCGGGGACAGAGGCGGACGGAACCCTCAGCGGCGAGTACTGCCGCTACTGCTATCAGAACGGGGCCTTTACCGCCCCCGACGCCACTATGGATGACATGATTGCCTTTAACCTGAAGTTCAATGAGGAGAACGGCCACCCCTTCGGCACCCGGGAGGAGGCGGAGAAGATGATGCGAAGCTGGTTCCCGACCTTGAAGCGGTGGAGGAAAGCGTAAGAAGTCCGTCTGAAGGCGAAATAATCTGGAGTGTAGGAAAATTGTCAGAAAATCTGTAGGGAAAACGCAAAACAAGTATCGGCGGTTTTGGTATGATAGAACCAAAACCGCCGGTGTTTTTGTGGGAGGAACGTCTATGTTTATGATTCGAGAAATCCTGGGCTATTGTATCATCAGCGCCGTCTGCCTCTTGGGTATGGCCGTTATCTATGTACCCGTCTGCTTTTTGCTCCGAAACCGAGTGCCGCCGGCAAAGCAGATCGCCTACTTCCTGTTCGGGGCCTGCGTGATCATCGTCCTGGCGGCGACGGTCATTGTTGGCGCGTCCAAAACAGTTGCGGCAGATCGCTCGCTGAACTTGGTTCCCTTCCAGGTCTTTCAAGAGACTTGGGGTATGCCGGAGCCAAAGAAGATCGCCCAAACTGCCGCGAATGTCGTGATGTTTGTCCCTCTGGGTTTTATGATGCCGGTGGCCTTCTGGAGAATGCGCAGCTTTTGGAAAACCGCTCTTTCCCTGGCGCTGTTCTCCCTCGCCATTGAGTTCACCCAGTATTTTACCGGCAGATCGGCAGACATCGACGATCTCATGCTCAATACCTTGGGCGGGATATTGGGGTATCTGATT
This sequence comes from uncultured Oscillospiraceae bacterium, assembly GCA_910585265.1. Taxonomy (GTDB): domain Bacteria; phylum Bacillota; class Clostridia; order Oscillospirales; family Oscillospiraceae; genus Enterenecus. The sequence continues at coordinate 1,238 of CAJUCA010000121.1, read as the reverse complement.
TTCTTTGTGGTGTCAAAGCTATTCAGGAAAAAGCGTCCCCGCAGGACAAACCGAGCCTATCACCGCTCTGTGAGAAAATCGTAAGAAAGTCCGTAGAAAAACAGAGGAAGCCCGTGTGAGCGAACGAGAAAAGGCTGCTCTTGCTTTTGGTACAATGACAGTGCCAAGGCAAGAGCACCTTTATTTTTATCAGCGGGAAAGGAGTTTTCACATGGAATTGCTGATTGATCACGTTTCCAAGCGGTTCAAGGATAAAAAAGCAGTTAATGACATCAGTCTGGAACTGACACCGGGGGTATGGGGCCTGCTGGGGGCCAACGGCGCGGGCAAGACCACCCTCATGCGGATGATTGCCGGGATCATGCAGCCCACCTCCGGCCGGGTGGTGTATGACGGTGTTCCCATTCAGGAGTTAGGGGAACGGTATCGGAGCATTTTCGGGTTTCTGCCCCAGGACTTCGGCTTCCACCCGGAGTTCACCGTCAAGGACTACCTGGCCTATGTGGCTGCCCTAAAGGGGCTCCCGGAGCGGCAGAGCTGGCGGAGGATTCGTGAGCTGCTGGAATGGGTCGCCCTGATGGACGTCTACAACAAGAAGATTTCCAAGCTCTCCGGCGGCATGAGACGCCGGGTAGGGATTGCCCAGGCTCTGCTGAACGACCCGGAGGTGCTGATTTTGGACGAACCCACCGGGGGCCTGGACCCCGGGGAGCGGGTGCGCTTCCGCAATCTGCTCTCGGAGTTTGCCCATGACCGGATCGTGCTGATCTCCACCCACATCGTCCCTGACGTGGAGTATATCGCCACCTGCCACGCCATCATCAAGGGCGGCAAGCTGCTGGCGACGGGGACGACGGAGAAATTGACCAAGCTGGTGGAGGGTAAGGTGTGGAGCTGCACCATCCCGGCAGAGGCCGTACCGGAATATGAGAGCAAGCTGCAAATTACCAATCTGCGAAACGAGAACGATGGCAGCGTCTCTATCCGCTATCTGTCGGACCGGCCCCGCAACGCCGTCTCCAGCACCGCGACACCCCGGCTGGAGGACCTGTATCTGTGGATGTTCCCGGAGAGCAGCGTAGAAAATGACAGGAGGTATCGGTGAATGAGAATCTTTCGTTTGGAACTGAAACGGGTCTTGAAGTCAAGGCTCACCTGGATTTTGCTGGCGTTGGCATTGATTCTCTCCGTCCTGCTGGCCTATCTGCCGACCACCTACTGCTACAGTAACTATACAG
>CAJUCA010000120.1 GCA_910585265.1 uncultured Oscillospiraceae bacterium | reverse complement strand
ATCTCCACCATCGACACCATCAGCGCTGGGAGTATCCTGCTGGACGGCGTGAGCATTGCCGATCTGTCCGAAGAAGCGTTGGCAAAGTTCCGCCGGGAACGTCTGGGCTTCGTGTTCCAGGACTTCAATCTGCTGGATACCCTGACTATTGAGGAAAACATAGGCCTGGCCCTCTCTCTGAATCACCAGAACCCCGGAACGGTACAGAACCGGGTGCGAGAGGTGGCTGGAAAACTGGGCATCACCGACATCCTGGCGAAATTTCCCTATCAGGTATCCGGGGGCCAGAAGCAGCGGACCGCCTGCGCCCGGGCCATGGTTGCAGGACAATCCCTGCTCCTGGCCGATGAACCCACCGGGGCGCTGGACTCCAAGGCATCCAAGAACCTGTTGGAGATCATGACCACCATGAACCAGGATATGGGCGCTACCATTCTCATGGTCACTCATGATGCCTACAGTGCCAGCTATGCCAAACGGGTGCTGTTCCTCAAGGATGGGCGGGTGTTCAATGAACTGTTGCGGGGAGAACGGGGACGGCCCGTATTCTACCATGAAATTCTGGATGTTCTTGCCGCGCTGGGGGGTGATGTCAGTGACGTTATCTGAGCTTTCCCTGCGCAACGCCAAGCGGCAGACCAAGGACTATCTGGTCTACTTTGTCACGGTAGTCATGGCTGCCACTCTGTTGTATTCATTTAACGGGCTGGTGTTTTCTCAGGAGATTATCACCCTGTCCAAGGGGATATCAATGCTTCCCCTTATTATCGTGTTAGCTAGTGTAGTGGTAGTCTATATCTTTGGCTGGCTGGTGGCCTACGCCACCAGATTCATGCTCCTGCGACGGGGACGGGAGTTAGGGACGTATCTGCTTATTGGCCTGGAGAACCGACAGGTGGCCCGGCTGTTCTTTCTGGAAAATCTGGCCGTGGGCGGCTGCGCCCTGGCACTGGGGACCGCCCTGGGCGGGCTGCTCTATCAGGCGTTTCGTGCTATTGTACTGACGTTGTTCGGCTTGCCCTATACCTTTTCCTTTGGCTTCTCTCTCCCCGCTTTGGGATTGACAGTCCTCTATTTTGCTCTGATTTACGTCTTTGCCCTTCGCCGCAGCCGAAAATATATCCGTAAGGCGAATATCCACGACCTGATCTATGTTGACCAAATCAACGAGGGCATGGTCATTCGTACAGGAAAAGTACGCCGTTTGGTTTTCTCTGTCTCTATTGTGTTGGGCGTGATCGGAACCTGCCTATTGATGGCAGGAGGGTCCATCTTTGGCATCATCGGGGCAGGGTGTGTGATTGTGTTCCTGTTCGGATTTTTCCTGAGTTTTGCCTCTGGTGTACCCGCCTTCTTCGACAAGCGGCCAGCCCGGAAATACCAGGGACAAACCTTGTTGGTGTTTCGTACCCTTACTTCCAAGCTGGCTACGATGGGGACGCTCATGGCTGTCATTTCCCTGATATTCACCGCCACCCTGATCTCTGAAGGTTCGGGGATGATGTTCCGGGGGCTTTTTGCGGGTCGCGCGGCGGAAAGTGCCTGTTTCGACCTGTATATCGGCGTTGCCGGTGATGAACCTCTCAGCCAGGATTATCTGGATTATATCCAGGCTAACATCTCCGTGGAACAGGAGCTATCCTACAGCATCTACCAAGCAAAGGATAGCCAGGTCATGGACTATGTGGAAAGCGGGGGTGAGGACTATTATCGCTACTTCGACCGTGACCCGGTGCTGCGCTATAGCGACTATGCCGCTCTCCGCACCATCGCCGGCTATCCGACGGTGGAATTAAAGCCGGGGGAGTATCTCATCCACTGTAGGGGCTACCTGGAAAAGCACATGACCGGCTATACCCAGCCCATCTCCTTGGGCGGCCTCAACCTGATTCCCGGCGGTGTCCATACGGAACACCTGCTGCAAAATTACGACACGGGCAATGGGGCGCGGTATATCCTCGTAGTACCAGACGAAGCGACGGAGGGGCTTCCGGTGTTTCACAACGCCTATGCGGCAAAAACAGTCCAGCCAGTGACGGAGGCGCAATTCAACGAACTGTGCGACATCAACTACGGGCTGGGGGCGAAGGGTCTGGACCCAAGCTATGACGAAATCCATACCAAAGCCCAAGAGGAGGCAGATATGGCAGCTCAAACCGTCCTGTGCGTATTTCCTCTTTTCTTTCTGGCTCTGGCCCTCACCATGACCGCTGCTACTATCCTTACAATCCAACAGCTCAGCGAGACAGGGCGGTATAGGCAGCAGTTCCAACTCCTGCAAAAGCTGGGCATGGACCGCCGGGAGATGGCAAAGGCCCTGGGCCGTCAGTTTGCCATCTACTACGCCCTGCCCGCCGTGCCCCCTGTGCTGATTGGCGTACCCTTTATCCTTAACTTGTCTCATGCCCCCGAACCGGGGGTGATGGTGGGAATGAATAGTCCCGGAGCCATCGTGCTCATTTCGCTGGGGATTTTCTTCCTGATTTACGCAATCTATATTTTGCTGGCCTATACCAGTTTGAAGCGAAACGTACTACCCAAATAAGGTAGCGGCAAGCAATGCGCCGGTATATACCCGGCGCGTGCTTGTTGGTGGCTGACCGCCCCCAAACCCCTGTAAAACCGGGCGCAAGTGCGCCCGGTTTTTTAAGCCGCCTCCGGCGTCTGCTGTTACCCGCAGGGAGAGAAAAATCTTCAACGCGCCTCCTGCTGGCGGTCACGATTTTTCTCTTTTCCCGTCACGCCTAAAATCCGCTCCACGTTGTTTTTGGCGGTGAGCAGTTCTATCATTTTTGCCTTTGCCTGCTTGTACTCTGGATACCGTTGTTTGTTCTCGGCCTGCAACATGGCATACTCCTGTTTCAGCGATTGCATAGACGGGAGTTTTTTCAAACCGAGAGAATTGAAGTACCGCTTCGCCGCTTGACAACCTTCAATCTCGCTGGTATGCTGTTCATAAAACTTGGCCTGTTTCCTGCCTGTCAGTTTCCGATATTGGGCGTAAACCTCACGGTTCTTGGAGTACGTTCCAATGTGCCGTTGCAGTTCGGAAATGTCTTTCATTCTTTGTTCAGCGGCTTTCATCTGGTCGCCCAAATCGTTGAATTACTGCGCCGCCGCATCACAGGCTTTCTCCAATTCTCCAAAATCAGTCAGACCCTTTTCCTGCAAGTAGATGACCGTCTTTGCCATCTCTTTGAGGTTGAAGATTTTTGCCCACCGCTCGAATCCGGGAGAGTTGGCCTGCTGCATTTTTGCTTGAATGTCAATCAGCAAATTGGGCTTGGACCTTGCCGCCGCCTTTGCCCTTGGAGCGACAATCCGTTTACCGGAAATGCGTTCCATAATTGCCGCTTCGGAGTAGTCCGCGCCGAGGGAATCACAGCGCACGAACCTCTTGCCGTGGGGGATTTTGAACGCCAGATGTTTGCCTCGCTTAACCTCCGCTCCCGCCGTTTTCATGGCGGCGAGGAAACTGTCAAAATCCTTGCAGCCTTGACCGAGGGCGGTGTCGATCATCTGCTCCAACTGGCCCCGGACGGTAGGCGGCTTATCCTCCCCCAACCATGTGCTATAGCTGCCCCGGCTGGGCTTCGGCTCCGCAATCACCGACAGCCCATTCTCCAGGCACAACATATCGGAGATTTTACGAATTACGAATGAGGACCGCCAGAAGTTTCGGAATTTCCGGGTGCAGTCTATGGCAGTCGAGTTAAACACAATATGCGAGTGAATGTGATGTTTGTCAATATGGGTGCAGACAATAAAGGCGTGTTTGCCCTTCGTCAGCGACATAGCGAGGTCATAGCCGATCTTGTTCGCCAGTTCCGGCGTAATCTCTCCCGGCTTAAAAGACTGACGCAAGTGGTAGGCGATCACATCATTCTCTTTTCGCTCTCTGCCGGTAATGGCGGCGTACTGCCGCTTGGAAAAAAGAAACTCCTGGTCAGCGATAGACGGATTGCATTGATAGGCCGTGACCAAATCGCCGCCGTTTGTTTTCTCTGGATTCTCCACATAGTCTGTCACCCGGCCCAGGGCCTCCGCCACAGTCCGGCCTTTGCCGCTGTGTAAGGGCATCAGTCGTGTTGTTGCCATCTTCACATCCTCCTCTCAAATGAAAAAGTGGTGGGCCGTAAAATGCGGCCCACCACCAGATCGTTATTTGATTTTCGATAGTTGCTCCAAAATGTTTCCGAAAAGCTCGCTGGCCTCCGTCAGCTTTGCGGTGATCTCGTCCACCTCGTCGGGGTAGACCCCGCCGCCGGAATTGACCCGGCGGGCGATCTGATTCACATTGTTGGAAGTATGGCGCAGGAGCTTGGCGCACTCGTCCAGCTCCTTGATTTGCAGTTGGACAATGTAGCCGTCAATACACATCTTCCGAATGTAGGCGCTCATGTTCCGAATGCCCATCAGCGCCATCCTTTGCTCAATCAATTCCCGTTCCTCGTCTGTAACTTTGAAATAGATACCGCTGGTTTTACTTTTCGCCATAGTCCCCCTTATCGCCGCTTCTGCCAAACGAGGTCATAGCCGAGAGCATCAGCCAGCTCCACGGCCTCCTTGTAGCGCAGGGATTCCCGGCGCAGCTTATCAGAGAGGTTGGGAACGCTGGGACTCCACCCGTACTGCTCCGCCAGCTTCTCCACCAGCTCACTCATGGTAGGGAATTGTGTTCGTGACGGGCTTGCCGGACCGTCCACGCACCTGATACTGCGCTTTCTGTTTCCGGC
>CAJUCA010000119.1 GCA_910585265.1 uncultured Oscillospiraceae bacterium | reverse complement strand
GCTCTGGAAGAAATTCACGAACAGGGAACCGGCGAACACGATCCGCAGATATTTTTCTGCATAGGTCAGGATGTTGTCACTGGCTCCGGCCAGGGATAAGAGCTGCCGGGTGAACACCATACCGATCGCCATGTAAACCACGGACATCAGCAACACTACGGCAACCAGGTTGCCCATGATCTTCTTTACGGTGTCTTGGTCTTTCTTCCCGATAGCGCGGGACAGCACCGAGGCGGAACCGACGCCGATCATGGCGGCGGAACCGGCATTGATGAGGGTAAAGGGATAGGACACAGAGACAGCCCCCATCTGCACATCCCCGACCATCTGGCCGACAAAGATGGAATCCATCATGTTGTAGAGTCCCACGACTACCATGCCCAGAACGGCGGGGATAGCCAGCTCTATCATCAGCGGAAACGGGCTTTTTGTCAGCAGTTTCGTTCTTGTGTCAAGCGTTTTTTGCATAATCGCACCTCCTTGAAATTAGCCACATCTAACCACTTGTAAGTATAGCGAAATCAAACGGCATTGTCCGCTCCAAAACGGAGCATTTGCAATCCGAACAGGAATGAGAAAGGGAGCGGAAAGATGAAGGCCTTTCCGCTCCCGGTTACTACTGCGCCATTTTTTCCAGCAGTTTCAACGCTTCTTCCAGTTTTGGATTTGCGGCGTCGGTTTGCAGAGCCTCCCGGACGCAGCTACGAATATGGGCTTGCAAAATCTGCTGATTGGCGCTTTTGAGCAGAGCTTGGGTCGCCATGATCTGATTGGATATATCCACACAGTAGCGATCAGCCTCGATCATTTGCAGAATACCGTCCAACTGGCCCCTCGCTATCTTCAGCTTGTGGGCAACATCGCCCCGCTTGGCCTTCATGCTGTTTCCTGGATGCTGACCAGTGTGTACCCAGCATCCTCCACCGCCGCTTTCAGCGTATCATCGGACACGCTGCTGTCCAGGCACACCTTGGCAGTCTTGCTTTCCAGCTCAACAACAGCCTCCTGCACACCCTCCAGCCCGGTCAGAGCTTTATGGACGTGCTTGACGCAGTTTCCGCATACCATACCTTCAATTAACAGTACCTTTTCCATATTTTGAAACACTCCTTTTTGATTATTTTTGCCTATATCCACTTCGGCTTGGTGGTTTTCAGGGTAAACCTCATGCTTTGCCTGGAACCACCGCAGCCGGAGTGCATTGGACACAACAAATACAGAACTGAAACTCATGGCGAACGCCCCCAGCATGGGATTGAGCTTCCAGCCGAAAGAGAGGAAGAATACACCGGCGGCGATAGGGATGCCGATGATGTTGTAGATAAAGGCCCAAAACAGGTTTTGCTTGATGTTGCGGATGACGGCCTTGCTCAACTGAATGGCCGTGGACACATCCAGCAGATCACTTTTCATCAGCACAATGTCGGCGGATTCGATCGCTACATCTGTTCCCGCTCCGATGGCGATGCCCACATCGGCCCTGGCCAGCGCGGGAGCATCGTTGATGCCGTCCCCAACCATCGCCACCTTTTTGCCGCTGTCCTGCAAGCGGCGTATTTCCTTTTCCTTGTCCTGGGGGAACACTTCGGCCACTACCCGGTCTACGCCGACCTGCCGCTGGATGGCCTGAGCGGTCTTTGCATTGTCCCCGGTGAGCATGACCACCTCAATACCGAGGCCGGACAATTCCTGGATAGCCTGGGCGCTGGTAGGCTTGACTACATCGGCCACAGCGATCACGCCCATGAGCTTCCCGGCGCGGGCAAAGAACAGGGGTGTTTTGCCCTCTGCCGCCAGTGTTTCCCCGGAGCGCAGCAGTTCCCCGCCCGTGATATTGTGGGCGTCCATCATGCGGCGGTTGCCTGCCAGACACATTTCGCCGTCTACCCGGCCTACGATGCCTTGACCGGGAATCTGCTGGAAGTCCTCAACCGGGGACAGCGGCAGCTTTGCCTTTCCCGCTTCGGCGGTGATAGCGTCCGCCAGAGGATGCTCTGACAGCTTTTCCAGCGAGGCGGCAATTTTCAGCAGTCCCAGGCGGTCTGCCCCAGCTTCACACAAAATGTCCGTTACCACCGGCTTGCCCTGGGTGATCGTGCCGGTCTTGTCCAGCACGACAGTATCAATGTTGTGGGCGGTTTCCAACGCCTCCGCCGATTTTATCAGGATGCCATTCGTTGCCCCTTTGCCCGTTCCCACCATGATAGCGGTAGGCGTTGCCAGCCCCAGGGCGCAAGGACAGGAGATCACCAGGACGGAGATGCCAATGGAAAGGGCAAACTCAACGCCATAGCCAAGCACCAGCCAGACCGCCGCCGCCACAAGTGCGATACCAATAACAGTCGGAACGAATACCCCAGCAACCTTATCCGCCAGCTTTGCGATGGGGGCCTTGGAGCTGGTAGCTTCGTCTACCAGCCGGACAATCTGCGCCAGAGTGGTGTCATCCCCCACCTTAGTGGCCTGCATTTTGAAATAGCCAGTCTTATTGATGGTCGCACCAATTACCGTATCGCCAACGTGCTTCTCCACGGGGATGCTCTCGCCGGTCAAAGCCGATTCATCTACGGAGGAAAAGCCCTCCAGCACCACGCCGTCCACAGGGACAGATTCACCGGCCTTGACAATCAGCGTTTCCCCCTGCTGTACCTGTTCCACGGGGATTTGCTGTTCTATGCCGTTCCGCTCCACAGTGGCCGTCTTGGGCGCAAGGTTCATCAGCTTGGTGATGGCATCCGAGGTCTTGCCCTTGGCGCGGGCCTCCAGAGTTTTGCCCAGCGTGATAAGGGTCAGGATCATCCCAGCGGATTCAAAGTACAAATCCATCATAAAGCTGTGTACCGTTTCCATATCGCCGTGACCGAAACCAATGCCGATCTTGAAAATGGCATAGATGCCGTAGACAATAGCCGCGCCGGAGCCGATGGCGATCAGCGAATCCATATTGGGCGAACCGTGGAACAGGGTCTTAAAGCCCATGCGGTAGTATTTCGCATTGACGAACACCACGGGAATGAGCAGCAGGAATTGGGTGAACGCAAAGGTGATGGCGTTCTCCATTCCCAGCAGACCGCTGGGTAGCGGCCACCCCATCATGTGGCCCATTGAGATGTAAAACAGGGGAATGGTGAAGATGGCGGACAGCAATAGTCGGCCCTTCATTTGTTTGTACTCCGCTTGGGCGGTGCTGACCGCCGGTTTACCAGCAGGGACAGAAGCGGCTGTTCGCTCGACAGCGGGCTTGTTCTGCCCAGCCTTGGGGATCGCTCCGTACCCAGCCTTTTCCACCGCCTGGATGATCTGCCCCGTGTCAAGTGCAGCTTCGTCATAGGATGCCACCATGCTGTTTTTCAGCAGATTGACAGACACCTCCTGGATGCCGGGGAGCTTGGCAACACTTTTTTCTACCCTGGCTGAACAAGCGGAGCAAGTCATGCCTGTGATGTCAAATTGCTCCTTACGCAAAATAATCCCTTCTTTCTTATGGTTTGTATCAATACCCATCCCCGGTAGGGGAATGGCATTGACCGAGGGCTATTATAAACGGTTTTTGCCTCCGCTGTCCGCTCCATTGTGGAGCATTTTTTATCCAAATGGTTTTTGTTTTTCGGGAGAAATCCAATCAGGAGGTTTTGCGCTCCAAAGAGGAATATCGGGTCCAAAAGCATTGACTTTATGGGGGCTGATGGCTATACTGCAAAGCGAAACGATTAAACAGGTTTTTAATCGTTTGGCCATGTCTAACCAACCACAAACCACATATTTCAATAAAGAAAGGAACTTAACGCTATGAAAAAGACCATTAAGCTCATTGACCTGGACTGCGGCCACTGCGCCGACAAAATCCAGAACGCCGTCCAGAAGATCGACGGCGTTACCAGTGTAACCGTCAACTTCCTGGGCCAGAAGATGGTGCTGGAGGCCCCGGACGAGAAGTTTGACAGCGTGCTGGCCGAGGCCAAGGCACTCATCAAGAAGATCGAGCCGGATGTGACGGTCAAAGCGTAACTGTGCAAAAGCACCGGCTACCCTTGGGTGGCCGGTGTTCTTGCGGAAAGGAGAGTATCAACATGACAAAAAAACAAAAGCATTTGTTGGTCCGTATTATCGTGGCGGCGGTGCTGTTCGCCGCCGGTGGCCTGCTCCATCTGGAGGGCTGGGCGGAGTTGGGGGTCTACCTCGTCTGCTATGCGGTGATCGGCTGGGATATTGTCTGGAAAGCCATCACCAACATCCTGCATGGTCAAGTGTTTGACGAGAATTTCCTCATGACGATTGCCACCGTTGGGGCGCTGATTTTAGGCGAACACTCCGAGGGCGTGGCCGTTATGCTGTTCTATCAGGTAGGCGAGTGGTTCCAGTCCTATGCTGTTTCCAAGTCCCGCCGCTCCATCACCAGCCTGATGGATATTCGCCCGGACTACGCCAACATTGAGAAAGACGGCAAGCTGATCCAAGTAGACCCGGAGGACGTGAAGATCGGTGACACCATCATTGTAAAGCCCGGTGAACGTGTTCCGCTGGACGGCAAGATCATCAAGGGCAGCTCCACGCTGGACACTTCGGCTCTGACAGGTGAATCCATGCCCCGTGAAGTAGAGGCAGGCATGGAGGTTATCAGCGGGTGCATCAATCAGACCGGCATTTTGACCATCCAGACCACTAAGGAATTTGGGGAATCCACCGTTGCAAAAATTCTTGACCTTGTGGAGAACGCCAGCGACAAGAAGGGCCGCATGGAAAACTTCATCACCCGCTTTGCCCGGTACTATACGCCGGTGG
>CAJUCA010000118.1 GCA_910585265.1 uncultured Oscillospiraceae bacterium | reverse complement strand
TTTACCTCGTTTATATGAAAAAGTCTGCCCCTCGGCAGACTTTTTCGACAGCCTGGCCCCCGTTTTATCATTGACAAAACGGGGGCGTGTGGTATAATAATCAAAGAAGGGCACTGTCACAAGCGGTTAGCCCAGAACAGTCAAAATCTTACCGTTGACCGCTCGGGGGCTATCCGGGCGGTCAACACGCTTTCTGGGCCGTGGCTATCATCAACAGCAGAACGATGATGAAGCACACCACAAACCGCAGGACTTTCGTCCACAGTCCGTCTCCCATAAGCACCACCTCCCCCTTGGGTATTCGCCTGGGGTGATAACGGTGGGCTAACCGCCTTTATGTAACAGCGTCCTTCTGGTGGCGAGTATACCATCTTGCGCCGCGTTTTGTCAAATACTGTGGATTGCCGCCGCCCCGGAAGGGGCGGCTTTCTGTAGTCAGACGGCGGGATCACACGCCGGGGCCTTTCCTGCTGCTGTAAGCGGCAGTGGTTCCTTGTTGTACGAATGCGACAAATTTTCTGTCCCCACAGATAACGCGATGCCAATCCCCGAAAGAAGGAAGCGTTGTCGCTGTCCAATGAATGCCGTCCGCGCTGTAGGCGGCTGTTTTGGTTTTGTCAACGCCTGCAATCGCTACGAATTTTCCGTCACCGTGGGTTACGCACTTCCATTTGGCAAATGCGGGGAGGCTGATCGCTGTCCAACTAACGCCGTCCGTACTGTAGGCGGCTTTGTTCGAGTTGTAAGCAACCGTCACAAACTTCCTGTTACCGTAAGTAATGGACCAACTTGCGGACGAAGGAAGCGTTGCCGCTGTCCAACGAATGCCGTCCGCGCTGTAAGCGGCTTTGCTGGTGCCGCTTGCAATTGCAACAAACTTTCCGTCTCCAAAGGTTACGGATGTCCAGTTTGCAGACGAAGGAAGGGTAGTTTCCGTCCAATTGACGCCATCTGTGCTGTAGGCGGCTTTGCTCACATTGCTTGCAACTGCCACAAATTTCCCATCACCGTAAACTACAGATTGCCAGCTTTTTGTAAACGACGGAAGGGCTCCCGTTGTCCAATTGATGCCATCCGTACTGTAGGCGGTTATATTGCTGGTATATCCTGAGATTGCCACAAACTTTCCATTGCCATAAGTCACATCGTACCAATACGCAGACACAGGGAGGTTTGAGGCCCACCAATCGACGCCAGATACATATTGCGATGTTTCTTCAAACGCCGCCACCAGCGTCCTATCTCCCGTAGCCGTGAAGGTGTAGGTTTCGGCGGTGCTGACGGTGGTGCCGCCCTCCTGCCAGCCGCTGAAATTGTAGCCGTTTGCCGTTACCGCTTCTACAGTCAGCACCATTCCGCCAGAGGCCACCCCGCCGCCGGATACCGTCCCGCCGTCCGGGTCGTTTGCCTCCACGGTAATCGTATGCAAGCCCTCCGGGGTCGTGGAGATGGCCCGTATGCGGTCAGGAAAGTCAGCGGCGGGAATGGGCTCGGCGGTTCCATCCTTCTCCCGGATAGCGTCCGCGATGGCCTTCAGCTTCACCTCCTGCGTGCCCATCAGTAGCTCCCCTCCCAGCTGTCCAGCACCGCCGCCCGGATTGCGGCGGCCACCTGCTCCGCCGTCACCGCCCCCACCATCTCCGCCGTATAATCCCCCGCCTGCGGCACAACGGCCCCGGCGCGCCCGTGGAAGCTCGCCACGCCGCCCTCCGGCGGGTCAATCCACTCCGTGTCATAGTCCCCGGCGGTCTTTTTGGACAGCACCTGCCCCGCGCCGCCGCCGGGAGGGACGCCGCCGCTGTCCCCCTTCTCTCCCTTCGGCCCAGGCTCGCCCCTGGGGCCTATTGGCCCAGCTTCACCCTGCGGCCCGACGGGGCCCTGTTCGCCCCGCTCACCCTGGGGGCCTGTCTCACCAACAGGGCCTTGCGGGCCTCGTTGTCCCTGCCGCCCGCCGAATCCGGCAATTTTTTGCCCGTCTAAGTAGATTGCCATGCTATCCTCTTATTACACGATGGAATGCGCTTACGGTATTGTAGCGGGTAACGGTTGTGCCTGTGGGCGCATACCGGCACCCGCCCCCAAACAGCGCAAACCCGCCGACCACTGTCCCGGCCGCCCCTTCTGCGAGAAGTCCATTATCCGATCCGGTGCGCACAAGCTGGGCGTTATAAACGTCGGCACCGCCGGGGTATTTGTAGTCCTCCCCCGGGACTAACCCGCCTGTAAAAACCGCATAACCATCCAGAGAAGCGGCTGCCGGGGCCTCCCTGCCTGCCGCCAGGGCCTGCGGCGTGGTGCGCGTCAGAAACAGGTCATAGGCCTCCACAACATCGCCCTTACCGCAGAACTTTCCACCCTTGTAACCACATTCCATCCACCGCCAAACAAAATGTGGCCATCGACTGCCGCCGCCCCCATGTGCGCCCTCGGCGCGCTCAACGGGGTGATCATATGGCTGTGGCTTCCGGACCCGTCATACATATCCACCGTATCGCAGCAGAAATTTTCCAGCCCGCTTTGATACCAGCCGCCCGCAAACAGCATAAAGTCCAACAGGTTGGCCGCCACAAGGTCCTGGCGTTTTTGAAACAGGTTCTGGAGCGTGGTTTTGGTCAGATTCTCGTTATACGCGTCTGCCGCGTCCGACTGGTAGGTGCGCCCCGCGACAGGAGCATTAGGAGCGGTATTCCCCCCGCAAACACCGTAAGGCGGTGCTCCGACGTCCATCCGGAAACGGGCGGCGCGGCAAGGTTAGACCGGGCCGCGCTTAGTACGGGGGCCGCACCGTAATATTCAACATAGATCTCCGCCGTCAGGGCCGCCTGATAGCTGGAGGTCACATCGACAATTGCCGTGCTGTACTGTGTCATGCCCCGGGCGGCAGTCACCCGCCACTTCCCCTCGGACGGCAGCTCCAGCACCACGGTGCCGTTGGTGGACAGCGCGGAAATTGATTGCTCCCCGCAGGCGGCCCGCACCTCCGCACCTACGTCCACTGTCACCGTCAGGGTGGCCTTGAATGTGGATTCCACCGCCCCCGCCACGCCGAAAATGCTGACGCCCTTTTTGATGTTCGCCGATGTCAGGTTGGTATCTCCCGCGATGGTCTGAGGCCCGGACAGATACTGCCCACCGGCAATGCTCTTTGCCGAAGTCCCCGGGGTGATGGTCTGCGCCCCCAGGGAAGGAATGCGTCCCGTCACCCTCCCGGCGGCGGTGTAGGCCGTCCTGGGGGACAGGATATCCCCGGCCCCGGCGGTGGCGTCCGAGGTGTCCGTCCCCGTGGTGATTCGCCCGATGCTTTCCGCCATTTGGGAAAAGGCCGCGTCCTGCGCTGTGTCCACTCCCTTGTCAGTGATGGCGGACGCAATCAGGGCTTTCCCATCACTGACAGAGGCTTTTAAACCGTCAATAGCGTCTTTGACGGTTTGCGTGTCGCTATAGTTCACGTCATCCGCCGTCAAGGGCGGTTCTTCTTCGTTTGTGAAGGTGATCACGTGGGGAGCCGCCCCGGCCTCCGCCCCATACTCGAAGGATGCGCCGCCCTCAGAGGTCACCACATTTTCCGGAACCACGCCACCGCCACCGCCGCCGGGCAGGGGGCCGTTGTTCACCCATACGCCGTCCAGATAGGTATACAGGTCATAGGGGGCCGCTGTGCCGATGTAGTAGCTCTTGCCCTCCTGGGGCTTGGGCACATCGCCTGGGGCGTCATAGCGGCCCGCAATCTCCAGCCCGGAGCCGGTGTCGCCCTTCGGCCCCCTGGGGCCTGCCTGCCCCTCCGGGCCGGGAACGCCCCGCTGGCCCCGGGGCAGTCCAAAGGCCAGATGGACCTTCCCCTGCCGCAGGGCTTTCGTCACCGTGGCGGGGGCCCCGCTGTCCAGGGTGGACGCCTCCACCGTCATGTCCACCACGGAGCGGACCGCGCCCGCCGCCCTGTCCGCCGGGGCCTGGGCCTCCTCCACCAGCTCCCCCACGTCCTGCATCACGCCCAGCTTGCCGAACTCCTTGAACTGCGCCCCTGTTATTTTCATGGCGGTGCCCTGCTGCTCCACCACCATCAGGGAATCATCGTCAAGGTTCGGGGCCTGGGGCAGTGCGCCGATGCTGCGGTCTGCCATTTAACTCCCTCCCTCCAGAGCCGACACCCGGCTGTCCAGCTGAGTTACCTTGTTTGAAATGGTCTCCAGCGTCTGCGTCATGATCTGCAATTCTGTTTTCATGGTGTTCAGCTCCGTGTTCATTGCTCCAAGATACTGCTGGATGAAGGCCCGCAGGGAGTCCATGTCCCCGGTGAGGAACCGCTCCGTGGTGTTACGGTAGGGGTATTCGTCCTCCAACTCGTCCTGGCCCGGGGCGGACAGGCTGGGATAGCCGTCCCCGCTGTCCTGGATGGCGGAGATCACGCCGTAGATACCGCCCACCGTCACCCCGTCCCCCAGCTCCGCCGCCGGGTCGATGTTGGCCGCGTCCGCCTGAAACGACTGGAACTGGTATCCGTAGGCCCGGGCCAGGATGGCGTTGGCCATCTCCTGGGTGCCGTAGGGGCACAGGGCGTACAGATCCATTCCGCCGCTGTCGTAGTTCCCCGCCGTCACCACCCGCTGTCCGTCCACCTGGAGGGTGACGGACGCCACGGCGGGCCGCCTGCCGTTGTCCTCAAACCCGGTGACATCCAGGCCGACATAAAACTGGTCAGACAAGAATCCGCACCCCCCCGAACAGGATCGCGTCCCCGTGCTCCGTGACCAGGAGGCTGCTCTCCGCCGGGGCGGACAGCAGCGGCACGAGCCGGAGCCTCCCGGCGTCGCTCATGTGCCAGTTGCCGCCGTGGGCGGCGGCGATGTCCCGCAGGGCGTCCCGGCGCATATATTCCCCCATGGGATATTCGTTCATCTGGTATGGCTCCAGGTCTTTCATCCGGTGGGCAGGAAGGGCCGCGCCGGTCCTGGCTG
>CAJUCA010000117.1 GCA_910585265.1 uncultured Oscillospiraceae bacterium | reverse complement strand
GCTCGAAGGTCAGCAGACCGTTGGTGGCCTTCACATTTTTCACACTGTCTGAGCGTAGCTTCCGTAGGTAGTCCGCATCTACCTGAATGCAGTCGAGGACAGCACTCATGCCCATGTCCATCTCTACGGCCAGCTTGTAGAAAAGCCGGGCCAGTCTGTCCTCGAACATCCCCAGCCGCCCGTCGATGGCGGACTGGATCGCTGCGGGGAGAACACCGTTCACCTGTCCGGCCAGGAAGTCCGCATAGAAATTTACCGCCTTCACCACGAATTCGTTGCGGCTCTGACAGTCGTCCTGCTTGTACCAGCTCTCAATTTTCCAGCGGGTCACATCATCCAGCCGCAGCGGAAATCGGTTGTCGTTCTTACTATTCATCATAATCCCTCCTTTTCGGCCCAAAGACATCATCCCAAAGCTTTGGAACAGGCGGATACGGCCCTTGGGTGACCTCAATTTGTAGTTTCTTCTGTATTTGTGACCTCACTCTCGTCCCCCGTAAACTGCCCGCACTGCGGGCAGAAGTGGTCAGCGGGGCGGCACAAGACGCCACGCTTTTATCCTGCTTGACCTAAAATCGGCCCTCTGCGCTGTCTTTCGTCCGCCGCGGCCATTCGCTGGGTTGCGGCGGGGATCACGCCTGGGCTGCCCTTGGGCTCGTGCCTGGGATGTCCCTTACTGATTACAGCGTGGTAAATCTTTCCGTTTTTGTGCCGGGGAGTCGGGGTGTTTTCCTGCTGATTCTGCCGCTGTCAGCCCACTCCCCCACAACGGGCCACACGGGGACCAACACCGCGTTTCAGGTGCTGGGAGGTGTACGGATGCCACCCGGCGCACAGGAGGGCCACAAGGGGCTTGAAAACGCGAAACACGGGGGATCATGCTCTTGCGGTGGATAAGGTGCATGAAACTCATCATGCGGGAAGCTGGTTCTGCCGTTGCTGGTGCCGCAGCCTCGCCGTTTCCAGCTCCAGCTCCTCCAGCCGAAGGTGTTCATACCGCTCTATCGCTGCTTGGATGGGCAGGATGGTATAGCGCAGATTGCCGTTGCGTTTTTGGCCATCCCTGGTAATGACGGAGGTGTTTTCTGCCCGGATCAGCCCCTTGCGCACCAGCATACTGACGTATTTCTGTACCGTGTTCACACACATACCCACCGCCCTGCCGATGGTTTTAAAGCTGGGCCAGCACTGATAGGTCTGCCGGTCCTCGCAGTAGAGCAGATAGGCGTAGACCGCCAGCTCACCGGGGACAAGGCCCAGCTGGAACACCTCGTTGGGCAAGGGGAAATAATCCTTGATCGGATCGCGCTTGCGCCATTGGTTCATTCACTGCTGCCTCCTCTGGTGTGTCGATCTACCCACTGGATGAATTTTTCCTTGTGTACCACCATCCGGCTGCCGATTTTCAGCACAGGGAAATCCTTTTCGTGCATGAGCTCATAGCCGCTGGACGGCGATACCCCAAGTACCTTTGCTACCATTAACGCGTTGAGAAACAACGGAAGCTCATCATAACTTTTGTATTCTGAATTCTTCATAAGGCATCCTCCGTATTTGTTTTCCCTGATTTTACAAAATCCTTGACAGCGTTGCAATAGATTTGTAGAATGTTCTTTGCAGCGATGCAAATCATAGATTTCTGCGGCAATTTGGATTCTCAAAAACGGAGGCCGGACAGAATGGGAAAAGACTATTCGGAATATGTGCCAAGCGAGCAGGAGCAGTACCGGCGCCGCCGCCGGGGGAACCAGTTTATTGAGCTTGAGTATTTCATCAATTCCGTCCGATTCAACGCGGAGCGCAAGACGCTGGACATCCAGGTGGACGGTAAAAAAGAGAGCCTCTGGATGGATGAGCTTGTTGAGGAATACGAGGTGGCTCGTGAGGAACGGTTTGGGGAAGAATTTCTTGGACTGGAAGAAGCTTCGGAGGAGGATTGGAAGGAAAATGAGGAAGATGTGGAGCGGCTTGATAAGCGTTACCGCGTCAGCTATTTCCCGTTTGAGGACATCTTGAAAAGCGACCAGCTCTATGAAAAGTTTGGAGTGGAGCCCCGGCGTGTCCCGATGAACAACGTACTCAGCGGCACCAACGTCAACCTGAACTATGGCGAGGGCCTGCTGGACTTTATCTATGCGGACTTTGATACGCCCGCGCAGGCAGTGATACACTATCTTGATTCGTGGGAGCTTCATACGGACACTCCCGCCGAAGAAAAAATTTACGATCAGACGCAGGAGACAGTGGAGAAATATTACCGCTACCAAAACACCCTCCAGTTCACAAAAGGGATCATGATGGAGTCCTTGTATACCATGGTGTGTCCGCCTGTTTTTACCAGCGGGACAGTCAAACTTGAAGCGGTACGCTATTATTATGAGTATTTGCAGACGCTGCAAAAGGAGTACCTGGAGCTGGTGGAGTTCTGCTTTGACGAGTCGTTCCATCCTGATCTGCTGGGGGAGCGGTGTCCTGCGGAACGCTTTCACCTTTACCGCCAGCTGCGTGGGCTTCCCATCAGCTTCGAGCGAACGGAGAGCCTTTCGTTTTCCCGTGTGGGGGTTGGGGAGACAATGCCTTACGGAATGCCGAAGGAGGATCTGTACCAGCGGCTGAGGGAACGGTTCCCGATCACCGACGAGCTGAATGACTTTGCAGAACGCTATCACGCCGATCCACAGAAGGTGAGTATGCTGCTTACCATCCCGCGCTATCTGCGGGTGGGGTACGAGTTCAGCCGGGTGGATCAGATCCTGGAGCTGGAGTTCACCAAGCTGCTGGAGAGCGATGTGCGGTTCCGCAAGTGCCAGCGGTGTGGGCGGTACTTCATCCTGAAGGGGAACTTCGCCACCCGCTACTGTGACCGGGTAGAGGAATGGGGGAAGCAAAGCTGTCAGGAGCTGGCGGCGAAGGAGAACTTCAAACGGAAGGCGGCAGATCGTCCCGCGCTGGCTGTCTACGACCTGTATTACCGCCGCTACGCCGCGCGCAAGAAGGTGCGGCAGATCAAGGAGGCGGACTTCAAAAAATGGCGGTATGAGGCTATGCGCCTGCGGGATGACTGCGAGGCGGGGAAGCTCACGGTGGAGGAGTACCGGCAGTGGATGGAGGGGTATTTCCCCAACCGGAAGAAGGCTGGGAATCAAAATTCAGAACAGTAAAAAAGCACCGGCAGGGACGTGCCCCCGCCGGTGCTTTTCTTTGTTTACGGCATAGCATTTTTTGAGATTAACTGCTTACTCAAATTCAACAGAAGGGCGTAGCGTTTCCATTAGTTTTAGCAGGTAGAAGCTCAGCCTTTACTGGCCTTAAAGGACTTGATGGCCTCGGCCAGCATGGGCCCGACCTTGAACAGGTCGCCGGTGATGCCGTAGGTAGACGCGTCGAAAATGGGCGCGCTGCCGTTCTTATTCACGGAGATGATGCACTCAGAGTCCTGCATCCCCGCCAGATGCTGAATCGCCCCGGAAATGCCCAGAGCCACATAGATCTTCGGGTGCACGGTCTTGCCCGTCTGCCCCACCTGATGATCCACGCCAATCCAGCCCGCGTCCACCACCGCGCGGGACGCGCCAACCACGCCGCCCAGCACATTGGCCAGCTCCTCGGCGATCTCAATGCCCCGGGTGGGGTTGGAGCTGATGCCGCGGCCCACGGCCACCACCACGTCCGCGCCGATCAGATCCACCAGCTTCTTGGCGGACTTCTTGATCTCGATGAGGTCCACGTGGATGTCGTCCTTGCTCAGCTGCACGTCGATGTGCTCGAGCACGGTCTGCTGGCTCTTGGCCTCGTCAAAGGCCTGGGTCTGCATCACGCCGGGGCGCACCGTGGACATCTGGGGACGGTAGTCCGGGCACACGATGGTGGCCATCAGGTGCCCGCCGAAGGCCGGACGGGTCATCTTCAGGTTCTTGGTGTCCTCAAAGGGGGTGTTGTCCACGTCGATGGTGGAGGTGGTCTTCAGGAACGCCTTGTACTTCTCCACATCCACGTCCAGGTGGGTGCAGTCCGCCGTCAGGCCGGTGTGCAGCCGGGCCGCCACACGGGGGCCCAGGTCCCGGCCGATGTTGGTGGCCCCGATGAGGAACACCTCCGGCTTCTTGTCCTCCACCAGGTCGCACAGCACCTTGGTGTACGCGTCGGTGGTGTAGTCCTTGAGCAGCTCGTGGTCGCAGATGTACACCTTGTCCGCGCCGTAGCCGCCCAGGGCCTTGGCGTACTGCTCGTTCACGCCGCTGCCCAGCAGCACGCCGCACAGCTCCACGCCCAGATCGTCGGCCAGCTTCCGGCCCTCGCTCAGCAGCTGGTACCCGGTGCCCAGAATCACGCCGTCCCGCTGCTCACAAAATACCCACACGCCCTTGAAGGCGGCGGTGTCTTTACTATTATAGGCCATAAATAATGTTGCTCCCCTTTCCTTATTGTCACGCTCCAAAACGGTCTGGACGCGCCGGGTTCTAACTCCTACGACTGCGCGAAAAACTCTGTGCGGCTCTGCCGCACGCCGTTTTTCGCTCCGCTCCGTCGTTAGCCCCGTCGCAGACCGTTTTTCCGCGCTTCTTTAAATAATGTGTTTCTCGCCCAGCATGGACACCAGCTGCTCGCAGGCGGCCTTGTCCGCCCCCTCGAGCATGGTGCCCTTGCCCTTCACCGGGGGGGAGAAGGACTTGTATACCTGGGTGGGGGAGCCCTTCAGGCCCACGTTCTCCACGGGGCCGACCCACTTGCTCTCCTTCAACGCCTCGTAGTCCCACACGGCGTAGGGCTTGGAGTAGCACTCCATCACCCCGGGCACGCTCATGTACCGGGGGGTGTTCAGCTCCTTGATGCAGGTGAGCACGCAGGGGGTCTGCACCTTGATGGTCATGTACCCGTCCTCCAGCTCCCGCCGCACGGTGAGCACGCCGCCCTGGAAGTCGATGGCGGTGACGTAGGTCACCTGGGGCAGGTTCAGCTTCTCCGCGATCTGGGGGCCCACCTGGGCGGTGTCGCCGTCGATGGCCTGACGGCCGCACA
>CAJUCA010000116.1 GCA_910585265.1 uncultured Oscillospiraceae bacterium | reverse complement strand
AAGCCAGGATTGCTAAGGCGACCCAAGAAAAGAAATGGAACACAGTGAAGCGACTGCAATATCTTTTGACCCATTCGTACTATGCAAAAGTTTTGGCGGTTCGGAAAGTGACCACCAATAAAGGGAAAAAGACACCGGGCGTGGACGGCGAATTGTGGTCTACTCCAGCCGCTAAAATGCGCGGTGCACTGACCCTGACAGACAAGGGCTATAAAGCGAAACCGTTACGTCGGGTATTCATTGAGAAAAAGGGCAAAAAGGCCAAGCGTCCGCTGGGCATTCCCTGTATGTATGACAGGGCCATGCAGGCACTATATGCGCTGGCCCTCGACCCAGTATCCGAAACAACGGCGGACACAAAATCTTTCGGCTTCCGCAAGGGGCGCTGTGCACAGGACGCCTGTGAATATATCTTCACAGCACTTAGCCGCAGTTTTTCTCCCCAATGGGTGCTGGAGGGTGACATCAAAGGGTGTTTTGACCATATCAGCCACGACTGGCTCATTGATCACATCCCCATGGACAAATCTGTATTGAAGCAGTTCCTGAAAGCAGGTTTTATATTCCAAGAGGAACTGTTCCCCACCGACGAAGGCACGCCCCAAGGCGGCGTCATTTCTCCCATACTCGCAAACATGGCGCTGGACGGAATGCAGAAAGTGCTGAGCGACCATTTTGATTTAAGCGCCAAGGGTGAGGTCAGCGCATTTGTCCATAACAAGAGCAAGGTCAATTTGGTACGTTATGCCGATGATTTTATTGTGACGGCAGCTACAAAGGAAATTGCAGAAGAAGCAAAAGAGCTTATCCGCGACTTCCTGCAAACCAGAGGGCTGGAACTGTCGGAAGAAAAGACGGTCATCACCCACATCGACGACGGCTTTGATATGCTGGGCTGGACATTCCGCAAATTCAAAGGAAAACTCATCGTCAAGCCGTCCAAGAAAGCACTCAAAGCCCTGAAATCTGCCCTTTCTGAAACCATCCTCGGACGCGGTAAGGCTTGGAAACAGGAAGTCCTGATTGAAAAGCTAAACCAGCAAATCCGCGGGTGGACGAATTATCATCAATCGGTCTGTGCCAGCGAAGCCTTTGCCCACATCGACTACATCCTCTACGAATTGCTGTGGAGATGGGCGAAGCGCCGTCACCCTCATAAGGGACAGTGGTGGGTTTCCACCAACTACTGGCACCGCAGGGGCAACCGAAACTGGGTGTTCTGCACCGAGGACAAAGAGCTTTTGCGGGTAGACCACATCCCCATTATCCGTCATACTAAAGTACGAATGGACGCGAACCCCTATTTTGACACCCAATACTTCATTGACCGCAAATTCCAGCATGGCATGAAACGTCTATCTGGTCGCTTTAAGCAGGTCTGGAAAAACCAGCATGGGTGTTGCTACCACTGTGGCCTTCCCATGGACATCAGTGACGAGAGGGAAATTTTCTTCAAAGTCCCGAAAGCCATGGGCGGCAAGGACGAGGTGCGCAATATGGCCTATGTCCATAAACATTGCCAGCAAATTTTCTTGGAGCGCCGCGCGAAAGCGTGATGAAATGCTTGAGCCGTATGAGTGGAAACGCTCACGTACGGTTCTTAGGCGAGAAAGCGGGAGTAATCCCGCCTACTTAGTCGACTCAGCTGAAAAAGGCAATCAAAGCCGACGTGAGGTTTAAAATCATTGACCACTGCCGGATTGAGTGCATCGGCGAGATTCGCCAGGTCACGATGGCAAACACTCAGGGCCTTTACAGTGTTGTGGACGGCCAGCCTGACCACGCAATCAGCAAAGGGAATGACGGGCGGGGCGCTATTCTCACATGGGAAAAGGCCAGCTCTTGGGAGTTCCGGGACGGTTTGTGTACCCAGTATTTTACCCACGAGGCGCATACCACAGAGAATGTCGCCATTTCTTTCCGTATTTTGGAGGAGGCAGTGTAATGGATCAGAACAATCAAAAACCGGTTGAGAAAGTGGCAACGCTGACGGCCCTGCTCAACCAGTACCGGCACGAATACTACAATCTGAACGCTCCCACGGTGGACGATGAGGTGTATGACAGGCTCTTTGACATACTACAAAAACTGGAGCAGTCCACCGGCATCCGCATGACCAATTCGCCCACGCAGACGGTGGGTTACCCGGCGGTTAGTTCGCTGATGAAGACCACCCACAATATCCCGCTGCTTTCGCTGGATAAAACGAAATCGGTGGAGGAACTGACAGCGTTTCAAAAGGATCAGCAGATTCTGATGATGCTGAAGCTGGACGGCCTGACGGTCAAGCTGACCTACGAGGGCGGTATGCTGATGGAGGCAGCCACCCGCGGCGATGGCAGCGAGGGGGAGGTTATCTCCCACAATGTGCATGGCATCACCGGCATCCCCGACCTGATCCCCTATAAAGGGCGGCTGGTGGTGGCTGGTGAGGCGTTCATCCGCCCCAGTGACTTTCAAGCACTTCTGGGCTCCTGGCCAGAGGGTGAGGAGAAACCGAAGAACAGCCGTAATCTGGCCGCCGGGTCTATCCGGCTGCTGGACTGCGCTATCTGCAAGGACCGCAAAATCACCTTTATGCCCTTTAACGTAGTGGAGGGCCTGGACGAGTTCACGTTCCGGTCGCAAAAGCTGTCTTATCTGCGGACGATTGGCTTCCAATCCTGCAAGTTCCTGGTCAGCAAATCTGTGTTGAGCCAGGATGAGGTGGACGGTGCGGTGCAAGCCCTGCGGAAGTATGCGGAGACGTGCGATGTTCCCATCGACGGTATCGTCATGCGCTACAATGACATCGCTTATGCGGAGTCCTGCGGGCGCACAGGCCACCACTATAAGGATGGCATCGCCTTCAAGTTCGCGGATGACCTGTATGAAACGAATCTGCAATCCATCGAATGGACACCTACCCGCACCGGGGAGATCGCCCCGGTCGCGGTGTTTGACCCGGTGGAGATCGATGGATGCCAGGTGTCTCGGGCCAGCCTCCACAACCTCTCATTCATTGAGAAGCTGGAGCTGATGCCTGGGAATCGGGTGCTGGTGAGCAAGCGGAACATGATTATCCCCCAAGTGGAGGAGAATCTGAACCGGGGAACATTCGATATGAACGCCGTTATCCCCGCTCAATGCCCCTGCTGCGGAGAGCCTACCCGTGTCCATGTAAATGATGGAACCAAGACGCTGTTTTGTGACAACCCTGCCTGTGAGACCCGGAGGCTGCGGCAGTTTGTCCACTTCGCCGGCCAGAAAGCCATGAACATCGAGGGACTGTCCGAGGGGACGTTGGAAAAGCTGATTGGCCGAGGATGGCTCCATAGCTACATGGACCTCTACCGGCTGGATCAACACCGATCCGAGCTCGTGAAGATGGAGGGCTTTGGAGAAAAGTCCTGGCAGAACCTGTGGGACGCTATCCAGCGTAGCCGGGACACCACCTTTGAACGATATCTCATCGCCATGGATATCCCTATGATTGGCAACACCGCCAGCCGCGCCCTCGCCAAGCAGTTCCACAGCAGTCTGGAGGAGTTTGAGGCGGCCCTCATAGGCGGCTATGACTTCACCCAGCTCCCGGACTTCGGAGAGACGCTGCACAGCAACATCTATCAGTGGTTCCGTAGCGAGGAGAACTGGTACATCTGGGAGGAGCTTCGGACGCTGGTGAACATTCAAGAACCTGCGGCTACGGAGACCACCCAGCCGGCGGACAATCCTTTCATCGGGCAGACCATTGTGGTGACCGGCAAAGTGGAACCCTACACCCGAGATGAGATCCATTCACTGATTGAATCCTTGGGGGCCCACGCCGGAAGTTCGGTGAGCGGAAAGACCAACTATCTGATCTGCGGCGAGAACGCAGGGAGCAAGCTGGACAAGGCTCAGAAACTGGGCATTACCGTCCTGTCCCCCGCCGAATTCTACCGTATGGCCGGAGTAGCGTAAGAAATTGCTGGGGAGAGGATGTTTGTCCTCTCCCCAGCGCATATTGCAGGAGGTACGTCATGAAAAAAACTACAGCGTGCCGGTTTTGCGCCAATGCGCACACTGACCCAGGATTGGATAGCGACAACGATCTGTCCTATATGGGGATTGGAGAGTCCGGTAAAGGGTATCGCATACTTTTTCGTTCTGGCGATGGCAGGCCTACAGAATTGCTATTTGAAAAATGGCATGAACAATCTGGATGGCATTCGGTTGGGTGGTATCAACCCCAATACTGTCCTAATTGCGGACGTGAACTGACAGAAAACAAAACTCTCAAAAGTTGTCGGCCTGATTTACGGCAAAAATCGGCCGGAAAATAATTTGGAGGAAATGACCACATGAAAAGTACTGTTGACGCAAAAGCGTTTTCAGCGGCACTGGACAAGGTGAGCAAAGTGCTGCGGAAATCCGATGTCCCTATCATTGAACAGATTTATGTTCGTTTTGAGGGAGATCGCTGTATCTGCACAGCAACAGACCTGATTACCTGGGTGAGCGTAGAACTCCCCGCTCAGGGCGATGTGTTCTCTTTCGCCTTTACCAAGACCCGTGATGTGGTGAAAGCCAGCCGTTTCTTTGACGGCAATTTGACTTTGGAACTGTGGGGACCCAGCGGCGAGAAAAAAGAGACCCCGCGCATCACATTGATCTGCGGATACCGAACGGTAGAATACGATGCTTACCCAGGCAGCGATTACCCGCCTGCGCCGCAGATTCCGGATGAAGATGTCTTCACCGCCAACGCTGATGCTCTTTTGAAACGGGTGTTGCGTGTGTGCTACGCGGTAGACAAGAAAGCCAACTGGACAGATACTTACCCCATTCAAGCCTGTATTCACTTCAATGGAACCCAAGTCTATGCGCTGGATGGTGTTCGCGCCGCCTGTGACACCGATGAAACGTTGGTATTTCCCAGGGCGTTCCTGTCCCCGTTTGAATCCGTACGGTATCTGAAGCTATTTGGGGACAAGCAGGTATCGTTCCGTTTTGGAAAGAGGAATCTCTGGGTTACAGACGGTCAGATATCCATTATCTTCCTGTTGGTTGGGAAAGAGCCCTTCCATATGCAAAGTGCTGTCCCCAGCCAAATCACGGAGGAGTTTTATGTTCAGCCGA
>CAJUCA010000115.1 GCA_910585265.1 uncultured Oscillospiraceae bacterium | reverse complement strand
CCGAGGATTTGAAAGCCCGCGATCCCATGCGCTGGGTGGGGCTGATGAATTGCTGCAAGGCTCAGGTGGAGGAAATCATTTTTGCAGAACTGATATTCAGCTAAATGCCCAATTCTTTTGTCTTTTGAAAGAAAACGTCTGCACTGTTCTATGCAGTGCAGACGTTTTTAGCTTCGTTGTCAAATGGGAGGAAAAGGAGGGACAAAAAGAAAATTCATTCAGCCTATTGACTCTCCCTATGATGGGATAGTTTATAATACTTCTCCACCAAGGAAACTTTTATGGAATGGGGTGAAGATATGCGCCGCCATATCCTAACCGTAGGGATACGGGATTCTTTTCTAAATGCGCTTGAGAGTACCGTCCAGAAGGACAAAATACAAATCATTTCCTCGCCCAGCCTTGAAATAGCGGGGTGGCTGCTTGCACACCGCAGGTTTGCGGTTATAGTCGCTGATTTGGAAATCTTTTCACAGCTCACTTCAACTTTTCAATATGAGATCAGGCGTCAGTCTCCTTATGTCATTGTGCTGGGTGACGCTGGCACAAAATATAGCTGGCCGGTAGAACATGAGGCAAATTTGTTTCTGTCCTATCAGATTCCACTTTCAAAACTCTGGTCGCACATTATGAAAGCGTTTGCCTTGTACGTTGATGATTGAATATATTCACGGTATCTGTCAGTCAGGGAGAGAACAGCGAAGCTCAAAAGGAGGTGCGGCACAGTCATAATCCCCAAGAGATAATTCAGATTCTACCACAAACTTTTCATAGTCCAGCGCAAATTGTTCCGGGAAAATCGCTGCGGCCTCCTCAATGGCAGGCTGTGCCTGCGAACAGCAGAGGTACTCGCCCGCCGGAAGGTGAAAAACAGCTTCGGGAATCTCCCGCATTCCCTGTGGAATATCAACCCCGATATAAAAAAACAGTTCCTTTTGGTTTCCTTGGCAATGGAGCAGCCGCCCGGCAAAATAGTTGATAGTCAGCCCGCTGTTTTCCACCGTCCGTATCAAGCTGTGGAATTGGGTAAATATGTGAGGTTCTGCAGCATTGGAAGTGCATGGGGTAAGCCAAACATCCATAGCGGGAAATATGCACCGCACCATATCCTCGCTTTGCTGAACCAATTCGCTGTGCTCGATCTCAGCCTGTAATTTTTCCAAATTGGACAGCCGCTCCTGTATGGTCTGAATCTTCTCCTTCGCCAGCGCGGTTCCACGCTCGATTAACCTGGCATAGCGAAGCTGACCGCTGCTCTCACTGTAATACTCCGTGAAATGCTTGAGGGAAATCCCCAGATCAATACAGAGCTGAATGGCCCCTACCACGGGGATTTGCTGCAAATTGTAATAACGGTAGCCGCTGCTGGGATCAACATAGGCAGGGCGGAGAATCCCCAAAGAATCATAGTAACGGAGGGATTTGATATGAACGCCGGTCTGCTTTGACAGAGCGCCGATGGACAACAGATTATCTTTTTTCATGGCGGCAGAAACTCTCCCCAAACAGGATACTCCATTATCATCTCATTCCAGAAAATTGTCAAACAACAAGCACCTGCGAAACTGCGCAGGGAGGAGGTCATCAAAATGGTTCATATGAAAAAAAGAAATGCGCTTTGGTACATGGTTCCCACGATATTGGGATGCGTCTGCTTCTTCCTGTATCGGCGGAAAGCGCGGAATGGAGGTAAGGAACATGTATAACGCAAAGGTTCGGAATGTAATCCGGTACGTTTTTCCCGCAATATTCAGCAATGTCTGCTTCTTTCTGTTCACCATCGTTGACGCTATTTTTGTAGGCAGGGGCGTGGGGACAAACGCGCTGGGGGCAATCAACCTGGTCAGCCCTGTCATTATGGCAGTGGGCGCGGTGAATATGCTCATCAGCATCGGCGGCGTGTCCATTTACGCCGTCCGTGTCGGCCAGGGTGATATAGAGGGCGCAAACCGTGTGTTCCGCCACGGGATGGTATTCCAGCTCTGCGCTTCCTTTGTGTTCACTCTTGCGGGTACGCTTTTTGTGGAGAGAATCTGCGCTCTGCTTGGGGCCAACGAAACCTTTCATCAGTTAGCCGTTGAATACTTGTTCTGGTATTCGCTGTTTATCATCCCGTCGGCTTTGTCAATCGGATTGCAAAATTATTGCCGCAATGACGATGCGCCCGGCTTGGTGAGTATGGTGGTAATCGTAACGACGGTATGCAATATTTTTGGCGACTGGTTCCTGATTTACCCAATGGCGATGGGGACAAAAGGCGCGGCGATTGCCACAGGCATTTCCCAAACCATCGGCCTGCTGATCATCCTGGTACGCTTTGCCCGCAAGCGCGGCAACCTCCGTTTCGGCAAGACGAAGCTGAACGCCGGTCTTTTCCGGGATATTATCGTTCATGGCCTGCCGGAAGGCATCAGCCAGCTGGCAACTCCGGTCATGACCCTCTGTATGAATTTCGTCCTCATTCAAAGAATTGGCGATCTTGGGGTAAATGCGTTTTCGGTAATCTCTTACATAGCTTCTTTTTCTATGGCCGCTTTTTTTGGCGCCAGTGAAGGTTTGCAGCCCTTGTTTGGGCAGAGCTATGGAGCAAAAAATGAAAAGGATCTGAAATTTTACTTTAAGGCCGGTCTGTCCATCAGCGCCGTAGGGAGCGCGGTCATAACCGTCTTGGCGATCCTGCTTGGAAAACAAATCTGCGGGCTGTTCGGCGCTGACGCCACAACAACAGAATATGTCGCAGCCGCTCTCCCGCAGTTTGCCGTTGGATTTATCATAACGGCGGTCAATGTGATGATTTCGGCCTATTTATATTCCACCGAGCGGTCTGCCCTGTCCACCAGCATCAGCATTTTACGAAGCCTCATCATAAATTCAGCGGTGATCTTGATTCTGCCCCATATGTTTGGCAATGGCGCGATTTGGTTCTCGCTGCTTGTCTATGAAGCAATCGTGTTGGTAATTGCGGCCATACTGTTAAGGCGCTCTGAACGTAATGGTATCCAGTTTCAGTAAAGGAGGAAAGAGTATGATTATCACCATCAGCCGGGAATTTGGCAGCGGAGGCCGGGAATTGGGAAAACGCCTGTCGGATGCGCTTCACCTTCCCTGCTATGACAACGAGATTATCGAAATGATTTCAAAGGAGCACGGACTTGATGCTGGATATGTGGCCCGCGTCTCAGAAAACAGTCTGCGGGCGGCGTATCCGCTGACGATTGGGCGGCGGTTTTCCATTCCTTATAAGGTGATGGAGCAGTCCATCATGGTGGCTGTCACCCAGCAAAAGATCGTTCAGAAATTGGCCCAGCAGGGCGATTGTGTCATCATTGGATGCTGTGCGGACACGGTTCTGGCCCATCTGCATCCGCTCCGCATTTTCGTCTATGCCGACCGTCCCTCCAAGCTCAAACGCTGCCAGGAGCGGGCCGCGGAGCAGGAAAAATTTACAGTGGCAGAGATGGAACGCCGGATGCGGCAGATTGATAAAAACCGGGCAAAAAAGCATGAACTGACGGCAAGCATCCCCTGGGGAGCAAAAGAGGGCTACGACCTGTGTATCAACACCTCCGGCAGAGAAATCAAGGCGCTTGTCCCTGCGCTTGCAGAATATATCAAAAGTTGGTTTTCAAGTGAATATAACGCTATGGAATAGTGGCGCAAATAGAACTTTTGAAAAAGAAAGAAGTCGCCACATTACATAACTTGTCATGCCCGAAGCGGCGGCTTTGAGAAGATCAGAGCCGCCATTCTTATACTTACTGGCGGCAATTTGGGAGGATGCCGCCATGCGATTACAGGTAGATAGGCACTTGTCAAAAAAAGCCTGACCCCCGCAGCGGCGAAGTCCACCCAGGCTTGCGAAAACAGTCGTTTTCTGACGGCTCATAATGTTGTTACTTGCCCCCGAATGGCCTTGTGCCGTCCGGGGGCTTTTGCATTTCCAGGCCAGCGACACAGGCCCCGCTGCCGCTCCCCGCCCCCTCCGTTCAGACCCCAAAAATCTGAACGGAGGAAAGGACGATGGAAATTACCATCAACTACTATGGGCAGGCTGTGTCCGTGTCGGTGGAGGTCTACGAATATCTCACCCAGGCCGACCACAAGGCGGAGAACCTTGCCCACGAACAGCGGCGGCATTGGGACGGACGCGAATTTGACGAGTACATAATCGCTACGGAGGGCCGCTTGCCCTATTGCGCCACCCCGGAGGAACTGATCTGCCAGCGGGAAACGCTGGATGAAATTCTGTCGGTGCTGGCCCTCTGCACCGACACCCAGCGGGAACGGTTTTTGCTCTATGCCCTGCATGATTTCAGCTATGCCGAGATTGCCGAGATGTGCGGCTGCTCCAAAGTTTCCGTTTGCCAAAGCATCGCGGGCGTTCGCAAAAAGTTTTTCAAATTCTTTGGAAAAACATACTAACGATAGACCCCCTAAGTGGCTACCAGGTGAGGGGCGTTTGCTCCATCACCGGGAGGGACAAGCAGTTTCGGCTGTTTGTCCCTCCTGTCATTTAGGAGGCTATATGAAAATCATCAACCTACGGCTCCACTATCCCCATTACCAGCAGGACAAGCTGGTGGAGGTCAGCGAGGAAGTCTTTGACGTGCTGTGCCAGTCCGTCAGGGAAATGCGGAACTACGAGCGCCGCAAGCGGTATCACCGGGCGTTCTACTCGCTGGACGCTTTCGAGTGGACGGAGAACTATGCCCTGGAACACAGCCCGTCCCCGGAGCAACTTGTCATGCTGGCGGAGGAACGGGCCGAGCGTGACAGACTGGCCGCTACTTTGAGGAACGCCCTGGCCTATGCCACCCCTACCCAGGCCCGCCGCCTCTGTGCCTACTACCTGGGCGGACTGACCCAGCAGCAGATCGCAGACTGCGAGCGCGTCCACAACAGCAATGTGTGTCTCTCCATCCGCCGGGGGCTGTGCAACCTCCGCCGCTACTACACAGACCATCCCCTGGGGAAGTGAGGGCGATATGGCGATTGTCAATTTGCGAAAGCACTATTACCCGCTCTACACAAAAGACACATTCGTGGAAGTGCCGGACGAGGTTGCCGCTGTCATGGAAGAATGTCGGCTCTATGAGAACCGGCAGGAAGGCAGAAAAAGCTATTACCATGTGTACTCAATGGATTGCAG
>CAJUCA010000114.1 GCA_910585265.1 uncultured Oscillospiraceae bacterium | reverse complement strand
CTTCCATGTCTCCTATTCTACCACGGACTTATCCTCTTGTGAATACAGCTTCTTAGTTTCAGCTTCTTCCGGGCCTGGGCCAGCCGGGAACGCACCGTGGAGGGATTCTCCCCCAGCAGCTCCGCCATCTCCCCGGTGGTGTAGCCCTGGTAGTAGTGCAGATAGAGCACCAGCCGGTGGGCCTCGGGCAGAGCCGCCACCTGCTCCCACACCGTCCCGTCCCGGGGGTCCTCCCAGGTCAGGCCGTCCAGCGTCTCTGTCCCCGCCCGCCGGGTGCGCCACCAGTGCTTGAGCTGGTTGCGGCACTCGTTCCGGGCGGCCACGATGAGCCACGCCTTTTCGTGCTCCGGATCACGGAAAAGCTGGCCCCGCTCCAGGACCCTGCGAAAGACGGTCTGGGCGGCGTCCTCCGCGTCGGGCACGCTTTTCATCAGCACCAGGCAGACCTGGTAGACCATGCCGAACCGCCGCGCATAGAGATCGGCCAGCGCGTCTCTTGACCACGTGTGGGCTTCCACGGGGAACACCTCCTCTCGTCCTTCTGCCTACTACACAATCGGCGGGGGCGGATTGTTGACGGCGGGGGGAAATTTTTTGAAAAACGGGCGGACAGCCGCCACCCTGGGCGCATAGTGCGTCAAAAGCTCCCGGCCAGGGATACTGGCCGGGAGCTTCTTTCAGTTCATGCCCTGGTGCAGCTTCGCCGCCGTCAGGGTGTTTTTCATCAGCATGGCCCGGGTCATAGGCCCCACGCCCCCGGGCACCGGGGTGATGAAGGACGCCTTCTCCGCCGCCTCGCCATAGCACACGTCGCCGCACAGCTTCCCCGCCTCGTTGCGGTTCATGGCCACGTCAATGACCACCGCGCCCTCCTTCACCATATCGGCGGTGACCAGCCCCGTCCTGCCCACGGCGGATACCAGAATGTCCGCGGAGGCGGCTATTGCCGCCAGATCCGGGGTTTTGGAGTGGCACACCGTCACCGTGCCGTGGGCGTGGAGGAGCAGCAAGGCCATGGGCTTGCCTACGATGTTGGAGCGGCCCAGCACCACGCACCGCTTGCCCGCCGGGTCGATGCGGTACTCCTTCAGCATCTCCATCACGCCGCCGGGGGTGCAGGGCTGGAACACCGGATCGCCGATGGTGAGCCGCCCCACATTGAAGGGGTGGAAGCAGTCCACGTCCTTGTCCGGGTGGATGGCCAGCAGCACCGCCTGCTCGTCCAGACCCCGGGGCAGGGGGAGCTGCACCAGAATGCCGTCGATGTCCTGCCTGCCGTTCAGCTCCGCCACCAGCTCCAAAAGCTGCCGCTGGGTGGTCTGGGCGGGCAGGGCGTACTCCTCGCTGTAGAAGCCGCACTCCTCGCAGTCCTTCCGCTTGCTGGTGACGTACACCCGGGAGGCCGGGTCGTCCCCCACCAGCACCACCGCCAGCCCCGGCTTCCGGGGCAGCTGGGCCGCCTCCTGCCGCACGCCGTCCTTTACCTTGGCCGCCAGGGCCTTGCCGTCAATGATTGCCGCCGCCATCGCTGATCTCCTCCTTCTGTTCTTCCTCCGGCTGGGAGGGGGCCTCCGCCGCCTCCGCCGGTGCGCTGTGTTCCGTGTCCTCCGGGAGCTGCTCCATTTCCTCCGTTGCCACAGGCTCCGCCGGGGCGGGGGAGGGGCCGGGCGTCTCCGCCGCCTGGGACGGCTTTGCCGCAAGGGGAGGGGTAGCGGGGCCCGCGGTTTTCAGCCGCAGGACAAACAGCCCGATGCCCACCGCCGCCGACAGGAGGCCCAGCATCTGGGAAGAGCGGATGGGCGTGCCGAAAAAGTACAGGCTGTCGGTGCGCAGCCCCTCAATGACGGCACGGCCCAGGCCGTACCAGATCACATAGCTGAGGAACATCTGCCCGTTGAACCTCCGCCCCTTCTTCATCAGCAGAAGCAGCAGGCCCAGCCCCAGCAGGTTCCACAGGGACTCGTACAAAAACGTGGGGTGGACGCCCAGGGTGCCGTCCAGAATGCTCTGGTACGCCTCCTGGCTGTCCAGCAGCCCCTTGCTCCACAGCTCGTTGGCGATGGAGGCGGAGCACATCCGCCAGGGCAGGTCCGTCACCCCGCCGTAGGCCTCCAC
This sequence comes from uncultured Oscillospiraceae bacterium, assembly GCA_910585265.1. Lineage (GTDB taxonomy): Bacteria > Bacillota > Clostridia > Oscillospirales > Oscillospiraceae > Enterenecus. Next base: position 3,156 of record CAJUCA010000114.1, on the reverse strand, counting down.
GTTGACGAAGTTCCCCCACCGTCCGATGAGCTGGCCGATGAGCAGTCCGTAGCAGGTGATGTCCATGCCGCTCCAGAAGTCCACCTTCCGCACCTTGCAGAAGAGGAGGGCGGAGATCACCGTGGCGATGACTCCGCCGTAGATGGCCAGCCCTCCGTCCCAAAAGGCGATCATCCGCAGGAGGCTGAAGGAGCCGTCTGCGTCAAAGCACACCGCCGGGTTGAAGATCACGTAATACAGCCGCGCCCCGATGATGGCGGAGGGCACCACGTAGAAGATGGCGTCCACAATGGCGTCGGGGTCCAGCCCGAACCTGGGGGCCTTCCACAGCCCGAAGGCCACCGCCAGCAGGAAGCCCGTGGCGATGATCACCCCGTACCAGTAGATGTTGTGGCCGAACAGGGAAACGGCCACCCGGTTCAGCTCAAATTCCAGCCCCAGGCCGGGAAAACTTACTGTGTTGATCATTTGGTTATTCCTCTTTTTCTGTAGTGGATCAGTCCAGGGGGCGGATCACGGACAACGCCGCCCGGTCCCCGGCGCACCACTCCCGGATCAGCCGCTCGCCGTCCGCCCGCTCGATGCTCTGGAACACCTGGGGGAAGGTCAGGTAGTGCTCCCCGTCGAAGTGGGCCTGGGCCAGCTCGAAGCAGGTGTCGTCCAGGGAGTTGAGCCGCCGCACCATGGAGCCGTAGGCCGCCTTTTTCAGCCGATCCCACAGCTCAGGGTCGATGCCCTCCCGGGCCAGACGGGCGGCCTCCTTCAGCACCTCGTCCAGCACCTGCCGGGGATCCCGGCTCTCACCGCCGGCGATAAGGCAGGCGCAGCCGGGCAGCTCGTCGTAGCTGCTGTCAAAGCTGCCGTTGATAAGCCCCTGCTCATAGAGCCGGCTGTACAGCGGGGCGGAGGAGCTGAACAGCGCGTCGCAGGCCAGCTCCGCCACCAGCCGTTGGCGCAGGCCCTCCCCCTTGGGGGCGGGGCTGCCCTTGAAGCCCAGCTCGAACAGGGGCATGGACACGGGCATGGCCCGCTCCGCGTACCGCCGGACCACTCCGGCAGGCTCCCCCTTGCCGTGCTCGGCGGGGGCGGCGGAGGACTTCTCCCGCTCCAGCACCTCCCCGGCGATGGCGGCCACCCGCTCCGGGTCGATGTCCCCGGCGGCGCACAGCACCATATTGCCGGGGCGGTAGAAGGCCCGGTGGCACTGGTACAGGGTGTCCGCCGTAATCTGGGCGATGGATTCCACCGTTCCCGCCACCCGGACGCGGACGGGGTGTCTGGCGTACATGGCCTCCATCAGCTGGTAGTAGACCTCGTGGCTGGGGTCGTCCTCGCACATCCGGATCTCCTGGCCGATGATGCCCTGCTCCTTGGCCACGCTCTCCTCGGTAAACCAGGGCTGGGACACAAAGGACAGCAGGGTGCGCAGGTTGTCCTCAAAGCCCTGGACGCCCTCGAAGTAGTAGCCCGTCATGGAGGGGGTTGTGTAGGCGTTGGGGTCCACCCCCTGGGCGGCCATCCGCTGGAGGGCGTTTCCGTCCTGGGTGTCAAACATCTTGTGCTCCAGGAAGTGGGCCACTCCCTGGGGGGTGTCCACCCATTCGCCGTCCTCCCCCCGGAAGCGCAGGTCCATGCCGCCGTACCGGGCGGCGAAAAAGGCGAACTGCTTGCCGTACTCCGGGCGGGTGTCCACGTACACGTTCAGCCCGTTGGGGAGGACGGTATGCCAGACCGTCTCCCGCAGGGCGGGGTAATTGCGCTCAACCATGGGCCGCGCCCTCCTTTCCCGTCAGGCGGTATACCGTGTCCAGCCTGATCCGCTGGGCGGCCCGGGCGATGTCCTCCGCCGACACCCGCTCCACGGCCCGGATCAGCTCCGCGCCATCGTCCGGCCGGACGCCGCGGATCAGCTTGGTCACGCAGTCGTCCTCCATCTGCCCCTGGCTGTCCAGACGGCCCCGGAGGCCGTTCACCACCGTGCGGATGGCGGCGTTCCGCTCCTCGCCGGTGAACCGGCCCGCCCGCAGCTCGTCCAGCTGGGCCAGGATGGCCTCCTGAGCCCGGTCAAAGTCCCCGAACTCCACCCCGGAGGACACCACCAGCAGCCCCTTCAGCTTGTCGATGAGGGAGGAGGCGTAGTAGCACAGGCTCATCTTTTCCCGGACGTTGAGGAACAGCCGGGAGTTCGCGCTTCCGCCGTACAGGGCGTTACACACCAGCAGGGCGGGGTAGTCCGGGCTGTCCATGGTGACGCCCCCGGTGCGGAAGCCCATGGCCAGCTTGCCCTGGGTCACGTCCATCTCGTCGGTGACGGTGCGTACCGGGCCGGAAGGCTCCCGGGGCACGGCGCACGCCACCGGGGCGTTCCGCCCGCGGATCAGGGGGGCGAAGGCCCGCCGCACCGTCTCCTCCACCCGCTCCGGCTGGGCGGAGCCGCCGTAGTAGAAGGTGACCTTGGCCCGGCCCAGCAGGGCCTGGTAGTCCGCCCACAGCCCCTCCGGGGAGACGGACAGGGCCTCCTCCGCGTCCCCCAGCTTGTCCACGGCGTAGGCCTCCCCAGCGCACATCTCCTGCACCAGCCGGAAGATGGACCAGCTGCGCTTGTCGTTCACCCGGGCGCGGATGCGGTCGGCCAGGTTGGCCCCCTCGCCCTTCACGTAGTCCCGGCGGAACACGCCGTTTTCCGCCGCCGGGTCCAGCAGCACCTCCCCCATGAGGCCGGCGGCGGGCTCCAGCACCGCCGAGCCGTCCAGGGCGTAGCGGTCGTCAATGACGCTGCACAAAAAGCTGATGCACTGGCTCTCCCCCCGCTGGCGCACCCCGGTGCCCAGGGACGCGCCGTACAGGGCGTCGGTGGCGGCGGACAGCCGCTCCATGTCCGGGCAGCTCCGGCTGCCCCGGTAGAGTACCTCGGGGATCAAGGCCCCGGCGGTGGCGTCCTCCCGGCGCAGGGGGACGGTGAGGGTCGCGCTGAGCAGGCCGGTCTTGAATTTGTCCGTCCGGTTCACCAGCAGCTCCACGCCGTCCGCCAGCTGCTTGCATTGCTGTTCCATGGCTTTCCTCCTCGGCTGGCCTCCCCGGGAACGGGCGGAGGCTGTTTCAGAACCTGTATTCACAACCTCAAACGCCGTGTGGGCGGGTCTTTTTCCGCCATAC
>CAJUCA010000113.1 GCA_910585265.1 uncultured Oscillospiraceae bacterium | reverse complement strand
GGCGGGCGCGTGTGCGCCCAGGCACCGCCAAAAATGCGTTTCACGGTGAGACGCATTTATTCCAATGAGAAAGGAGGCATCAGCAGCATCAATATTGCCTATCACATGGACTGCATGGATGTGCTGTGGGAACTGCCGGAAAACACGTTCGACCTCGCTGTGGTCGATCCCCCATACGGCCTCGGCATCCGGGGCGACATGGGGCGGCGCAAGGGCAGGCCCCGCAAATACAAGCAGGTATTTTGGGACGCGAAGCCGCCTCCCCCGGAGTATTTCCGGGAGCTGCGGCGCGTGTCCAGGCATCAGATCATATGGGGGGCCAACCATTTTATCAGTATGCTCCCAGCCGCAGACAGCCACTGCTGGCTGTGCTGGGACAAGAAGTATTCCCCGGAACTCTCTTTCGCGTCCTTTGAGTTGGCCTGGACAAACTTTGACCTGACCTGCAAGCGAATCTCGCTGTCCTCGTTTCAACCGGGCCGCATCCACCCCACACAGAAGCCCGTCGCCCTCTATGCCTGGATATATGAGCATTTTGCAAAACCGGGCGACAGGATTTTGGACACCCATTTAGGCAGCGGCAGCAGCCGGATCGCCGCCTATGACGCAGGGCTGGATTTTACCGGCTATGAGATCGACGGCGACTATTTTGCAGCGCAGGAAAAACGGTTTGCCGCCCATGTACGCGAACACCCACTTTAATATTCGGAGGTTTTTGCATGAAGAAACACCACAGGCTATTGACTCTTGCCTCCGCGCTCCTGCTGGCCCTCGCCGCCCTCCCCAGTACGGCGCTGGCGGCGGAGAGTACGGAACCGGCGCAGGGTACGCAGCCCCCCGCCGTCCTCTATCCCGCAGAGGTGCGGACGAGCGAGGAAAACGGCATGATCCGGCTGGAAAAGGTTTACTACCTGTCCACCCGCGACGACCCCGCCGCCATCCCAACCGGGGACTTTGACCGGGAGGGCCGTCACTATACGCTGCTGGACGTTCTGAAGAACGACCTGAGCGAGACGGATGCCAAAGACTATATCGAGGTCATCACGCTGGACAGCAGTACCAAGGATATGGGCGAGATCATCAAGACACTGGAGCCGGAGCGTGAAATCACCACGGAGGACGGCTACACCGGCATTTTGAAGCCCGACTACACCAAGATCACCGTGGAGGCGGCTGGCTACAAAACCAGCAGTTGGACGGTATCAGCGACCCGCACCTACCCCAACCTGTCCGATGCCGATGCCTCCCTGATCCCCAAGACCATTACAGACAGCGGACGGACGCTGACGCTGGCCAATGTGAACTGGCAGGAGGCCGGGGAGTTTTACAACGCCACCGCCAGCTACACCGGCACCGCCTCTGGCCGCAACGTCACCGGGTACACCGTCACTGTGGAATACAGCGGCGAAGTTACCAAGACAAGCCGCGATACCATTATTTACACCGCTGTTTTCTCCGCAGAAAATACGTCTCACGGTGAGACGCATTTAGAGCCGGAGGCCACCCCCACCCCGGAGGGCGGGGACTCCCAGCCGGAGCAGACCAAGGAGCCGGACAAGGAACCGGCCCCGGACAGCGGCGGGAGCATCGCGGGGAAAATCGTGGTCACGGCCCTCGCCGGGATCGCGGCCCTTGCCCTTGTCGGCTACGGCGGCTGGCGGGGCTACAAATACATTCGTGATAAGAAACGGGGGTATGTCTAAATGAAAAAGTATCTTTCCACCCTGCTCGTCGTCTGCCTCATGCTGACGGCGCTTTCCATGCCCGCCTCGGCGCTGGAGTACACTTTTGACAGCCCATCCACTGGCGATTTTGGTACGTCCACCAGCGACGAAACCATCTATGAGTGGGATGATCCCAATGTGGACAGGAGCAAGAGCAGCGCCCTGATCCCGCCCGGTTTTGGGACGCCTACCAGCTACCTGCCCAACTCCGGCGTGTATTTGACGCCCAATCTGGCGGCGGGAGGCCCGCTGAACAACCCCAGCTTGACAGGCACCATCACCGGGGGCGGGACGGCAACGCTCCCCGGCGCGGTTGACGCATCCGCACCCACCTATCCCACAACCAGCTACCCCACCGCCAGCGGCCCTGTCACCGCCTTTACCGATGTGACAGCCGATCTCTTTTACAGCAACGGCAGTTTGGGAACGCTGGAAATCCCCTCTATCGGCTTGACAGTGAAAATCGTCCAGGGGACGGACAGCGCGGCGCTGGCCAAGGGCGCGGGCCATTTCACCGATACCAGCATTTGGGACGGCAACGTGGCACTGGCTGGGCACAACAGAGGGGTAAACAATCACTTTGGCAAAATCCACACACTTGACACGGGCAACACCATCACCCTCACCACCGCCCTGGGCACCCGTACCTATACCGTTACCAGCGTAACAAAAGTTGACGTGATGGACAACACCATGCTGGCGGCTACCAGCGATAACTGTATCACCCTTTTTACCTGTGTTCAGAACCAGCCCAGCTATCGCTGGTGCGTCCGGGCTGTCGAGGCTTGACACGACATTTTTAGACAAATTCCTCTGATTATGTTATAATAATGGTGGAGAAATCCAAAATATTATAACATTTTAAGGAGGACTTGACATGAAACGGGGGCTTTATTTTACAACAGGTTTGCTTGTCGGTATGGCATTGTTTGGAGGCGGCACAGCGTATGCGGCGGGCCTTATGGCCGAAGCATCCAGCCAGACCTTTTATGTGGATGGCCAGCGGGTTTATCTGCAAGCCTACGCCATCGGCGGCAACAACTATGTGAAACTCCGGGACGTGGGACAGGCGGTAAACTTCAACGTGACCTATGATGCCGCCACCAACAGCGTCCAGATCGCCACAGACGAACCGTACAGCGAGGACACACCTCCAACAGCTACGGCCCCCACGACACCGGCCCCGGATATGTCCGGCTATACCATCAGCACGGATCACTGGAGTCGGGAGAACTTCTCCCAGCAGGCTAACCCCTCCGTATTCACCGGCATCTATGACCGGGCGCTCTATAACACCATCCGGCAGACGCTGGTGGACGAGGGGACAGGGAACAGCGCGGGAAGCCAGTGCGCCTACACGATGGTGTCCAAGGAAAACTATGGAACGGTAAAAGAGCTGCTGGGCCGCATGGACGGGTACTTTTGGTACGATCACTATGTACCGCAGAACCTCACGAATTATTATGAGTACCTGGACTATTTTGCGGTGTCTGCGGAAATATCCGGGGACTACCAGCCCGCGCTCAACTTCATCCGACCCGCTATTGAGCAGGTAAACGGGATGGCATCAGACCGGGAAAAGGTAAAATACCTCAACGATTATCTGTGCGGCTTAATGTCCTATGACAAAAAGGCCACCGCCGGAATCAGCCAAGTCTTTACCCAGCACAGCGGAGAGATCGCGGGCGCTTGCGGCTCCTATGCCCACAACTTCAAATTCCTGTGCGGGGCGGCGGGTATTCCCTGCTTCACCATCAGCACCGCCAACCATTCGTGGAACCTCGTCTATGCAGACGGACAGTGGCTCCATGTTGACGTTTCCGCAAATGATCTGTACCGGCAGGACTACATCCTGCTCACCAGCACAGTACAGAACCGCGCCGACACAGCGCCAGCGGCTACGGCATTTTTGAAAGAGCTGCTTGTCCCCGGCTCCACCAAGTAACGCGCATTTCCCATAACCTGATAGACCTATCCGACAGGGCGGTGTGTTCATGGAACATACCGCCCTGTCCCTATGCCCCGGAAATGCGTCTCACCGTGAGACGCATTTTTGCATCCAAAATAAAAGCACTGTGAAAGGAGTTTTTATGAACAAAAAGCATATCAACCGGCTGCTGTCTATGCTGTTGGCCGTGGCTACGCTGTTCGGCATCCTCGCCGTTCCCGCCAGCGCCGCCTCGCTGAAAGACAGCGGCAGCGTTACCATCCAGCAGGCCGGGTACGGCAACTACCTGAGCATAAGCACCGGCGGCACCGTTGGCGGCGGCTACTGGAAGTACACCAGCAACAACGGCGCCACCGGCACCGCCTACTGCGTCAACCACGGGCTAAAAGGGGTATCCCCCTCCAAGTCCCTGACGGTGCAGGAGTACAACCGGGAACCCAAGACGATGGGGGCTTTTGCCAACGGCTACCCCAACCGCACGTTGGAGCAGTTCAAGGAGTTGCACAGCGACGACGTGCGAGGCATCAGCGGGCTAACCGAGGACGAGTACAAATACGCCACGCAGGTGGCGGTTTGGGCCACCTGCGGGCAGTTAGCTGTCCCCGGTACGTCCTTTACGGCGGGCCGCGAGAAGCTCATAGAACCCACCTCGGACGCACAGAAAATCCGCATTTTTGACAGCGTAAAGGCCATCCTAACCCTTGCCAACGGCTGGACGAAGCACATCTATACCGGGATGTATCTCCGGGCCGAGGAAAACCGCGATGTGCGCGGCGTGGAGGTTGTGCATGAGCGCGGTCTGGAGGGAGCGGCACAGGCCAACCGCGAGGGCATCAAAAAGGAGACAATCAACGGGAAAGAGTATTATACCCGTGTGATGTACGTTGCCTCTGCTACCTCCACATGGATCGACGACCACAAGACCAAGGTGTACTCCACCGACGCCCCCGTCGGTACAATCTTTGTTGCGGAGAACAATTCCCCGCTGGAGACGGTGCAGGAGAACGGGGCCACCTGTTACAAGGTGGACACCAGCACACAGCGCAGTACAAACCTCAATGCCAACGGCAGCGAGTATTACGGCGCGTTCAAAGTCTGCATCCCTGTGGACAATGTGATGGACGAGGGCTCTTTTACGATTAAAGCCACCGGCGGCGTCGCCCAATTCAACCTCTATCTGGCCTACAACCCCGCCGCCTCGGAGCAGTCCTATATCATTTCCGACCCCGGCTATACCACCTGTGACGCACAGGCCACGTTTAAGTGGAAAAGCACCGAGGAATTAGAGGAAACCGCCAGCCTCCAAGTTGTTAAGGCAGGTGCAGGTGGCGCTCCGCTGGAGGGGGCCGAGTTCACCCTGACCGGCGATAAGGGCACCACCGTCACCGGCACCACTGACCGCAACGGACAGATCATCTGGACAGACCTCCCAGCCGATGAGAAGTTCACGCTGGCGGAAACCGCCGCCCCGGAGGGCTATCAGGTCATCGCCCCCATGAACGTCACCCTGACCCCTGGCCGCACATCCTATCTGACCGTGACGGACGAAACCGAAAAGGGCTTCACGATTAAAAAAGTGGACGCACAGAACAAGGGCAGCTTGCAGGGCGCTGTGTTCCGCTTTGAGCAGATCGACGGCTCCTATATGACCACCGGCATCACCGGCT
>CAJUCA010000112.1 GCA_910585265.1 uncultured Oscillospiraceae bacterium | reverse complement strand
TCTTTGGTTGCGGGGGCCGGATTTGAACCGACGACCTTCGGGTTATGAGCTGCGGATGGCAGTGCTGGCGGCGGTTTTTTTGCGCTTTCGGGGCATATTCGCTCCAGAAAAGGCTGCTTTCCAGCACTGCCCCCTCCATTGGTTCCACTTGCTATTTTCTCATTCTGGGTCTGAATCTGGGTCAGCTCTCCTACTCCGGCAGCACATTCCGTTTCAGACTGGTATAGGCCAGCAGAATATAGACCCCGTAAATGAGGAAGAACAGCGCCAGCGCGATGCCCACAATGGCGGCGGGACTGCTGGCCCCCACCATGACCCCCGGCTCCGGGGCGCGGGCCAGATGTACGATGAACGGCACGCCAATCAGCACCGGCGGCACGGCGGGCAGGGCGTAGTAGATGGCAAACTGCGTCCGCAGGGCCTTTGCCATCCCCCGTCGATCCATGCCCAGCTTTTGGAGCAACTGGAACTGCCGCTTGTAACGATCTGCCTCACTGAGTTGTTGGATGGTAAGGATGGTGGCGGCGGTCATGGTCAGCGCCAGGGCCAAGTAGTACAGGGGGAACACGATTAGAGCGGTCTGGGCGGCTGCTTCCGCCTCCGCCTGGGCCCGGGTGGCCACCTGCCACTCCAGGGCAGCCTTGTCCGCCAGATCCGTCAGATTGTAAAAGTCCTCATAGGGCACGGGCTGGGCCGTTTGGGCGGCATAGGCCCAATGGTAGACGGCCAGCCCCTCCGCCGCCTCGTCCGGCACCACCAGGATGTACCAGGTCCCGTTGGACACACCAAAACCCTGCATCAAATGCTCCGTGCAGACACCGCCTGGGGCGAGCGTGCGGCCTCCCAAGGTAAGCGTCCCGCCGTAGGCCCCCAGCGCCCCTTCCAGATGCGCCTGGGCGTGGATGAGGTACTGCCCCTGGCCCAGTTCCACCGGCGGATAGCCCGCAATGGAGCGCAGGGCGGCATAGTCGCTGTAGCGCAGCACTGGATCCTGGGTATAGTCATAGTGAAAGGCATCCTCTGTCAGTTCCAGATACTCCAGAAGCTGGGCGCCCTCGCTCCGATAGACGTTGTACAGCAGAGAATCCTCTACCGGGATGTGCTCCCGGACATAGTCCAGAGGGGCGTCGGAACTCATCTGCTCCTCATCGAGGGCGAGATATAGGTCAAAGCAGGCATCCTCCGCCGCTCGTCCTTCGAACAGTCCCCGGAACACCAGCCCCGTGCCCTCGGAGATCAGGGTGGCGGTGAAAATCAGAGAGATGGTGGCCATCAGCACCCCCATGGCACCCAATTTGGCCGTCAGGGTGCGGAACACCAGCAGATTCTGCCCCTTGAACTTCCGGGCGGGCCGTTTGTCGAAGAAGGCGGGCACCCCGGAGGCAAAGCTGAGGAAGAATCCGAACAGGGAAACGATGACGCACCCCGCCCCGGCAACGGCCAGGGCCAGGTTAGGTATCATGAGCAGCGCCGTGCCCACCACGCCCAGGACGATGGACAGGACGAATGCCACCCGCCGTCCCCTGCCGGTCTTGACCACCGCGCCCTCGTTCCGGCGGTCAAAATAGATAAGGTCATAGATTTTCATGTTGCGGATGCGCTTCCGGCTTTTGCGCAGGGCCCGGAGGTAGATGAGGTCAAAATAAACAACCGTCAGAGCCAGGGCCGGGAGGGAGAAGCCAAAGGAAAAGTGATAGACCGTGCCGAACAGAGCCAGTACGATAGCCCGCAGAGCCTGGTACAGCAGCCCACCCAGCAGGATGCCAATGGCCAGGGCGCAGCCCCCCACCGCCAGATTCTCCAGGAAAAACAGCCGGGCCACCTGTTTATTCTCCAAACCAATGAGGATATAGGTGCCCAGCTCCCGGCTGCGGCGCTGGAGCATGAAGCCGGTGGCGTAGGCAACCAGCCAGCCGAATACGCATACCACCACGATGCTGGCCAGCACGATCATCATAGGCAGCATAGCCATGCTTTGGGACAGGGTGCTGATCTCCCGGGAAAACACCAGGGCGTTGAAGGAGTAGAGCAGGGCGGCGGCCATGACCACGGTGGCAAAATAGACCAGATAATCCTGGGCCTGCCGCTTGGCGTTGCGCAGGGACAGCTTAGATAACGTCACTGACGTCACCCCCCAGCGCGGCCAATACGTCCAGAATCTCGTGGTAGAACACCGGGCGGTCCCGCTCCCCCCGGAGCAGCTCGTTGAAAATGCGCCCGTCTTTCAAAAACAGCACGCGCCCCGCGTAGCTGGCGCTGTAGGCGTCGTGGGTGACCATGAGGATGGTGGCCCCCATGTCCCGGTTCATCTTCGTCATGATTTCCAGCAGGTTTTTGGACGCCTTGGAGTCCAGGGCCCCGGTGGGCTCGTCGCACAACAGCAGGGACTGCCCCGCCACCATGGCCCGGGCGCAGGCCGCCCTCTGCTTCTGCCCCCCGGACACCTGATAGGGAAACTTGGGAAGGATGTCGCTGATGCCCAGCTTTTGGGCCACATCCGCCACCTGCCGCTGGACCGTGCTGGGGTCGGCGTGGTTCAGGGCCAGGGCAAGCCCGATGTTCTCCTCAATGGTCAGGGTATCCAGCAGGTTAAAATCCTGGAACACAAAGCCCAGCCGCTCCCGGCGGAACCGGGCCAGCTCGCCTTCGCTGAGGGCTGCGATGCTCTCCCCGTCCAGCAGGATGTCCCCGGCGCTCACCGTGTCGATGGTGGAGATGCAGTTGAGCAGGGTGGTTTTGCCGCTGCCCGACGCGCCCATGATGGCGATGAATTCTCCGGCGTCCACGTCAAAGCTCACCCGGTCCAGGGCGCGGGTGACGTTGTTTTTGCTGCCGTAATATTTTTCGATGTTTTTGACCTTTAGCATAGAGCTGCCTCCTTTGCTGATGGCCCTATGATACGCCCAAAGCGCGGCCGTTTGTATCGAATTGGTATCGGTTTTCCTTACACTTTTGTAAGGTTCTCCCGGGAGGGAAAGGTGAGGGTGACAGAGGTACCTTCATTTACCTCGGAGGCGACGCGCAGGCCGATGTCCAGGCAATCCGCCAGTTTTTTGCACAGGTACAGCCCCATACCGGTGGAGCCGCCCTGGGCCCGCCCGTTGCTGCCGGTAAACCCCCGGTCAAAGATCCGGGGCAGTTCGTGGGCGGGGATGCCGATCCCGCTGTCGCTGACGGTGAGCTGGACTTGCCTGCCAAGCTGCCGCCCAGATAGAGTGACCAGTGGTTGGTTTCCCCGGTAGCGGGCCGCGTTTTGCAGCAGTTGGCCCAGGATAAAGGCCGCCCATTTGCCATCGGTGAAGACCGTCTGCTCCAAGTCCTCCGTCTCCACCCGGACACCGCTCTGGATGAGCAGGGTCCGGTGCTGGCCCACGGCCTGGGATACGATATCAGATAGATTGGACTCTTGGAGGATGAAGTCTTTTTCCAGACTCTCTGCACGGGCGTAAAACAGGGCCCGCTCTACATGGGCCTCAATCTGGGCCAGCTCCTGCGCCAATCTGCGCCGGAACTCCGGCTCGGCGTTCCGGCAAATGAGGCCCGCTGCCGTGATAGGGGTCTTGACCTCGTGGACCCAGCTCTCCACATACTCCCGGTACTCCCGCTGGGCGGCCTGGGCCTCGGACACCTGGGTGGCCATGGCACGCCCTGCCCGGCGGCAGAAATCCAGCAGCCTGCGTTCATAGACGGTGCGGCTCCTGGGGGCCAGCTCGGCAAACAGATATTGCTTGTCCAGGCTGTCCATGATGCCCTCCAGCTCTTGCAGGCGGGCCTGCTGGCGCAGATAGTCCACAACCTGAGACGTGGTGAACACCAGCAGCCATACGATGAGCAATAATACGGCTACCCCGGGGGCGGTTCCGGTGGCCAGCAGGAACAATACCGCCGCCCCGGCAAAAACTGCCCGGAGCAGGAGCTGTCCCATATGGTCGGCGAGAAACTCAGACATCCTCATAGCTGATACCCCATTCCCCGGCGGGTCTTGATGGCGTCAGGCAGGCCAATCTCCGCCAGTTTTGTCCGAAGCCGGGTCATGTTGACGCTGAGGGTGTTGTCGTCGATATAAATCTGATTGTCCCAGAGCGTTTCAATCAAATCGGCGCGGGAAACGATCTGGCCTGCGTGGGCCATCAGACAGGCCAGGATTTGCAGCTCGTTCCGGGTGAGTTCCGCCGTCTGACCACTGGCCGATACAGTTCCTTTGGTAAGGCTCAGGCAAAGGCCCGCTGCCTCCAGTACGTCCGTCCCGTCGGTTGCCCCGCTCCGGCGCAAAACGGCCTTGATCCGGGCCAGCAGGACGGGGATGCTGTAGGGCTTGGTGATGTAGTCGTCCCCGCCCAGGCTCAGCGCCCGCACTTCATCCAGGCTGGAGCTGCGGCTGGTGACGAAGATCACCGGGGCCTTAACAGACTTTCGCAGGTTTGCGCACAGGGAAAAGCCGTCCCGTCCGGGCAGACCCACGTCCAGCAGAACCAGGTCGGGGCACTCCCGGCCGGCCTGCTCCAGGATGGTGGAAAAATCCTCCCCAACGATGGGGGCGTACCCCTCGTTTTCCAGCAGCAGGGCCAGTTCCTCCCGGATGGCCTGGTCGTCCTCAACAATCATGATCTTCTGCATTTACACATCACCTCGGCTGATTTTTATCTTAGCACAGGGAAGCGGGCGGTGTCTACTGGTTTTGGCGGGGAGATTCGATAGGTACGCTCAGGATGGAGAAATCCTATGCCTCACTTGATGGAGAGGGGGTTCCCCAGAATTTGGGGAGGAAATGAATCAACAACACGCATAGCAACAAATAGAAGGCATTTCGTTGGGAGGCGAAATGGGAAAGATTTACTACGCCGTAATCATAGAGAACCTTTTGCAGCCAAATCGAAGGATCACAAAAACTTCAGGAAATCCGGAAATTCGGCAACAGATTTTCTGGCGGATTCCCCTCTGCCAATGTCTGCTTATCTGAGGTGGAGGCGAAACCTCCAAACCGCGAAGCCCTGTGCTGGCCCCTGCGAGGGCTTGTGTGCCCCGCCTACAAGTCGGGTGGCATTCTGTATACCTCCCAGGGAGTGAAACGCGGTGTTGGGGCCTTTGTGCGCGTTTGTACGGTGGAGCGGCTTTCATCCAGAAATCTGAGGTGGCAGAGCAGACATGGACGCGGGGAGGCTGGGACGGTTCACCCGGCCTCCACACGGTGCTTTTGCCCTCTGTTCAGCGGATTTTCTGAGGCGGTTGTGTTTGGCAAAACGCCCAAGGCAAAGGGCAGTCCAGAGGTCAGATTTAAGGGCGAAGGACAAAAGCGGGATAAACTGGACCCACATCTGCCCGCAGTGCGGACAGGCGCGATGT
>CAJUCA010000111.1 GCA_910585265.1 uncultured Oscillospiraceae bacterium | reverse complement strand
CTTCCATGTCTCCTATTCTACCACGGACTTATCCTCTTGTGAATACAGCTTCTTAATACCTCTCCCAATTCTTGAAAACAGTTTATCTCCTAAAAATGGGGTGGACGTTTCGTTGAAGCTGTGGTAAAATGAAGTGAAAGTAGGTGAGGATGGTGGACGGGGAAACGACAATCGCCCAGGGGCTACACGCTACGGATGACAATGCGGGCTATGATGCGGCCTGCAAGCGTGTTCTGTCTGAAAAGGCAATCTTGGCGCGGATTATGAAGTCCTGCCTGGAAGAATACAAGGATTGCGATATGGGCGACATTGCCGAGAAGTACATAGAGGGCCAACCCCAGGTGTCCGCCGTCCCGGTGCTGCCGGACGAGGGCGGCACAGTTATCAGCGGCATGGACACCGAGGACAAATCAGTACATGAGGGGACAGTCACCTATGACATTCGCTTCCGCGCCATTGTTCCCGGCTCTGGTGAGCAAATCGGCCTTATCGTCAATGTTGAAGCACAAAACGATTTTTACCCAGGCTATCCGCTGATAAAGCGGGGCATATACTATTGCAGCCGAATGATTTCTTCCCAGTATGGCAGGGAGTTCACCGGCCCCCATTATGAGAAAATCAAGAAGGTTTACTCCATCTGGATTTGCATGAAACCACCACAGTATCGGGAGAACACCATTACCCGGTATCGGCTGGTGGAGGAACACCTGGTAGGCGAGGGCAAAGAACCTGTCAGGAATTATGATTTGCTGTCTATCGTCATGCTGTGCCTTGGCGGGCCGGATGGGGCAAACTATGACGGCGTACTGCGGATGCTGGATGTGCTTCTCTCCAACGAAACCAGTGAGGCGGAGAAGCGGAAAATCTTGCAGGACGATTACGACATTCAAATGACGCAGACAATGGAAAGGGAGGTGTCAGTCATGTGCAATCTAAGCAAGGGTGTTAGGGAAATGGGGCGCGCAGAAGGTCACGCAGAGAGGGCGTTGTCCGATCTCCGCAACCTTATGGAAACACTGGGCCTGACCATTGAGCAGGCTATGGCGGCGCTGAAAGTCCCGGAGAACGAACGGCAAAAGTATATGGATTTGCTGGAACGGCAGTAATAGCGAAAACGCCACGGACTATCGTTGTCCCTGGCGTTTTCTGTATCTGTGTTAGCTGGCTTGGGCGGCTTCGGCCTCTGCTTGTTTCTTCCTGTGGTAGTTCTCCCGCCTTGTGGCAAGGAAGCGTTCATACCGGGCCTGGGCTTCGGGATCTCCAGCAGCAGCGTCTTCGTACATCTTCAAGCGAGATTTCTTTACGGCCTCCGACTGGTGCGCTCTCTGTTTCGCCAACTCCGCCGCCGCTTCCGGGTCTGCTTCGGCGCGGGCTTTCAAATCCTGCAAGGCCGCCTTTTTCCGATTGCGGTGGGCTTCCAGCCGCTCCGCTTCTTCCGGGGTGAGGGGCAAGCCCGCTTCGGAACATTCCGCAAGTTCTTTCAGCGTCCGCTGCTTCGGCTTCGGGGGCTGCGCGGCTTTCTGCCTGTCGCGCCATGCTTTGTGCTGCTCAGCTTTCTTTCGGCGGTGCGCCGCAAGCCGCTCCGCTTCCTCCGGAGTGAGGTCGGCCCCAGCCTTGTCCAGCTTGGCAAGTTCCTCCAACGAACGCTTGCGGGGCTTCTCCGGCTGACTGGCCTTTTTCTTGTCGCGCTGTTTCTTCTGATAGGCCCGATTGCGCTCTAACCGCCGTTCTTCCTCCGCCTGTTCCTCCGGGGTCAGCAGGCCCGCCCGCTTCTTTGCGGTAAACTCCCGGCGCTCCTGCTTGTACTTCTCGTACCGGGCTTGGGCAAGCGCCTGGGAGCGTTCCTCTTTCTCGGCCTGTTCCTCCCGCTGGCGGCGTTCCGCTTCCTGCTCCATCGGGGTCACAATGTCGGCGGGAACCTCAAATGCGCCAATGAAATTGAAGTAAAAATCCAACCGCTGGCGGCGCTGCTTTCCCCGCCCGCTTCCCTCATGGACAATGATTTTCTCGATAAACTCATTGAGCATGGGCGTAGTCAATTCTGAAAAATCGGTGTACCGTTTGGCAAGGTCGATAAATTCCACCATTCTCACCCGGTCGGCGTTCCAGTTGTCCAGCAAGCCCTGCCACTCCGTCATGGAGGCTTCCAGCGCAGCCTGTTCCTCGTCATACTCGGCAAGGAGACGGCTGAAATGCTTGTCCGGCAGCTTGCCCATTGCGTTTGCCTCGTACAGCTTCTTCACCAGTCCGTCCAGTTCGGCGTGGCGTTTCTTCGCCTGGGCAATCTGTTTTCGGCAATCCTTGACCGCTTTCTCCTGGCGCAGACTGGATGCTTCCCGAACCCGCTGAACAAACTCCTGCTCGTTGTTGCGGACATACCAGCTTATCCGCTGGATGGCGGAGAGGATCGCCGCTTCCAGCTTTTGCGTGGCGATATAGTGAATGGTACATTCCTGAACAATTCCCCGGTATCTGGAACAGGTGAAGGCATCGTCAATGTACTTGCCTTGGACAAGACTGTTGTGGTGGGTCAACTTTGCGCCGCAGTCGGCGCAGTAGAGCAATCCAGTCAGGCGATTGGGTACGCTGCTTCGCTTGGGCGTCCGGCGTACCGTTCCCCGCAGTCTTTGGACATTGTGCCACGTTTCCTCGTCAATGATGGCGGGGATGGCTCCCTCGAACACAAATTGTTCCTCTGGCGCAGTCCTACGGGTGCTTTTGGTCTTGTAGTTCTCACAGACGGTTTTGCCTAACACTTTCCGCCCCAGGTATTCCGGCCTCTTGAGAATGTAGTTGAGGGTAGTGGCAGACCATGCGTAGGGGTCGCGGTAGCTGCTGGCGCGGACAGGACAGCCGATGCGCTTCCAGTGTTCGGAAGGAATAGGGATTTGCTCGGCCCTCAGCGTCCGGGCGATGCTGTTGATGCTCTGACCATCCATGACCATCTGGAAGATGCGGCGCACAACGGCGGCGGCTTCCTCGTCAATCACCCACTCGCCTTTTTCCTCTTTTGAGGCAAGATAGCCATAGGGGACGGCCCCCGAACAGCGCAGGCCCTTTTCCATTCTGGACTTGAAAACGCTCTTGATTTTGCGGCTGGTGTCGGCCACATACCACTCGTTTATCACGTCCCGGAAGATGGACATAGGGGAGCGGTGTTTCAGGGCAAGAGTGCTGAAACATCCCTCTCGCAAGAAAGGGGCGGACAATGAAAAAGCGTTACTTGTATCTTGATGAAGCGGAGTGGCGTCGGCTGGTGTTCTATCTGAACGAGTTCCGCAACAAGCTGATCGTCCAGGGCCGCTATACCGACTGCGCGGATGAATTGTTGGTAAAGACCGTCAATGCAAAGATTGAAAAAATACGATGATGGGAGTATTATGATGGAAAAGTCTCTTTTTGAGCGAATGGGCGGTACATACGAAATGGAGGGCGATTACCGGCTCCCCTGCCTTGCTCTACCGGCTGAAGAAACGCCGGTAGGGGTATGGGGCCAGCGGCACCTGCGGTACATCAGGCGGCACCGTAGCTCCTGAAACGGAAAGGAGTACCAAATGAACATTCGGGAAGATGCAATTTACGGACGGCAATCGGTAGACCGCAAGGACAGTATCAGCATTGAAAGTCAAATCGAGTTTTGCAAGTACGAGCTGAGAGGGGGTAACTTCCGCCAGTACACCGACAAGGGCTATTCCGGCAAGAACACCGACCGCCCCAAATTCCAGGAGCTGATGGCCGATATCAAGCGGGGCCTGATTAAGCGGGTGGTGGTCTACAAGCTGGACAGGATCAGCCGCTCCATTCTGGACTTCGCCACCATGATGGAAACCTTTCAGGCATACAACGTGGAGTTTGTTTCCTCCACGGAAAAGTTTGATACCTCCACGCCAATGGGCCGGGCCATGCTGAACATCTGCATCGTGTTCGCCCAGCTGGAACGGGAAACCATTCAGAAGCGGGTGACGGACGCTTACTATTCCCGGTGCCAGCGCGGTTTTCACATGAGCGGCGCGGCCCCGTTCGGCTTTCAGCTTGAACCCACCACCATTCAGGGCATCCGCACGAAAATGATGAAGCCTGACCCGGAAACGGCGGACATCGCCCGGCACTTCGCGGACGAGGGCATCCTGATTTACGACAAGGAGCTGACCCGTGGCTTTATCTCCCAAATGCTCCGCAACCCCATTTACGCCCAGGCCGACCTGGAACTGTACGAGTTTTTCAAAAGCCAGGGGACGGTGGTAATCAACGAGGCGGCGGACTTCGCGGGGACAAACGGCTGTTATCTATATCAGGGCCGGGACGTGCAGGAACGAAAAAACAAGCACCTGAAAGATCAGATCCTTGTGGTGGCCCCCAGCGAGGGGCTGGTATCGGCGGATGTGTGGCTCCGCTGTCGGAAAAAGCTGATGGCGAACACTACATTCCAGAACGGGCGCAAGGCGAAAAATACTTGGCTGGCCGGGAAAGTGAAGTGTGGCCGCTGTGGGTACGCCTTAATGAGCGTGGGGAACCCGTCAGGCGTTCAATACCTGCGGTGCTCCAAGCGGGCGGACAACAAGAGCTGTCCGGGCTGTGGGACGCTCCGCACGAGGGAATTTGAGCGGTTTATCTACGGCGAAATGGTGAAGAAGCTGGCGCAATTCCAAACCCTGACGGGCAAGCGGGAAAAGGTCAATCCCAAGCTCACCGCCTTAAATGTGGAGCTGGCCCGTGTGGAGGATGAAATTGAAAAGCTGCTGAATACCCTGACCGGGGCCAGCGCGGTTTTGATCTCCTACGCCAACACCAAGATTGAGGAATTGGACGCACAGCGGCAAACACTGGCAAAGGAAATCGCGGCCCTGTCTGCGGAGAGTATGTCGCCGGAACAGATTGAGCGGTTGTCGGTGTACCTGAACCGCTGGGAAGAGATTGACTTTGACGATAGGCGGCAGGTGGCTGACGGCCTTATCTCTCAAATCCGCGCCACAGGTGAATGTGTCGCTATTGAGTGGAAAATCTGACTTTCAACGATCCATCGCACTTGACTATGGGCTGTATGCCCTTGTCAAGAGATGTAAACAACTCCTCTGCAATTGGGGTGCCCACGAAGAATGCGGCGGTGCAGGTGTCGTTAGTGAGCTCCACCAGAAACTTGATAAGGGGTTTGATTTGCTTGTTTTTCTGGGCGGTAGTAACGGCGTTCTGGATTTCATCAATTAGAATCAACCCGACATGGTGGGTAAGGCAGAGAATTTTGACCTGGGTGGCAATGGCGCTGGCCGCTGCCGAACGCAGGGAGGTGAGCTGTCTGGCATAGCTGCTTCCAATGGCCTTGTCGATGGCCACCGCTATATTCAGTCCCAGGGTTTTGACGGAGCAGTCGCTCGGGCACTCTACCATGAGATACAACACCTGCTTGC
>CAJUCA010000110.1 GCA_910585265.1 uncultured Oscillospiraceae bacterium | reverse complement strand
GGCAGGCCGTTTCCCGCGTTATCTTACGGGGTTGTGCCTTAGTCAACTCCTTATTTCACCCTATCTGGGCGCAACATGTCGTAGCCGGAGCGCACCGCTTTTTTCTGCTCCTGTATCTTCATGGCGTCCAGGTCGGTGATTTTCCGCTTTACCCGCTTGATGGCCTCGGTCTGCTCAATGGCCTGCACATGGAGGTTGACGACGATGCCGTTTTCCGTGTTGAGGAAATCCGCCAGCATTTCATCGGACAGCTCCGGGGCCAGGATTTGCAGGAAGCTCACCGCCCCGTACTTGCCGCTGATGCCGAATACCCGGCTGTTCCCGAAGCGGAGAGAGGACGGGGCGATGAAGTCCTTGGTGGACAGCCCCGCCGTGGGAAGCCATTTCCAGTCGAAGCGGAACAATTCGCCGTCCGGGTGGAAAACGCCGTGCAGCACTTCCAGCCGTTCGGCCCCGTCCAGCACACGGGCGGCGGCTCCCATCATCTTGAAGTAGCCCAGCAGGTCGGTTTCAATGCGTTCCAGCCTCGCCCGCGCCGCTTTCAGGTTGTCCGCCTCAACGGTGAACGTCAGGTACTTGGTCTTGACGATGCCGTTGTTGCCCCTCGTCAACTGCCGCTGTAAGATGCCGGTGTACTCGGCCCGGATGTCGTCGAAGTCGTCCCCCTGCGGGGCGATCTCGAAACTGCGGGCGTACTGCGCCGGGTCTGCCCTGCGGTTGACAAAGGAGAATTGGACGTGGATAGAGGCGTCCACATAGTTATAAAGATCACACAGGTATTCAAAGGTGGCCGTGCGGTCGTCCGGCTGGGCAAGCTGGTAATTGGTATCGGAGAACTCGATGCACTTGGAGAACGAACGCTGGTTCAGCCTGCAAACGCCGTCCTGATACATGACCTCATAGGGGATGCTCTCTTGGGCGGTATGGGGCTTGCCGTCGCCCTTATACCTGCGGATGATGGCTTGTATCTCCCGCTTTTCGGCGCGGGACAGCTTTACCGGCCTGCCGCCGTTTTGCTTTCTGGACAACCGCTTTCACCTCCGTTTCCATTTGACGCTGCCGCTCCAACACGGCGTAAAGATTATTGGTCTGATAGGGCCGCGCCTTGGGCATGGTGAAGCGGTTGCGGACGATCTGCCCGATCACCACCTCCAACGGCTGGCCGTGCTTCTCGTACAGCCCGAACAGCAGGCCGGGGAGCATGACGAAGATCATCACCAGGGCGGCGGCGCTGGTGGGGACGCTGCCCCGGAGAACAAAAAAGAGCGGCAAGCCCATCAGGAGCGCCGCGCCGAAGCATACGATCTGCCGTTTCGTCAGGCCGAACAGCATTTTGCTTTTTACATGGGTCAAGTCCTTGGGGACGGACACATAGGCCATAGGGTCAATTCCTCCTTTCCAGAGCGTGATAGATGCCCTGCATGATGTAGGCCACGCAGGGGACGGCGATAGCATTTCCCAGCATTTGATAGCGGCTGGTGTCGCTGATACTCCGCCCGCCGCCCTGCTCCGTCCAGAAGTCCGGGAAGCCCTGCAAACGCTCACATTTCAGGGGCGTCAGGCGGCGCACGATCAGGTCGGCGTAATGATGATGCAGTACGCCGCTTTGCTGTCCGGCAAGCAGGGTCGGGGCGGTTTCCTCCTGATAGCCCAGGCTCCCCGTCGCGCTCCCGGCCTTGTAGCGGAAGCCCGCGCTGGTGATGCAGAAGTCGGTTTCGCTCCCCATGCCAGCGGGCCGGGAGAGGCCAGCGCCGGAGGCGCACAGCGTCCCGGCGATCTGCGGATGCACCAAAAGGGGCTGTTCGTGGTTGCAGTTGAGGGTGGGGGCGATGTCCGCCAGCACTTCCGCGTTGGCCTGCCCCGTTGCCATCGTCAGCACATGGGGCTGTCCCGTTTCGCATAGGGTAGGCTGGACGGGCCGCAGGGTGGAGCGGTTGGTCTTGCTGGTGATCTGCTGTAAGTCAAAGCCAGCGGCCACCACTGGCAGATTGCCGTGGGTCTGGCTGCGGAGGGTGGGGGAGATGCCGGAACGCTCCACTGTCAGCGACGCCCCGCCTTGATCGTTCAAAACAACGATTTCCCCGCCTGCTGTATCAGGGCGGCTTTCAGCAAAGGCGGCAAGTCCTTGCCGCGGCGTTCCGCCCGCCTCAAAATACCCGCGCAGGCTTTTGGGGACAAAGAGTATTTCTCCGGCACATTTTCCTGCAAAATCGCAGACAAGAAACAGGCGCCTGCGCCGCTGTGCTGTGCCGAAATATTGGGCGTCGTACATGCACCAAGCGAGATCAACTCCGACCCCTCGTACCATCCCGGCGTTTGCCCACCGTCCAGAATAAGGCATTGGAATTTTGGCCTTTGTGAACGATTGCAGCACAGCCGCAAAGTCACGTCCTCCTGCGGACGACAGAGCGCCGGGGACGTTCTCGAACAGCGCGAACCTTGGGTATCTACCATGTGTCGCCTCCCTCATTTCATCAATTATCCGTATGGCCTCCATGAAAAGGCCGCTCCGTTCGTCCGCCAGCCCCCGGCGCTGGCCCGCCATCGAAAGCCCCTGACACGGGCTGCCGAATGTCACGATGTCCACAGGCGGGAGTTTTCCGCCGTGGAGCTGGGTCACGTCCCCGGCGTGGGCCATATCCGGGAAATGCCGCTTCGTCACCGACACGCAGGCCGGGACGATCTCGCTTGCCCACAGGGATGTGATATTGTAAAAAGAAGCGGCGTAGGGAAAGCCCCCTATGCCGTCGAAAAGTGACGCTAATGTGTACTGCGGAATAACGAAAAGCCTCCTTTCCGCCTCATAGTGTGATGTCGCTGTCCACTTCGTTGCCCCACACGTCCCAGCCTGGGGGCGACTGTCTGGCAAACAGCTCTATCCGGGGCAGGTCGCCCGCCAATTCCACAATCTTGTCACGGGCTACATCCGGCTTTTTGCTGTGCCGCTCTATGGGGCTGATGATAAATTGGTGGACAGCGTTGGAGTATCTTTTGGGCTTGCCCCGTTTGGCAAGCAGGCAGATTTCCGCGTTTCCCCGTGTCCAGTAGCCCAAGCCGTAGAACCAAGTCGGACTTTTTCGGTTCTGTTTCAGCCAGACAAAGGCCACGGTCTTATAAGCAAAGCCCCACGCCTTGATAAGCCGCAGGGCTTCCGGGAGTTGGGGAAACGTCGTCCACAGGAACAGCAGACTATCCTTTGCCGCCAGTTCTTCCACAGGCAGGGCGCACAGCTCGTCAATACTCATGGTGGGATAGTGATTTTCCGCCGCTCCCTGAATGTTCTTGCACTCGTACCGCCAGGGCGGGTCAGCGTAGATAATGCTGTATTTTTTGATAGCTTGTCCTCCCTCCATCAGTGGGCGGCAAACACGGCCTTGGCGATGCTCCCGGTCTTGAACAGGCAGAAGCACAACAGCACCGTATAGCCCATACACCCCCATATCGCCCCGGAAACGTCCCCGTCAAGGGCGATATTCTGTATCAGGACGGCGTAGATGCCCGTTACCACCATGATAAGGAACGCTTGGAAGCCCAGGGCAAAAAGGGATTTCAAATAGCCCTGCCCCATGCCCCGCCACTCGCTGTTCCCAATGGTGGCAAGGGGGATAGGCCCCAGCGAGGTCACAAGGTATATTTCAATCAGCCTGCCATAGACCACAAGCATGATGCAGATGGAGAGAATATTCATCGTCAGCCCTACAAAGAGGGACTGGAACCACAGGCCCAGCAGACCGCCGATGTCCATATCCGAAAGCCGGTTTTCCAGGTCGGTGACAACGGCTGTAATGTCGATGCTGGTATTGCCGATGATAACCCCGGCGCTCTGATTGACAACGCTCTGCGTCAGGTCGAACACGCCCATAACGATGTTCCAGGTGTTGGCTACCAGCAGGACAGCGGCGGCGGACTTGAACACCCAGCGGAACAGCATCCAACTGTCCATGTCGTGCATACTGTTCCGTTCCGCGATCAACTGTATCAGCTCGTAGCACATGATAAGGGCGAGGATAGCCCCGGCGATGGGGACGATCACCGTTTCCGACAGGCTGCGGAGCATATTGAACACGCCGCTGTTCCAGTCCTGCGGCGTGGCTCCCACGTCGGCGACGATCTCCCCCACTTTTCCGTTCACCGTGTCAAAAAGGCCGGTGAGGTTGCTGGTGATGCCGTCGATCAGCACACCCTTGAACCATTCTTCCAGCCAGTCAAGTATCATGGGTCAAGCACCTCCTTTCCCGCGGCCCCCCGCCGGAGGGGCGGGAGGCCGCGAGGGGATTTAGCGGGGAACATCAACCCAGCAGGCCGGACAGCAGGGGAACCAGGGTAATGCCGATCAGGGCCACGCCTCCCCCGGCGACAAGCTGTTTCATCTCAAAATTAATGAAACAGCCCACGGCGGGCGGCGGCATCCTCGGTCAGCATCACCCCGGTTCCTCTGCTATCCGGGCCTAATGTTACGATATTCAGTTATTTCTCGCGGATAATCCTGCGTTTATCCGCCTTATCGTTGAAATTGAAATGGATTTCCACAGTCTGGCGAACAGTCTCGCCGTCTATGTCCTCGTGAATGACGATTTTCTGAACAAGCCGGTTCAGCGTCACAGAGTCCAGTTCTTGAATGTCCGCATAGTCCTTGATGATTTCCAGCCAGCGTGTGCTGTCCTCCTGCTCCTGGGTCTGCTGGGCCAGCCGTTCCCGGTTCAGCATGACACGGTTTTTCAGCGTGGCCTGCTCCGTCTGGCTGTTCTCCAAGATGCGGTTGAAGTTGTCCTCGCTGATGCGCTGGGCAATCATGTCCTCATAGACCCGGCTGATGATGCGCTCCAGAGCGGTGATGCGTTCGCTGTCCTCGTCAATGCTCCGCTGGATGGCCTCGCGCTCGGCCTGCTCGTCCGCCTGGCAGTTCTCCCGGAGTTGGGCCGCTGCCTCCTGTTCATCGGCAAGGGCCTTTCGCGCACAAGCTCTAATCTGTTCCAGCACGACGTTGTAGAGCGTATCATACTTGATGCGGTGCTGGGTACAGTGGGCCACTCCGTACTTGTTGTAGCGGGAACAGGTGTAGATGCGCTCGTTGCCCTTTTGGTTGGCGCGGCGGATGTTCAAGGTACTGCCGCACTGTCCGCACTTCACCAGACCGGCAAACAGGCTGAAATTGCCCCATGCGTCCGGGCGTTTCCGGCTCTTGACTTTCTCTTGTACCAGGTCGAACGTGTCCCGGTCGATGATGGCCTCGTGCATCCCCTCGACAACAATCCAGTCCTCCCGTTTCTTGTCGCCCATCCAGCCGATTTTGAAACGGTAGTTGACCTTTTGGGAGGCAATCGCGCCGATGTAAACCGGGTTTGCCAAAATGCCCTGGATGGCGGTGAAGTCCCAAATAAACCGCCCCCGCTCCGGGTTTTCCCGCTCAAACTTGGTAACATGGTCGCGCAAGCCCTTTTGCCGGTTCCACCATGCGGGGCAGGGGATTTCTTCATCTTCCAGCCTGC
>CAJUCA010000109.1 GCA_910585265.1 uncultured Oscillospiraceae bacterium | reverse complement strand
GGCTGGGCAGCTTCTTATCCGCCGCCGTCACGGTGACAGTGCCGCCGCCGTTGATAGTGGCCTGATCCACATGGGCGATAACCGGCTCAGTCAGTGTGGCATAGGGGGCCGGGGCGCTCACCTCCACAAAAGCGTACATCCCCTCGGTCACGTCCGTTACGGTGATGGAGCCGTCCGCCTTGGTGGCCTCCGTGCCGATGATCTGGCCGTCCTTGATGATGTTGAACACCGCGCCGGGGAGAGGGTTGTCGCTGTCGTCCAGCTTAATCAGCTTGACTTTCACTTTGGCGTCATTTTCAAAGACAAGGGCGATGTCGGTCTTACCGTCCCAGCGGAAGGTCTGCTTGGTCTTATTCACATCGGGGCTTTTGGTGTAGCCCTCCGGGGGCGTGACTTCCTCGGCGGTGTAGCTGCCGAGGGGCATATCCTTCCAGGGTACGTCGGTCAGGTAGCCGCCGGTTCCGGTGACATATGTGCCGGTAAAATCATTGTCCACGCCCTCAATTTTAATAACCGCTCCGGCCAGCCCCTTGGTGGGATCGTCCGCGTCCACCTTGCGGATGCTGCCCTCGCCGGTAATGGTGGGGGTATCCGCAAAGGTGACGGTCACGGTGTTGTTGCCATTGCTGGGCAGGACAACGTACTGCGGTCCAGCGTTGTCGATCTCGTAGCCCTCCGGGGCCTCCAGCTCGGTTACGGCATAAGTGCCCGCATCCAGAGCGGTCAGGGTATATGTCCCGTCCTGCCCCGTCACAATCTCTTTGGAGAAGGCGCCATTTTCCGAACTCACTAAGAATCGCGCCCCGGCGAGGCCCTTGTTGGGGTTGGTGCTGTCCACCTTTTTGACGGTAAGCTCATATTTTTGGCGGGTGATGTTCAGCTCGCCCACCATAACGGCCTGCACGTCATTTGCGGGGTGATAGTTGGAGCCGGGGCCGGTGTAGGCGTACTCGTAGACGCTGCACTCGCCCCATACGCCCTGTGCGCCCAAATCCAGAATATATTGGGCGCGGTCGCGGAACGATCTGCCGTCCATGGTATCGTCAATGCTGGTATAGCTGGTATGCTCCAGATTGTTGTAAACGCACAGCAGTTCCTCGGCGCAGGCCACCACGGGGTCAGACAGCAGACCGGCCTTGTAGCGCCAGACGACAGCCTGGGTCCAGGAGTTCATGGTCCAGGTGTAGTTGCTGTCCCACACGTCATCCACACCGAGGGCTTTGGCCTGATCGGTAAAGACGCCGGTAGAATGTGCGTAGAAGTAGGCCATCATCGTTTTGACTGTGGGATCGGAGATGGGCTTGGGATTTCCCCAGGTGTGGCCTTTCAGTGACCAGCCCATGCCCTTGCCCTTCTCGGCACAGAAGCCCATGGTACTTTTTCCGTTGAGGGCAAAGTGCATCTGGTGCATATAGCACTCACCCAGGGCCGGGGAATCGTACTTGGTTCCGCTGTAAGCGCAGTCATCCATTTTGATGGTATCCGGCGCGGCGGCGCTGGCGGGAACCGTCAGCATACTGAGAATGGAGACGACGGCCAGAAGCAATGCGGTAATTCGTTTTTTCATATAGCCTCCTTATCATGTGTTGGCATGAAAAGAGGCTATACCCCCCTAAAATATCGGGAAATACCGTCCTCCTTTCATGCGTGTGTTTGGGTGTTCCCGATCTCTATTTTTAGGGGAATAAAATAACCGCCCTGCGGAACAAGGCGGCTGCGGAGAAATGCGTCTCACGGTGAGACGCATTTCCGGGCACAGAAAAAGGCCCTCCAGCCGGGGGGCCTTTTCTGTCTGTACTTTTAGGGTTCGTAGGGATTGTGGGTGTTTGGCCTGCCGACAATCATAAAGCAGTAGGTCACGCCGCCGCTTTCGGTCACGCCCACGCCGATACTGTCACAGTCCGGCTTAATCATCGTTTCAAAGTGGCCGGGAGAATTAAGCCAGTTGTCGTGGGCGTGCTAGGCAGTGTCCTCCGTGGCGACGCCGGTGAATACCGTCAGGTTTATGCCGAAACCGTAGGGGTAGCCGCTGGCGATCACGGCCTCACATTCCTCTTTTGTGTGATGCCAGGTGTACCGCTGATCCGAGAGGGTTTGGGCGGCGGTCATCAGGGCCTCGCTGACCGGAAGCTCCGCCACGCCGTTGGCCTTGCGGGTCTGATTGATAAGCCGTACCAGCTCCTGCCGTACATCCGGTTCCTCCGTGGGGCTGGGGCCGTCCACGACGGCGGGGGCCGCTGGAGCGCCGGAGCCAACGGTGAGCGTCAGGGTTCCGCTCTCTCCGGCACGGTTGGCGGCGGTGATGTTTGCGGTTCCCTCCGATTTGGCGACAGCTACCCAAAAGCCTGTGATCTGCTCCACCGCTACTGTGTCCGGGTCGCTGGAGGTAACGGTGTACTCCGTCCCGCTGGGGCCGATCATGAGGCCGCTCCGTTCTCCGACTGCCAGGGTATTGCCCTTGTAGCTGTTTACCCGGACAGCACTTGCCGGGGGATCTGCGGCTATGGCCGGAATAGTGAGCAGGGAGAGTGTCAGCATGGCGGCGGTGAGCCGGACGGTCAATCTTGCTTTTTTCATGGTCGTTTTCCTCCTGTAATGTAGTTTTAGTTGGGTTTCTCTATCATTATTATACTACATTTGGGGGAAATTGTCCAAAAATGGCGTGTCAAGCCTCGACAGCCCGGACACACCAGCGGTAGCTGGGCTGGTTCATCACACAGGTAAAAAGGGTGATGCAGTTGTCGCTGGTGGCCTCCAGCATGGTGTTGTCCATCACGTCAACCTTTGCCACACTGGTAACGGTATAGGTGCGGGTTCCCAGGGCGGTGGTAAGGGTGATGGTATTGCCCGTGTCAAGTGTATGGATTTTGCCAAAATGATTATTTACCCCCCGGTTGTGCCCAGCCAACGCAACATTTCCATTCCAGATGCTGGTGTTGGTGAAGTGGCCCGCGCCCTTTTTCAGAGCGGCGCTGTCCGTCCCCTGATAGATATTGACACTCAGGCCGATGGACGGGATTTCCAGTGTGCCCAAACTGCCGTTGCTGTAATAGAGGTCGGCGGTCACATCGGTAAAGGCGGTGACGGGGCCGCTGGTGGTGGGATAGGCCGGGTTGGTGGGCGCGGAGCTGTCAACCGCGCCGGGGAGGGCCGGTGTACCGCCGCCCGTGCCGCCTGTCACGGTGAGGGTGTAGCTCCCGCTCAGGGGGCCGTCCGCCGCGAGGTTCGGGGTCAGGTACTCCCCGGAGTTGGGCAAGTAGCTGGTGGGTGTCCCAAAACCGGGAGGAATGAGGGCGCTGCTCTTGCTCCTGTCCTTGTTGGCGGGTTCGGCCCCGGTCTGGATGATGTCCTCCGTACTGGTGGGTGTGCCAAAATCCCCGGTGGGCGGGTTGTCAAAGGTGTATTCCAACGCGGAGGCGGGCATGGAAAGCGCCGTCAGCACAAGGCAGACGGCCAGCAGGGTGGAAAGACACTTTTTCATTAGACATACCCCCGTTTCTTATCACGAATAAATTTGTAGCCCCGCCAGCCGCCGTAGCCGATGATGGCGAGGGCGGCGATCCCGGCCAGGGCTGTGACAACGATTTTCCCCGCAACGCTCCCGCCGCTGTCCTGGGCCGGTTCCGGGGGCTGGGTCTGCTGGGGTTCGCCGCCCTCCGGGGTGGCGGTGGGGTCCGGGTCTAAATGCGTCTCACCGTGAGACGCATTTTCCGCAGAAAACACGGCGGTATAAATCACCGTGTCCCGGCTGGTCTTGGTGACTTCGCCGCTGTACTCCACGGAGACGGTGTACCCGGTGACGCTGCGCCCGCTGGCGGTGCCGGTATAAGAGGCGATGGCGTTGTAAAACTCCCCCGCCTCCTGCCAGTCTACGCCCGCCAGCGTCAGCGTCCGCCCGCTGTCCGTGATCGTCTTGGGGATGAGGGAGGCGTCGGCATCGGACAGGTTGGGGTAAGTGCGGGTGGCAGAGACTGTCCAGCTGTTATTCTTATAGCCAGCGGCCTCCACGGTGATTTTGGTGTAGTCGGGCTTCAAAATGCCGGTGTAGCCGTCCTCGGTGGCGATCTCGCGCTCCGGCTCCAGCGTCTTGATAATCTCGGCCATATCCTTGGTGCTGCTGTCCAGGGTGACAACCTCGATGTAGTCCTTGCTATCCGTCTCGCTCAGATCGTTCTTCAGCACGTCCAGCAGCGTGTAGTGACGGCCCTCCCGGTCAAAGTCCCCGGTGGGGATGGCGGCGGGGTCGTCGCGGGTGGAGAGGTAGTAAACCTTTTCCAGCCGGATCATGCCGTTTTCCTCGCTCGCCCGTACCTCTGCGGGGTAAAGGGCCGCAGGGGGCGGCGCTCCCTGGGCCGGTTCCGTGTCCCCGGCCTCTGCCGCCATCGCCGTGCAGGGCAGGGCGGCGAGGGCCAGCAGGAGCGCGGAGGCCAGAGAAACCAGCCTGTGGTGTTTCTTCATGGAAAAACCTCCTGTTTCTTAATGTGGGTGTTCTCGTACATAGGCGGCAAAGCGCCGTTCCTGCGCTTCAAAATAGTCGCCGTCGATCTCATAGCCGGTGAAGTCCAGCCCAGCGTCATAGGCGGCGATCCGGCTGCTCCCGCTGCCTAAATGGGTGTCCAGGATTTTGTCGCCCGGTTTGGCGAACAGGGCGTATATCCAGGCATAGAGTGCGATGGGCTTTTGCGTGGGGTGGATGCGGCCCGGCTGTACCGGGGACAGGGCGATCCGTTTGCAGGTCAGGTCAAAATTCGTCCAGGCCAATTCAAAGGACGCAAAGGAGACTTCCGGGGAATACTTCTTGTCCCAGCACAGCCAGCAGTGGCTGTCGGCGGCGGGGAGCATACTGATGAAGTGGTTGGCCCCCCATATGATTTGGTGCCTGGACACGCGCCGCAGCTCCCGGAAATACTCCGGGGGAGGCGGCTTGGCGTCCCAGAATACGGGTTTGTATTTGCGGGGCTTGCCCTTGCGCCGCCCCATATCGCCCCGGATGTTGAGGCCGTATGGGGGATCGACAACAGCGAGGTCAAAGGCGTTTTCCGGCAGCTCCCACAAAATATCTGTACAGTCCATGTGATACGCTATGTTAATGCGGCTGGTCCCCTCCTTTCTCGGTGAAATAAAAAATGCGTCTCACCGTGAAACGCATTTTTGCCGGTTCCAGGGCGCGAACGCGCCCGCCGCCCCCGCCAGCGATAACTGCCGGACTTTCCGGGAAACGCATCCGTCTCCCCATAGTAGCAAAAACCGGCGCAAGCCGGTTTTTGGGGTATGCCCCCCCTTGATTACTAAAAGCACTGGCGGACTTTGGCAGTCAAGGCCCGCGCCGACCGCCCCAGCGGGCGGCGCGGCTTGTCTTGGCCTTGACGGACAAAGGCCGGTGGTGTAAAATCCGCGGGGCTGGGGGCATACCCCGGATCGTGCCGACTGATTACCGCCTGCCGTATTGCCGGTTATTGCTGCCCCGGCTGGCGGTATGCTCCTGCTGGCGGGGCTGGATGCCACGCTCCACGGTGTC
>CAJUCA010000108.1 GCA_910585265.1 uncultured Oscillospiraceae bacterium | reverse complement strand
AAAACCTGAGCAAACAAATTATGGAATTTTTTAACGCAGAATTTTATGTTCTCCAAATGTGTGAGCACGAGATCGTCCTGCTCCCCTTCAACACCATATGGCACAACCTGCGCAAAGACGTGTCCTTGGTCCTTCCCTATGGGGACATCCAGTCGGTGGAGCTGGAGGATGATATGTTCAATACCGTTATCACCATTCGTACCGGGACGGACACCATCCGCTTAACTACCCAGCAAGCAGCGCTGAGCGGCCTGCGGTCTTCCGGCCATTTCGCAGTCCTGTATGCCGGCAGCTTCAAGAACTGGCACAAGGAAAACCTGGACGGCACGCTGGCGGAGCTGAAGGGGTTGGGGAGCTGTTGACCCAGGTTTGACACGGAATAGGAAAAGAGCGGGTGGAAGCAGTGAGGAAACAGGGCTGGAAGGCCCCCTGTCCCGGAGCAGGCACACCCTGAAAGAGCCAAAACTACCGCTGACACTGCTGACCGCAGCTAATAACCCAGAGGTCGTCAATTCAAATCCGGCCTTGCAACCAAAAATCCTCCGATTTCTTTGGAAATCGGAGGATTTTCTTTTCTTTTTTTGCACCTATTTCGATAGTTTACTTTGCGACTTTCATTTTTGCAGTGCTGTCGTGGCGAACGTATGTATCACATCATAGAAAAGGATTCGAAGTGGGGCCGCCTGCTGCTGGGCGCACCTGGATCGTGCCTGATCCAGGTCAATGTCCTCCCACTTGAGGCCCAACAGACACCCCGGCAAAGGCCTGTGGCCAGTTCGATGTAGTACATCTCGAACACGCCGCTCTCTTTGGCTTCGTGGAGGAAAGATGCCAGTTACTCGGCGGGAGGGGGTTTCATCTCCCGGTGCTCCAGCTTGGGCAGGGCGCAGCCATCCGTCGGATTTGTCGCAATCGGCTTTTGGTCGATGGCAAAATTCGCGGCTGAGGAAATCATCTGGTTGATGTTGCGCACTGTCTTGGCATTCAGCCCTTTGGGCTGGTTCTTGGACCCGACCCGCTCCGCCCTGCCGCCGTTCAGCAGCTTTTTGTAGGGTTTCTGCAAGTCCAGAGAGGACAATTGTTGAGCGGGATTTTCCGATGCTGGGCTTGATGTGGTTGTCGATGTAACCACGGTAGGTCTTATGGGACAAGGGCCGCACTTTGATCTTGACGCAGACGATGCCCTATGATTACGGCGCAGTAGATTTTTCCGTTTTGTTTCCTGTCTGATCGAGCTTTTCAGCAAATGTTCATTCAAATTGATTTTGAGGCGAACCAAGACTCAGAATCAGAGTTTGAAAAGTGATCTGATCACTGTATATCAAGTATGCTCAAACTGCAGGCTTAACTTGACAGCCTCAATAAAATCATCGTCATACTGAAAGCCCAGTATCTCGTTTGCCTTATTGATGCGGTATCGGACCGTGTTTTTGTGCAGGCTCTGCGCTTCAGCCGTAGGCTGGATCTGGCAATGGTTTGCAAAATAAATTTTGACAGTAGCGTACAAATCGCCGCTCTCGTCATACTGCTTAAGCGGTTTTAAAATGCTGCTGCAGTAGCCCTTGAACCAATAACTGCCCAGGTTGGCTCCAGAATTTGGTAGATACCCATCTCGTCAAAATTTATCTCCCGGATTCCATGGAGAGCACCGTGGTGTCCCGCAAAAATGCATTCCCGGATGCGGTGGATAAACTTCTCAGCCGTGGAGCTCTGGCGGCTGATACCGATGGTGTATTCTTTAGGAGAAAGGCCGAAGAAACTGCAGACGCTGGCCGAAGTGGTCTGCTTGGGGAGCACCAGCAGACCACCATATTCATGGGGCAGCACAATCGTGTCTTTTTCTGCCCGTCTCCGCATGGTCTGGATGAAAAACTGATACTCGTAGGACGACATAATCCGAATGGGTATCATGTACATACAGAAGTAACAGTCAGGAATTTTACCAAACAGATCGTGGACTACGCGAAACAGCTGGGTGGAATTTTCCTCCAGTGTCAGCAGCTGCCCGACCTTTTCCGACAGGGCCAGGAAGTTCTCGCTCTCGTCCAGGGCGATGGCCATGCCAACCACCACATCCTCCAGGTAGTTTTTCTCTGAGGCAAAGAGAAATACGGCAATATTATTTTCATTGGCAAACTGGACCACTTTGGCCGGCAACGTTTGAAAGTATACCTCCTTAACGGCAATGGCGGAGACGCCGTCCCGCTTCAGCTGCTGAAAGGCGGGAAGAATCCGGTTGAAATCATGCTTCGCAAATTGCAGGCTGGTGACAATAAAGGACTGCGCATTGAACATACCCTTGGAACCCTTTGTTCCCAATTCCGCCATATCATACTCAAAATCAAGCAGATTCACGTATCGAACCTGATTGTTCAGCCCCCCTTCGCCCGCAACCAGCCGGAATGTCTGCGCCACGGGGAGGGACAGCATATCTCGTACCAGCAACGCCATAAAACGATCCCCCTTTCATCCAGCTCCTTAGTGATTGTATAATATACAATAATTTTAATCAATGTTTGTTTTTTAAACATAGAAAACAGGAGAAGGCGGAACTATAATACTGCTATGCAAAAGCTCCGGAAATTTATTATTTAGGGGGTCTTTCCAATGAGCATCAAGCAGTTTACCTATGAGGATGTCATCCAGGCCAGAAATCGCGTAGCACCCTACGTAATGCAGACCGCACTGGATCACTCCATCTACCTCAGCGGCGAAGCCCACAGCGTTTACTTCAAGCTGGAGAACCAGCAGCCCATCAAATCCTTCAAGCTGCGGGGTGCGCTGAACCGCATTTTGCAGCTGACCGAGGAGGAAAAGGATCATGGCATCGCCGCCATTTCCTCCGGGAACCACGGCGTCGCCGTGGCCTACTCCACCAAGCTGCTGGGCCTGAAGCCCGCCACCATCATCGTTCCCGAAACCACCCCGGAGAGCAAGGTTGAGAAGATCAAATACTACGGCGGCAACGTGGTGCTCATGGGCTCCTGTTATGACGATGCCCATGTGATGGGTACCCGGTACGCAAACGAGCACAATTATGTCATTGTGGACGGCGGTGACGAAGATCCCATCGTCTTTGCCGGGCAGGGCACCATCGCTCTGGAAATGCTCCACCAGAATCCGGACATCGACACCATCCTGCTGCCCATCGGCGGCGGCGGGCTGGGCGTGGGCTGCTCTGTAGCGTCCAAGGGCATCAACCCCAACATCAAGGTTATCGCCGTTTATACCGAGGCCTGCACCGCGTGGGTTGACTCCATTCGGGACAACAAGCCCTATTATGTCTACGACAGCGCGTCCTCCGTCTGCGGGGCCATGATCGGCGGCGTGGGCAAGCTGGGCTTTGAAATGGTGAACTGGATCGACGGCTTCATCGGCGTCTCCGAGGATGCCATCAAAAAAGCCATGATCCATATGCTGTTTCACGAAAAAGTCGTCGTAGAGGCAACCTTCGCCGCCCCGGTGGCGGCACTGATGGAAAAACCTGGGCTGATCCCCGGCAAACATATCGGCATTGTCATCAGCGGCGGCAACGCGGATAACCAGATTTTTATCGATGAGCTGAAAAAGCTGTAACCAAAGAGAGGTGCGGAATCATGGAAAGCAAGGTAAAAAAATTAGGTTTTGGTGCTCTGGTGGCCCTGGTCATCAGTTCTTCCATC
The DNA here is from genome assembly GCA_910585265.1 of uncultured Oscillospiraceae bacterium. Taxonomy (GTDB): domain Bacteria; phylum Bacillota; class Clostridia; order Oscillospirales; family Oscillospiraceae; genus Enterenecus. Next base: position 1,868 of record CAJUCA010000108.1, on the reverse strand, counting down.
GGCAGCGGAATCTTTGGCATTGCATCCGACATGGCCGACACCACCAGCCCCGGGGCGGCTCTGATCGCCTGGGTAATCACCGGCATCGGCGTGGCGATGCTCTGCCTGTCCCTGACCAATCTGATGAATAAGCGGCCTGAACTGAGCGGCATCTTTGTCTATGCGGAGGAAGGCTTCGGTCCCTTCGGCGGCTTTATCAGCAGCTGGGGCTATTGGCTGTCCGCGTGGCTGGGCAATGTGGCGTTTGCGACCATGCTTATGAGCGCGGTTGGATACTTCTTCCCCGTTTTTGAGGATGGCTCCAACCTGATCTCCATTCTGACGGCCAGCATTGTCCTGTGGCTGATGTTCTACCTGGTCAACCGCGGCATCGAAAGCGCGGCCGCTCTGAACACCATCATCACCATCTGCAAGCTGGTCCCCTGTTTGTATTCGTCGTCTTTGCCGTTTTCTCCTTCAAGGCACACCTGTTCACCGCCAATTTCTGGGACACCGCTTCCGGTAATTTCGAACTGTCCAGCGTCGCCTCCCAGATAACCAACACGATGATGGTTTTGATGTGGGTTTTTGTCGGCATTGAAGGTGCCGCCATGATGAACGACCGCGCCGAGAGCAAAAAAACCGCCAGCAAGGCCACCATTCTGGGCCTGGCCGGCTTGCTGGTCATCTACATCTTTATCTCCATGCTGCCCTACGGCCTGCTGCCCCGGGAGGAGATCGTGGCCATGGGCCAGCCCACCATGGCTTACCTGATGGAATACCTGGTCGGCCCCTGGGGCGCGATCCTCATCAACATTGGCCTGATCATTTCCATCCTGGGCTGCTGGCTGTCTTGGACCATGCTGCCCGCCGAGACTACCCTTTTAATGGCACAGCGAAACCTGCTGCCCAAGAAATTCGGTGAAGTAAATGCCAAAAACGCCCCCACTTTTTCGCTGTTGTTCATGACCATCCTGACCCAGATGTTCGTGTTTACACTGTTGTTCACCGACAAGGCATACAATTTTGCGTACTCTCTGTGTACCGCAGCCCTTTTCATCACCTGGCTGTTTGTTGTGCTGTATCAAACCAAATATTCCGCCCAGCATATCCAAAGAGTCGGGCGCAGTGAAAAACTTAATCATCGGCATTGTAGGCAGTGTGTTCTACATCTGGGCCATCTGGGCCTCCGGCATTGAATATTTCCTGCTGTGCCTGACCGTTTACATCATCGGTATTTTCTTCTACTACAAAGCCCGCAAGGAACTGGGCGCAGAAAAGGTGTTCAACGGCAAGGAGCTGATCGTTGCCGCCGTCATTTTGGCAGGTGCTATCGCCGCCATTGTCATGTTGATCACGGGCCAGATTACCATTTAATGTTCTTCTTTGTAAAAGTATTTTATTTGTTGTGATGTGTCTTGCTGATATAGTGCCTCCCCAAATTTTTGGGGAGGCACCTATCTTTAGATCGCTTCTTTGTCTCCCCGCCTCTTGTCTCCAACGGCAAAGTGCTTAATCGGACTGATTTTATTCCATCTTTGATGTATACTGTTTACGAGATGAGTGCGATAATGGCGGATACCAGCGCATTGGTTTTCATGACGGAGGCCAACCAAAATTTTTTGAAGGTGATCCGTTTAGTAGACGAAGCAGGGCTGGCTGTCATTTTGAAAAATAACAAGCTCCGCTATATTGTTGTCGATTTTGAGGAATACGGAGAGATTTAGAACCTGTATTCACAGCCGAAGATGCCGGGGGGACGAGGGATTTTTCCGCCAGACAAGGCGCGTTTTCGCAGGAATACTTTGTGTATTGCAAGAAAACGCAACGCAGTATGGCGGAAAAAGACCCGTCCACACGGTGTTTGAGGTTGTGAATACAGGTTCTTA
>CAJUCA010000107.1 GCA_910585265.1 uncultured Oscillospiraceae bacterium | reverse complement strand
GGCTTCCATGTCTCCTATTCTACCACGGACTTAACCTCTTGTGAATACAGCTTCTGAAACTCGCAATCTCTCACTGCGGCACTTTTGGGGGTAAATGATTTTGGACTCGCAAATGTGGATTTTGCCTACTGCGGCGCAACTTTTGCAAGGAGATCTCCTTCTGAACTGCACTTTTTCTCTCCCTTAGGGCCAGGGGGTTGCCGGGGCAGTGCCTCGGCGAGTGCGGCGCGGCTTATAGCCAGACATGATGCTTCCCCCAAGGGTGGGCTTCCGCCCCATCGGGACGATTTTGAACTATCTTCAATTGGTGTTCCCACCATACTCTTTTGCACACATCGTGCATGTCTGCACTACAGACAGATGCGGACTGAATTTATTCCGCTATTTTCCTTCGCCCGCAGATCTGCTCTTTGGGCTGCCCTTGACCTGGGCGCGTGCAGAATACCCAGCTTCAAAATCGGGAGCGGTTCAAAGTTGAGTGGCCGAGGGAAGGCTGGGCCTCATCTTATTGTCCCTCAAACACCCTGCTACAATTGCCCACAAAGCCCCCGACACCGCAGCTCACTCACCTGGAGATATGTGGATGCCATCCGGCCTATAGGACAGGTAGTTATTGGCAGGGAATGGCTCAGCAAAAACCTGCCGCCTGCTTTCAGATTTTCTGAACCTTTTGGGTGTTCTCGACTTATCACAAAGGGACGCTCTGTGTTTACTGCGCAGTGCATTTTTCCTTTGGCTTTTGGAGCTTAAGGTTTTTTCTACATTCGCACTTTTGCAGAAGATTTTTTCCCTGTTATTATTCGTCTTGTTTATTTTCTCCCCAAAACCTAAAGAGGATCCCCTTCATCAAACAGAGGGCAGTAACAACGCGTAGGAACACTTTTGCAGCCGCAGTGTTGCTCTATTCTCCTAAAAGCAACGTCTTAGGCGTGATCTTTTTGATCCTTAGGGATAGCAGGCAGAGCATCCCAAAGGTGAACAGCACCAGCCCCACTCCTGCGGCCGCGATAAGTCCAACCGGGACGGCAAACGTACATTTGACGATGCTAATCCTGCCCAAAAACGCGGCCATCAGCACCACGATGGCCGCCGCCTGGCCTCTGGCCCGGCGCAGGTTGGAGTGGGCAATCAAAAAGCCTTCTCCCATGATTACCACCCCATATCCTGGAGGAACACGGCCAGCTTTTTGTGCCGCCCCCCATCCCCAAAGACGTACCGCCCCAGATCGAACTCACCCAAAATCACGCCGTCCTTGAGGTACAAAATGCGGTTCCCCCGCCAGGCGGAGCGCATACCGTGGGTGACCATGATCACGCTCTGGCTTTGCTCGTTGAACCGTGTCAAAGTGTCCAGCATATCAAGACCCGTCTGGGAGTTGAGAACACCGGTGGGCTCGTCGGCAAACAGGATTTCGGGGAAGTTTATGAGCACCCGAACGATGCCCACCCGCCGGCGTCCAGCACCCCATAGTCAAGGCCGGTGTCACTGACGCGATCCCCTCAGTGAGCCCCAGTCACGCTGCACCGTCTGCACGATCTCATTGACCGCCACCGTATCCTGGGGCTGCTCAGCTCCATGGGCCCAGAAGCAGACCAGTGCAACGAACCTCTGCCCCAAATATCAGGAGCAGCCCCGCGAATAAGGTGCGGCCTCTCATGTGCGCCCCCTTGGAAGCGGTAGCCTTCGCCCCACACTGTGAGGATATGTTCCGGATTGCCCGGTTCCCGCTCAATGGCTTCCCGAATCTTGCGGATGTACACGTTCAGCGTTCCATCCCCCGTGAAGCTGTCCTTTCAGACCTTTTCAAACAGCTCCTTTTTGGGGATCATCCTGCCCTCGTTTCGGATCAGATAGGCCAGCAGCTTAAACTCCAGCGCCGTCAGCCTGACGGGCATCCTGTGAACAAAAACCTGCCGGGCATCAAAATCCACAGTCAGCCGCCTGTCGGCATAGTTCGCATCCTTCCTTTTCCCGTAGCGCTTCAGTACCGCCTTGACTTTGGCCAGCAGGACACTGATGAACAGGATGGGAATGTCCGTAGTTTTTCGAAGTTCCCTGCACAGCTCAAATCCGCTGCCGTCGCCCAGGTTGATGTCCAGGAGCAGCAGCTGCGCCGCGTTCTCGCTGAAAAAGCTCCGGCATTCAGAGGAACTGTACACTACCGCGGCTTTAACGCCCAAAAGGCCAAAATATTCCGCTGTGCTGTCCGCCAGCAGCTTTTCATCATCAATAATCAAGCAGTCATATGCCGAAAAGAGTGGGTAGAAAAGACGAGCTCTTTCAGCAACTCATTTCAGACGAAAATCTGACCCTCGCCATTGACGAGGTAAACCGCACCCATCACTGGCGAACGCACCACCGGCCCAACGGCTGTACGGCCTGGGTCGAGGAAACGAAGGCCGAGCGAGTCAAGGAGCTTCGCAGCATCATCGTGAACGGTTTTGAGCAGAAACCTCCGAAGCACTCCCGCCGCTGGGACGCCAGTGCCCAAAAGTGGCGCGAGGTCAATGAGCCGGCACAATGGCCCGACCAGTACGTTCATCACGCGCTCATCCAGGTTCTCCAGCCTGTACTCATGCGCGGCATGGACCCGTACTGCTGCGGCAGCATCCGGGGGCGCGGCCCGCATCGCGCACGGCAGGCCATTGAGCGGTGGATGGAAAAGGACCCCAAGGGAACGAAGTATGAGTTCAGCGGGGACATCTACCACTTCTACGCCAGCCTGAAACCGCGTGTCGTCATGGCTCGGATGCGGCAGCTCATCAAGGACCGGCTGGTACTTGACCTCATCTGGCGCGTCATCAAAGACGGCGTAATGATTGGCGCGTACACATCGCAGTGGTTCGCCAACGCTGTGCTCCAGCCGCTTGACCAACTCATCCGGCAAAGTGGCTGCGTGAAGCACTACGAACGGTACATGGACAATCTGACGGCCTTTGGTTCCAACCGGCGAAAGCTGAAGAAGCTGAAATCCCTAATAAGCCACTGGCTGGAGGAACACGAACTCCAGTTGAAAGGGGATTGGCAGATATTCCCCACAGTGGGCCCGACCGAGGGCCGGCGCAGGACAATGATGAAGGAGGAGCAGCATGAACAAGAAACCTGTGTCCTATCTCCAGACTGATTCCCGTTGGAAGAATAAGCCCTACCGGGTCAAGGGCGAGAACGCCACCATCGGCGGCTCCGGCTGTGGCCCCACGGCGGCGGCCATGATTATCGAGACCATGACCGGGAAGAAGTTTACCCCGGAGGACGCCTGCAACTGGAGCATGGCCCACGGCTACAAGGCCCTGGGCAACGGCACCTACTACGGCTATTTCAAGCCGCAGTTCGCGGCCCACGGCATCGACTGCGATATGCTGAACTGGACCAAGACCTACGGCAAGCCCGACCACGCCAACCACAAAAAGGTCGAGGAGATGCTGAAACAGGGCTACTACTTCATCGCCCTGATGGGCCCCGGTCTGTGGACTACCGGCGGGCATTTTGTGGTGCTGTGGTGGCAGGATGGCAAAATGCGTATCAATGACCCTGCCAGCACTCGGGAGGTTCGGCTGAACGGCGACATCCGCACGTTCCGCAGCCAGTGCTCCTACTACTGGTGGATTGACGCCCGGAAGTTCAACGGGAATGGTGCTGCCGTGAAGCCCCCGGTCGCTTCCAGCGATACTCCCGCTACAGGCTCCGCTCCGTCTCTCGGTCTGAAGGTCGGTGACATCGTGAACTTCACAGGCACCGAGCACTATTTCAGTGCCAACACCTCCAAGCCGTCCACCTGCAAACCCGGACAGGCCAAGGTGACACAGATTTATAACGGGAAGCACCCGTACCAGTTGATTCACGTCAAGGGCGGCGGCTCCACGGTCTACGGCTGGGTGAACGAGAAGGACATCGAGCATCCCGCGCTGACTGCCATCAACAAGCTGGCGAAGCTGGGCGTCATCAACTCCCCGGATTACTGGTGGAAGACCGTTTCCGAGAACAAGGTGAAGTACCTGGACATCCTGGTCACGAAGGCAGCAGCGAAAATCAGCAAGGCCGGCACCCGCACCGCCACCCCGGAGGACGGCATCGCCGCTCTGGTGTCTGCCGGTGTCATCGACACGCCGGACTACTGGAAGTCCAATTACAAGAGCTACCCCAGCCTGGGCGAGCTGCTGTGCGCTCTGGGCGGGGCCGTCAAATAACTTTAGGAGGAAAAGACTATGAGCGAGTTTTTGTCTGTGCTGCTCCAGGCTGTAATCATCGCGGCTGTCCCTGTTATCTCTGGAGCCATCGTCAAGGGTGTTCGGGCTCTTGCCAAGCATCTGTCCACCCAGACTGACAATGAGCTGGCGAGGAAGTATCTGGCGGACGCCGCCGACGCCATCACCACGGCGGTGTCGCGGGTCAACTAGACGTATGTTGACGGGCTGAAGAAGTCCGGCACGTTCACGAAGGAGAATCAGGAGGAGGCCCTGGGCCTCGCCATTAAGGAAGCGGTCAATCTGATGACACACGAGACCATCGCTTTCTTGAAGGAAGCATACGGCGATATGAACGATTACCTCGTGAGCAAAAGAGACAGGGGTGCTTATGGCCTTTGATTTACCACCATATCTATGCTATAATGTGCGTAACGGAATCCTTTGTCCAAAGGGTTGGGCTGAATACCGCATCAGGAGGAAGCAGCATGGATATAACCCAGATACGCAAACGCGCGGATCATTTCATTTGGATCGGCAGCGAGGCCCTCTACGTCCAACACCGTGGAGATGCCGCAGCAATCAGAATTGAACTGCCGCCTGCCGGCCCCATCCCCTACGTGCCAAGACTGCACGGTCTCTGGGAGGAAAACGGACAAAGAGACTTCCGGCAGAGACTCACCCAGGCCCTGGGCGGCCGTCTGCGGATGCGGATGGGCCGTATCCTGGCAGCCATACCGGACGACCTCACCTGGATTGAGACGCGGGCCTTGCAGGACTACTTTCTGATTTCTGGAAGCGGTGCGCCGGACAAACGGCTTTTCTTCTGCCCTCAGAGCGTTCTGCTCCGTTCGGCCCAAGAGCCCTTTCTTGCCGTAACCTGGAGCTGCCGCTGTCTCAGCGTCGGTCTGGTGAGAAATGGCTCTGTGTCCGGCCGTGTACACCTCGATATCGCGCGAAGCGGCTTGAAGGAACTGGCGGAGGCCATCGACAGCCTATGCCCCACTGAGCGTGTACCAGTCTGTTATCCGGAAGTTGAAGCGGCCCCATTGCCGGCAATGCCTGGAACCGGCATACCGCTGGAGCAAATGCTGGCACTAACTCATTGAGTTCAGCATGGAAGAAGCCCATGAAACAGGTCATACTGAGCGCGGATGGAGACAGCGTCATCTATTCCGTCCCGGATGCCGTCGCGGATCAGCTTGAGGAATACTGCCTGGCGTTTTGCTGTCACTGGATTTGGAGCAGTCCCGACGCCGCGAAATACAGAAGGAATGGATTTGTATGCTACACTGAAAGGGACTTTATTGACTATTTGAACACATACCTATTCCCAGAGCAGAGGTCTGCCCCCGTTCTAAAACTGGGCTGGACAGCATTGGAGGACGGTATCCCTGAGGAATACCGTCCTCTCCCATACTTCAATTTTTGACGTTTCTTTTTTGCGCCTTTTCGTTGTTTTACTATGGTCTAAGAGCCTGTTTAAAATCTTTTGACAAAAATGGCGGAGTGGGAGATAATAGG
>CAJUCA010000106.1 GCA_910585265.1 uncultured Oscillospiraceae bacterium | reverse complement strand
AAGCAGGTGGACGTGCTCACCCTGTCCGCCACCCCCATCCCCCGGACGCTGAACATGGCCCTGAGCGGCATCCGGGATATGTCCGCCATTGAGGAGCCCCCCGCCAGCCGCCAGCCGGTGCAGACCTACGTGCTGGAGCACGACTGGTCGGTGCTGGCCGACGCCATGCGCCGGGAGCTGGAGCGGGGCGGGCAGGTGTACTACCTCCACAACCGGGTGGACACCATCCAGCGCACCGCCGCCCGGATCAAGGAGCTGCTGGGGGAGGACGTATCCATCGCCGTGGGCCACGGCAAAATGGGTCAGGACGAGCTGAACGACGTGATGACCCGGGTGTCCGACGGGGAGGTGGACATACTCGTCTGCACCACCATCATCGAGACGGGCATCGACATCGCCAACGTGAACACCCTCATCATCAAGGACGCGGACAAGATGGGGCTGGCCCAGCTCCACCAGATCCGGGGCCGGGTGGGCCGCTCCCCCCGGCGGGCCTACGCCTACATGACCTACCGCCAGGGCAAGGTGCTCACCGAGATCGCCGCCAAGCGGCTGTCCGCCATCCGGGAGTACGCCGAGTTCGGCTCCGGCTTCAAGATCGCCATGCGGGATCTGGAGATCCGGGGCGCGGGCAACCTGCTGGGGCCGGAGCAGTCCGGCTTCCTCATGAGCGTGGGCTACGACCTGTACCTGAAGCTGCTGGAGGAGGCGGTGCTGGAGGAGAAGGGGGAAAAGCCCCAGGCCCTGCCCGAGTGCGCGGTGGACCTCACGGTGGCGGCGTCCATCCCGGACCGGTACGTCCCCGACCCGGGCCAGCGGATGGACCTGTACCGCCGGATCGCCCGCATCCGCACCAGCGGGGACGGGGACGACATGACCGACGAGCTCATCGACCGCTACGGCGACCCGCCCCGTCAGGTGAACAACCTGATCTCCGTGGCCCTGCTCCGGGGGCGGGCGGCGGCCTGCTCCATCACCGAGATCACCCAGAAGGGGGGCGGCCTCGCCTTCGCGCTGGACCGCTTCCAGCTGGAGGCCATCGCCGCCCTGGCGGGGCAGTATCCGGGGCGGATGCTGTTCTCCCCCGGCGACAAGCCCGTCCTCACCCTCAAGCTGAAGAAGGGGGAGGACCCCCTGCGCTCCGCCGCCCAGGTGGTGGAGCGGTACGCCGCCCTGCTCCCCGCCCCCGAGGGGTGAGCCGCTTCCGGTTTGCTTTTTCCCGCCCAGTGGTGTATAATACCTCTCGGCATCTTTTCCTGACAAATCTAAGCTCATGATTGGAGAATGAAATGAAACATTGGAACCGTCTCGCGGCCCTGGCCCTGTCCGGGGCCCTGGCCCTCTCCCTGTGCGCCTGTAACCTCTCCGGCAAGCCCACCGGGGGCGAGCCCTCCAGCTCCCCCGGCGTGTCCCCCGATCCCACCCCCGCGCCCACTGTGGACGTGGACCTGTCCCAGGACGTGCTGTCCTTCTCCGCCGGGCTGTCCGGCTCCGACCCCCTGCTGACGGTGGGGGACGACCAGGTCAGCGCGGATCTGGCCCTGTACTGGGTGGGTATGAGCTGCAACAACTTCCTGTCCCAGTACGGGATGTTCGGCCTCCAGCTCACCGACAAGCCCGACCCCAATCAGGAGGGCACCTACGCCGACATGATGGCGGACAGCGCGGCCAACATCGCCGCCTACTACACCGTCCTGCGGCAGAAGGCGGCGGAGCTGGGCTGCCTGCCCACCGACGCCCAGGTCCAGGCCGCCAGGGACGAGATGAAGAAGAACGGCGAGGAGGACTACCAGCTGATGAAGGACGCCTTCGGCCTGTCCGATGAATCCGTGGAGTACCTGTTCCTCACCGACACCTATTACGACAACGTGCGGGACGCCCTGTTCCCCGCCGCCACCGACGAGATGCTGAACAACTACGCCTACCAGGCCAAGCACATCCTCCTCCTCACCGTGGACATGAGCGCGCAGCCCACCCAGCAGGAGGACGGCAGCTACGCCTACCCCGCCCTGCCCGCGGAGAAGGTGGCGGAGCAGAAGAAGCTGGCGGAGGACCTGCTGGCCCAGCTCCAGGGGGCGGAGGACCTCCCCGCCAAGTTCGACGAGCTGATGAAGGCCCACAGCGAGGACAGCGGCCTGGAGTCCAACCCGGACGGCTACACCACCACCGTGGGCAAGATGGTGCCCCCCTTTGAGCAGGCGGCCCTGGCCCTGAAGCCCGGGGAGATCTCCGGCATCGTGGAGTCCACCTACGGCTACCACATCATCCTCCGGGGGGAGGTGGAGGACCTCCAGAGCTACGCCGACGAGTGCCGGGAGTACCTGCTGGACCAGGAGATCACCCCCCTGGCGCAGGGGCTGGAGATCAAATGGGCCCCCGCCATGGAGGGGCTGGACGTGGCGGAGTTTTACCAGAAGTACGCCGCCTACCAGGACGCGCTGATCTCCGCCCGGAAGCCCCAGCCCACCCCCGGCCCGGTGGAGAGCGGCGGGGTAGGCTGACGCCCCGCTTCGATGGAATCCGCCTCCCTGCTTTCGTATAATGGGGACAAGCAAACCCATTTTACCGAAGCAGGGAGGCGGTTTTTTATGTCCCTCTTTCCCAAGCTGTCCAAACGGCAGGTGCTGGACCTGCCGCTGGGGGCCATCCGGCCCAACCCGGGCCAGCCCCGGAAGGAGTTCCACCCCAACGAGCTGGCGGAGCTGGCCCAGTCCATCCAGCAGGTGGGGGTGCTCCAGCCCCTGTCCGTCCGGCGAACCCCCACGGGCTGGGAGCTGGTGGCGGGGGAACGCCGCCTCCGGGCGGCCAGGCTGGCGGGGCTGGCGGCGGTGCCCTGCCTCCCGGTGGAGGCGGACGGGGACACCTCCGCCCTGCTGGCCCTGGTGGAGAACCTCCAGCGCAAGGATCTGGACGTGTGGGAGGAGGCCGCCGCCCTGCGCCGCCTCATGGACCAGTGCGGCCTGACCCAGGAGGAGGCCGCCCGCCGGGTGGGGAAAAGCCAGTCGGCGGTGGCCAACAAGCTGCGGCTGCTCAAGCTGCCCCAGGACGTGATCGACACACTCCGGGGCCACCGGCTCACCGAACGCCACGCCCGCTCCCTCCTGCGGCTGGAGGGGCCGGACCAGCAGCGGCTGGCCCTGGAGTACATCCTGAAGCACCAGCTCAACGTGGCGAAAACGGAGGAGTACATCGACCGGCTGTGCGGCGGGCGGCGGGTGCCCCGGCGGGCGGCCCCGGTGTATAAGATCCGGGACGTGCGCCTGTTTCTGAACACGGTGAACCGGGGGCTGGCGGTGATGAAGTCCGCCGGGGTGGACGCCAAATGCGGCCGGGAGGAGACGGACAGCGAGATCACGCTGACGATACATATTCCCAAATGACGTTTGCCTTCGCGACTGGAAAACCGGATGTAGGGGCGCACATTGTGCGCCCGCCGTCTACCGGAAATGGTCCTATATCGTGCGGGCGGGCAATGCCCGCCCCTACATAAAAGAACCCCCGGCTTTCGCCGGGGGTTCTTGCGGTTTCGGAAAAATGCTCAGTCGATCATGCTCTTGGGCTCGCCCTTGACAATCAGGGTGGCCTCGGTGGCGGCCTGCACCTGCTCCACGGTGAACTCGGGGTTGATCTCCACCAGCTCCAGGCCCTCGTCCGTCACGTCGATGACGCACATCTCGGTGATGATCTTGGTAACGCAGGTCTGGGTGGTCAGGGGCAGGGTGCACTCCTTCAGGATCTTGGGCGCGCCCTTCTGGGTGTGCTCCATGGTGACGATAACCTTCTTGGCCCCGGCGCACAGGTCCATGGCCCCACCCATGCCGGGCACCATCTTGCCGGGGATGATCCAGTTGGCCAGGTTGCCCTTCTCGTCCACCTGGAGCGCGCCCAGCACGGTGGCGTTCACGTGGCCGCCCCGGATCAGGCCGAAGGAGGTGGCGGAGTCGATGAACGCGCCGCCCACGGCGATGGAGGAGGACGCGCCGCCCGCGTCGCACACGTTGAAGTCATTGACCTCGGGCTTGCCGCCCGCGCCGGCCATGCCCAGCTCGGCCTCCAGGACGACGTGCACATCATCGGGCAGGTAAGAGGGGATCATGGTGGGCAGGCCGATGCCCAGGTTGACGAAATCGCCGTCCTTGAACTCCTTGGCGGCCCGCTTGGCGATAAAGCCCTTAATCATTCCCTTTTCCATTAGTTCTTCCCTCCCACAATATAGTCCACCAGGACGCCCTGGATGAGGACCTCGTCGGGGTCGATCATCTCAACCACCTCGTCGGCCTGGCAAATGACGGTGTCGGCGGCGGCGGCCATCACGGTGTTGAAGTTGCGGGCGGTGCCGTGGATCTTCACGTTGCCGTACTTGTCGGCCACGGAGCCGTAGATGCAGGCCACGTCGGCCCGGATGGGCCGCTCCAGCAGGTACTCCTTGCCGTCGATGGTGATGGACTCCTTGGTTCCGGTGCCGGAGGCGTCCTCCGCGCCCACGCCCACGGGGGTGCCCAGGCCGGTGGGGGTGAGCACGCCGCCCAGGCCGTAGCCGCCGGCGCGGATCTTCTCCGCCAGGGAGCCCTGGGGCACCAGGGTGACCTTCATGGTGCCCGCGTTCATCATCTGGCCCACTTCCTTGTTCATGCCGATGTGGGTGGCGATGAGGTGCTTGACCTGGCCGTTGTGGATCAGCTCCTGCACGCCCAGCAGACGCCCGCCGGGCAGGCCGCCGTCGTTGCAGATGATGGTGAGGTCCTTCACGCCGGACAGGGCCAGGGCGTGCATCAGCTTGTCCGGGCCGCCGCAGCCCAGGAAGCCGCCCACCATCACGCTCATCCCGTCCTTGACCAGGGCAGCGGCCTCGGTGATCGATGTAATTTTAGCCATAATACAAAACTACCTCCCAAAAATTGATTGGCGGCCCGGGCGGGCGAACTCCCGCCCGGGCCGAGGGAACGAAGACACAGGCTTCCCCGCACAGGGGGGATGCTGTCAGAGGAAGGCTGGCTGACGGAGGGCCGCAGCGGGGCGCGCTCAGCACCAAACCGCCGCACCCTCATCCGTCACGGCTTCGCCGTGCCACCTTCTCCCTTGGAGGGAGAAGGCGGATGGCGTCAAATCAGCACTTCTCGAAGATGGTGGCGACGCCCATGCCGCCGCCGATGCACAGGGTAGCCAGGCCCTTCTTGGCGTCGGGCCGCTTGGCCATCTCGTGGAGCAGGGTGACGATGATCCGCGCGCCGGACGCGCCCACCGGGTGGCCGATGGAGATCGCGCCGCCGTTCACGTTCACCTTGGACATATCGAAGTTCAGCTCCCGGGCCACGGCGATGGACTGGGCGGCAAAGGCCTCGTTGGCCTCCACCAGGTCGATGTCCTCGATCTTCAGCCCGGCCTTGTCCATGGCCTGCCGGGAGGCGGGCACCGGACCCACGCCCATGATCTTGGGATCCACGCCGCCCTGGCCCCAGCTCACCAGCTTGGCCATGGGCTTCAGGCCGTACTTCTCCACCGCCTCGCCGGAGCACAGCACGAGGGCGGCCGCGCCGTCGTTGATGCCGGAGGCGTTGGCGGCGGTGACCCGCTGGACGTGCTTGTGGGCGTCGGCCTCGTGGACGCCGGTGAGCTCGAAGGTGTGGACGACCTCATTCTCCACGCCCTCGGGGCCCACGGGGAACGCGCCCCGCAGCTTGGCCACGGACTCCTTGGTGACGCCCGCCTTGGGGTACTCGTCCACCTTGAACTCCACCATTTCCTTCTTCTTCTTGA
>CAJUCA010000105.1 GCA_910585265.1 uncultured Oscillospiraceae bacterium | reverse complement strand
GCCAGAGCTTGTTTCACTGCTTCCACCGTCTCCGTCAGGCTCTGGCCCCCGCACGGGACGGTGATGTGGGCGCATTTCTCGTACAGCGGCACCCGGTACTGGTACACGTCGGCCAGGGTCTGGCCGGGGGCGAGGGCGATCCCTCGGGTGGACAGGTCGCGGATGCGGCCCGTGATCTCCTCCAGGGGCAGCCGGAGGTAGACCGCCGTGCCCAGCTCCCGCATATGGGCGATGGACGCCTCCCGGCACACGCAGCTCCCCCCGGGGGCGATCACCGTCCCCCGGCAGTCCAGGGACAGGATGGCATCCCGCTCCAGGTCCAGGAACCGCTCCACTCCCCGCTGGTCGATGAGCTCCTGGAGCAGGGCCCCCTCCCGCTCCTGGATGAGCAGGTCCACGTCCAGGAAGCGCAGGCCCAGGGCCTTGGCCAGCACCACGCCCACGGTGCTCTTGCCGGAGCCGGGCATTCCGATCAAAATTAGGTTGTCCATCCGGCCCGCCCCCAATACCAAAATCTGCCGCCCATGGCAGAACAAGATATTATACCAGGAAAAATGGGGTTAGGCAAGGGTTCCATAAAGAAAAGCCTGCCGAAACCGGCAGGCTTGAGACTGTCGAAAAAGCCGCTTCTGTTCCGATGACGGGAAGGAAGATAGTGTGAAAGAAACCCAGGAGGGGTGTCTTTCACGTTCAATCAACGACTTTTTTGAACGTTCTTTGTTCAAAAAAGTCGCACTCAGCGGGGCGAAAAGACTTTTTCGACACGCTGAAGCCTGCCGAAACCGGCAGGCTTTTCTTATGGACTCCCCCCCGCCCCCGCCGTCATCAGCTCCGCCACCGTCCGGGCGTAGAGGCGGGCGGCGGTGATGGCCTCCTGCAAGGTGTTGCCGTGGGTGCCCACCTCTACCAGCAGGGTTCCCGTGGACAGGTGCTGGTTGAACCGGGAGCCTCTCAGCACCACCGGGCGGGCCAGGGTGGCCCACTTGCTGGCCAGGGCGTCCTGAATCCCCAGGGCCAGGGACAGGTTTACCTTCCAGTTGGGGTGGACCTGCCCCCCGGCGTCGCTGCCCAGCACCATCATCACCTGGGCGCAGTCGTCCACCGTCCCCGCCACCACCTTATAGATGGTGCCGTCGCTGGCCACCAGGGCGTCCCGGTGCACGTCCAGCAGCAGGACGATGGAGGGGTTCTCCTTCAAAATCGCCGTCACCCCCTCCAGGGAACGCTGGTAGGCGGCGTTGTAGCTGGGGTAGTCGTACAGCGTCTTGTCGTGGATCACCCCCACCCCCGCCGCCTCAAACACCGCCGCCATCTCCTCCCCCACCCGCACCATATTCCGCTGGGTGTCCAGGGTGCGGTAGCTGTCGCTCTCCTGGTACACATCCTCCCCGTCCATGGTGTACGCCTCGGTGGCGTGGGAGTGGTAGATCAGCACCTTGGGGCCCTCCCCCTGGGCGGAGAGGCCGGGGGCCGCCGCCCGGAGGGCGTCCAGGTCAATGGCGTAGTCCGTGTGGTTGTAGACGGACAGGTTTCCCGACGTGACGTATTTGGCGGACGTACCCGCCACCATGGTCTTGGCGATGATCCCCTCCGGGGCGGTGGTGGTGGGGGGCAGGTTGTGCTCCTCCTCCCCGTCGTCCGGGTCCAGCTCCTCCGGGTCCTGGGTGGGGGCGGGGTCCGGCTCCTTCCCTCCCGGCCCGCTCTCCCGGGGGGGAGCCGCCCCGGACAGCAGGGAGGACTGGGCCAGCACCAGCCTGTCCCAGCCGGACAGGCCGTCCCCCTGCCGGGGCGTGCCCAGCTCCGCCGACAGCAGGGCGGCGGCGATCTGGGCCCGGTCCGCCAGCTTCAGCAGGTCCCCCACCGCCGCCGCCGGATCGCCCACCAGCCACACCAGCCACAGCCCCGCGCCCGCCGCCACCGCCGCCAGCCCCAGCCGCAGCAGCCGCAGCACCGGGCGGGTTGTCCTTCTCTTTCGCATCGCGATCACCTCCCTGAAGGATATGCGGGGGGCGGGGGAAATAGACGCTTGACAAACCAGGTTGCCTGAGTTATACTTCGTGGAAAAAGTATAACTCATAGGAGGATTCCCAATGAAGATGAAGCTGCCCAAGGACCAGTTCCTGTCCACCGTCCGGGTGGGGGACAAGGGACAGATCGTCATACCCAAGGAGGTGCGGGACCTGTTCGAGATCGAGCCGGGGGACAGCCTGCTCCTCCTGGCGGACAAGAAAAAGGGCATCGCCATCGTGGGCTTCGACGGCATGATGGACTTTATGAGCGAATCCCTCCGGCAGGGGCGGCAGGCCCGGGAGGGCCAGGGGGAGGCAGGCCAATGAACGCCATCCAGATCACCGGCCTGTCCCGGGACTACGGGAAACGCCGGGTGGTGGACCGGCTGAGCCTCACCGTGGCCCAGGGGGAGCTGTTCGCGCTCCTGGGGGTGAACGGGGCGGGCAAGTCCACCACCATCAAAATGCTGTGCTGCCTCACCGCCCCCACCGAGGGGGACGCCGCCCTCATGGGCCGCAGTGTCCGGACAGACAGCCCCGGAGCCAGGGAGGTGCTGGCCGTCTCCCCCCAGGAGACGGCGGTGGCCCCCAACCTCACCGTCCGGGAAAACCTGGAGCTGATGGCGGGGGTGTACCTCCGCCCCCGGGAGGCGGCGGAGGAGGTCCTGGCGGAGCTGGGCCTGGGCCATTGGGCAAAGCAGCGGGCCAGGACCCTGTCCGGCGGGTGGCAGCGGCGGCTGTCCATCGCCATGGCCCTGGTGTCCCGGCCCGAGGTGCTGTTTTTGGACGAGCCCACCCTGGGCCTGGACGTGCTGGCCCGGCGGGAGCTTTGGGGGGTGATCCGGGGGCTGAAGGGCCGCACCGCCATCGTACTCACCACCCACTATCTGGAGGAGGCGGAGGCTTTGGCCGACCGGATCGGCGTCATGGCGGCGGGGCGGCTCCGGGCGGTGGGCACCGCGGAGGAGCTGAAGGCCCTGGCGGGCTGCGAAACCTTCGAGGACGCCTTTGTGGCCCTGGCGGGAGAGGGGGCGGCGTCATGAGGGCGGCGGCCTTTGCCAAGCGCAACCTGAAGGAGCTGCTCCGGGACCCGCTGACCCTGTTCTTCGGGCTGGGCTTCCCGCTGGTGCTGCTGGTGCTGATGAACGTGATCCAGCGCAATGTCCCGGTCCAGATCTTCGCGCTGGAAACCCTGGCCCCGGGCATTGCCCTGTTCGGGCTCACCTTTCTGGCCCTGTCCTCCGGCCTGCTGCTGGCCCGTGATCGCACCTCCGCCTTCCTGGCCCGGCTCACCGCCTCCCCCATGACGGCGGCGGACTTTTTGCTGGGCTACCTCCTGCCCCTGCTGCCCCTGGCGGTGGGGCAGAGCGCGATCTGCCTGGGCGCGGCGGCGGCCCTGGGCCTGCCCCTGAGCTGGAACCTGCTGGCGGTGGTGCTGTCCCTGATCCCGTCGGCCCTGCTGTTCACCGCCCTGGGCCTGCTGTGCGGCACGCTGTTTAACGACAAGCAGGTGGGCGGTATGTGCGGAGCCATCCTCACCAACGCCACGGCATGGCTGGCGGGGATCTGGTTCGACCTGTCCCTGGTGGGCGGGGCCTTCCGCCGGATCGCCTACGCGCTCCCCTTCGTCCACGGGGCGGAGGGGGCCAGGGCCGCCCTGGCCGGGGACTGGGCCGCCCTGCCGGGGCATCTGCTGTGGGTGTCCGTCTGGGCGGCGGCGTTGATGGCCCTGGCGGCGTGGCTGTTCCGCTGGAAAATGGTGGAACATTAGGGGGAAAGCACCCGGTTTTTCCAACAAGCGGCGGCTTTTTCTGGAAGTCTTTCGCGGGCTGGGCCTTGCAATCCTTGTCCCCTTGTGGTACAATAAGCCATCATCCCAAGCGGCATCGCCGTGCCGCCAAAGCAAGGAAAGGTGAGGAACAATGGGCTTTTTCAGCAGCACTCAGAGGACAGACACACAGTACCCCATCGCTGTGGAGGGGGAGAAACCCCAGGAGAGCCTGCCGCCCCCCCAGAAGGTGGCCAGCACCCTGATCACCCAGGGCGTCACCATCAAGGGCACCGTGGAGGGCGAGGGCGTGGTCCAGGTGGAAGGCGTTGTGGAGGGCGAGTTCAGCATGGTGGGCGCGGTCATCGTGGCGGACACCGGCGTGGTCCGGGGCCCCATCACCGCCGACGTGGTCCGGGTGGCCGGCAAGGTGGAGGGGAACGTCACCGCCCGGGAGCATATGCGCCTGGAGCAGTCCGGCACCCTCATCGGCGACGTGGCCACCGCCTCCCTGGTGGTGGAGGACGGCGGCTGCCTGAACGGGCGGTCCACCATGATCAAAGGCCCCGCCCCGGAGGGGGAGCTGGCGGGCGTCACCGTCACCGGAGACCTCCAGTTCGGCCCGGCCTACGACATCGAGAGCGAGAGCTGAGGCAATCCGTATACATGAAAAAGCGTCCGGTTTCCTTGGAAACCGGACGCTTTTCCGCTCTTTTCTGGCCTGAAATGCCACTGTAGAGGAGGGCCTTACCCCCTCCCGGGAAAACGGTTTCAGACCCTTCAAGGCGGGAGGGGCAAGCCCCTCCCCTACTCGGCGGAGATCATATAGTAGTACACCGGCTGGCCCCCCGCCAGCAGGGTGATCTCGGCGTTGGGGCAGGCGGCCTGGAAGATCTCCAGGGCGCCGTTGGCCTGCTCCTCGGTCACATCCTCGCCGTAGAAGATGTTGAGGAACTCGGCCTCCTGCTGGGCGTCCGCCTTGGCCAGCCGCTCCAGCAGGGCCTCGATGGACTGGTCGGTGCCGAACAGCTGGCCCTCCGCCAGGGCCATGTAGTCGCCCTCGTGGATCTGGAAGCCGTCGAAATCGGAGTCCCGGGCGGCGTAGGTGATCTCGGAGGTGCGCACGTTTTTCCGGGCCTCCTCCATGGCGGCGGCGTTGCTGTCCCGGTCGCCGTCGGGATCCAGCACCAGCATGGCGGCGATGCCCTGGGGGACGGTGCGGGTGGGCACCACCACGATCTCCCGGTCCTCAATGAGGCCCACGCACTGCTCGGCGGCCATGATGATGTTCTTGTTGTTGGGCAGGACGAACACTGTCTCGGCAGGGGTGCGGGCGATCTCCCGGAGGATGTCCTCGGTGGAGGGGTTCATGGTCTGCCCGCCGGAGATGATGCCGTCCGCCCCCAAATCGCTGAACACGGAGGCCATGCCCGCCCCGGCGCACACTGCCACCACACCGAACTTCTTCTCCGGCGGCGCGACGGCGGCCCCATTCTCCTGGGCCTCCAGCTCCGCCTCGATCTGCTCCAGATCGTCGGTGCTCTGGGCCTGCCTGCCCGCGGCCAGCTCCTCGGCCTGGGTGCGCATATTCTCGATCTTCGCCAGCTCCAGGGTGCCGTACTTCTGGGCCTCGCTCAGGGCCGCGCCGGGGGTGTCGGTGTGGACGTGGACCTTGAACGCCTCGTCGTCCTCGCCGATGACCAGGCTGTCCCCGATGCTGTTCAGATAGGCCCGGAAGGGCTCGATGGACTTGCCCGCCGTCTTGCGCACGATGAACACGGTGTCGAAGGTAAAGGTGATGTCCTCCTCGGACAGGGCGGCAAAGTCGGCGGACTCCTTCACGGGCAGGCTGTCCTCGGGACCCTCCGGGGCGGCGATGCCCCGCAGCTCGTCCAGCATTCCCTGGAGTATCACCAGGAAGCCCTTGCCCCCCGCGTCCACCACCCCGGCCTTTTTCAGCACCGGGTTCTGGTTCACCGTGTCCGCCAGGGCGATCTGGCCCTGGGCGATGGCGGCCTCCAGCACGGCCTCCACGCTGTTGTTCTCCTGGGCGGTCTCGGCGGCCTTCGCGGCGGCCAGGCGGGAGACGGTGAGGATGGTGCCCTCGGCGGGCTTCATCACCGCCTTGTAGGCGG
>CAJUCA010000104.1 GCA_910585265.1 uncultured Oscillospiraceae bacterium | reverse complement strand
AGGGTGGTGGAGTTGTAGTAGATATGGACGTGGGGGTGGGGCCGGTCCGCGTGGGACACCACAAAGAAAGCGTGTTTCCCCTTGGTCCAGCGCATCGCCAGCTCATAGCCGATATTCAGCGCCTCCTCCGGGTCCAGCTCCCCAGGGGGGAAGGATTGGCGGATCTGATAGCACAGCACGTCGGCGTCCCGCTTCTGCTCCCGGCCTGTAATGGTTTTGTACCGGGCCTTGCTCAAAAGAAATTCGCTGCCGGCGGTGAGGGGGTCGCACTCATAGGAGCGGATCAGGGCCCCGTCCAGGGTCTTTTCCGGGTTCTGGCCGTAGTCGAAGCGGTCCGACAGAGAGGCCAGGATCGACTTGTCCCCGCTGATATGGTGGGTTATGAGACGGGTCGTCGCCAGGGACAGCACCCCCTTTCAAAATCGGTTCTCCCTCCCTCTGGACACGGTGTCCAGAGGCGGGGACAGCCGGGGAGCGGCCTGGGCCGCTCCCTTTTGTCACAGGGCCACCACATGGGCCAGCTTCTCCAACAGTTCGGAGAGAGGCCCCCATAAATCGGCGTAGTCCTTTTGGAGCGCCTGGAGCTCGTTGGGGTAGAGGCCGCCGTAGGTGTTCACATGGAGCGCCGCCTGATTGAGATTGTTGGCGCACCGCCGCTGGAGGGACACCAGCTCCCACACCGGGGAAAGGTCCACCTGGAGCACATAGCCATTGAGGGCCATTTTTCGCATATAGGCCCCCATGTTCAAAATCCCCACCTGGGCCATGCGCTCCTGGATTTGCTGCTGCTCCTCCGGCGTCACCATCACGTGAAGATGAACAGAGCGGCTGCGCTTCTTCCCTGCCATACCTACCGCTCGCCCCGGTCCGGGGCCTCCCTTTTGGGGCTGGGCGGGGCCTGCCACTCCTGGGCCTGCCGCCCCGCCTCCTGCATCTGCCGGGAAATGGAGGGTTTCCGCTCCATGCGTTTCCCAACAGCCGGGTTGTCCTTTTTTAAGATCGCGTAGCCTTGATTTTCTTCCATAAAACCTCCAAAATGTTGACAGTATGGGGCCAAAACAGGGGCCGGGCGTGAAATGATACGGCCCGCCCCCGTCCGGCGTCTGGAAAGCCTTGAAAACACTGGACTTTTTAGGGCCTAATTGTCAACAGATCAGCTCCGTTTTTTCCGCATATGGTCCCGCTGCTGTTTCCTATGGGCGGCCTGGGCGCAGGCGGTGGAACAGTAGCGCCGCCGCCCGTCCAGGAGAGCGGGCCGCCCGCAGAGGGGGCAGGCCCGCGTCTCCACGGGTCCGGGGGCGGTGAGGGCGGCCTCCAGCAACGGGTCCAGAGGGAGAACCGCCGCCCGGAAGTAGCGGCATAGGGGCCCCGTCCAGGTTTTCCCCAGCATATAGCACTCGCAGTCCAAAGGCAAGCATCCCACGGCCCGGTCATAATTGGCGCACCACTTCACCACCAGGGCCCGGATCGCCGCCCGCTCCTCGCGGGTGAGCTCCCGCTGCTCCATGCCGTCACCTCCCCCCGCCGGGTCCGGCCCGGCTCCGCAGATAGGCCCGGAAGCAGGTCACGCACCGCAGACCCCGCCAGTAGGGGCATCCCTCGCACTCCGATCCCCTGGGGGCCTGGGCAGGCTCCGGGGGCCGGTGGTAGGTGGGCTGCTTCATAAAGGACTCGTAAGGGCTGTCAGTGAAATTCACTCGTCCCCTCCCTCGTCCTCGTCGTCCACATCCCAGGGGGGCGCGTCGTCGTAGTCCTCCGGCTCGTCATACTCGGAAAAATCCTCCTCCGGCTCCGCCGCTTTCTGCTGCTTGGGGCGGTAAATCTTGAAGTACCACCCGGCCCCGCCGCCCAGGACCAGCACCGCCAGGGCCGCCAGAAGCATCCCGGCCCCGCCGGACTTTTTGGGCTCCGGCTCCGGGGCGGGGTCCGGTTCGGGCTCCGGGTCCGCCACAGGGGGCGGGGCCTCCGGCTCCTGCCCAGGCTCCGCCAGGGCCAGCAGATCGGAGGCGGTGACGGCGTTGAGAAAATAGACGTTCTCCGCGCCCCGCTGCCGGTCTATCACAAGGTAGAAAACCGCCTCGTCCGCCGTGGTGATGGTGAAAAACTCCTTGCCGTCCTGGTCCGCGGCGTTGTCCAACACCGTCCCCGTCCCCTCCGGGGTGAACGGCTTGGGCTCCTGGGGCTGCTCCACGGGCAGGGGGTCCACAGGCTCCAGCCCCACCCAGGGGACATACTCGCCGCCCTCGTCGCCTCCGCCCGCGTAGGCGGGAACGGTGAGTGCCCCCACCATCAGGACGGCGCAGAGCGTCGCCGCCAGCATACGGGATTTTTTCATTATGTCTCCTCCTTTCTCTCGCCGGGCTTCTGGACACCGTGTCCAGAGCCGTCCCGGAGCTGCCGCAGGAGGGCGGGCAGCTCGTCCAGGGACACGCTCATGCCCCGCACGATGTCCACGATCTCCTCATTCTCGGCCTCCCGGTGCTTCTGCTCCAGATCTTTCAGCCGGGCCTGCTGCTCGTTGATCTTGGCCTTGACTTTCTCCATCTCGGCCCAAATTTTCGCGCTCTTGCTGACTGCCATTCAAAACCTCCTTGTTCATGGTAAACGCCCCCAGGCGTAAAAATGGGACTGCCAGTAGCTTGTATTCAGACTTGTAAATTGCACCGGGTCCCCACAGTGGAGCATCATCCCGTCTCCCACATAGAGCCCACAGTGGGTCACGCCGTCCGGGTTGGGCGCGTCGTAGGTGTAGCGGAAAAACACAAGGTCGCCGGGCCGTGGGGAGCTGACGGGGGTGCAGTAGTTATAGAGCCCCTGGGCCCCCAGGCGGCCCACGTCCCAGCCGCATTGGTTCAGCACATAGGACAGGAAGCCGGAACAGTCAAAGGACGTGGCCGGGGAGCTTCCGCCCCAGACGTAGGGGTAGCCCAGGTACTTCTCCGCCTCGGTGAGTAGGGCGGCAAAGTCGGGATCGGAAAGATACTGCTCCGGCACGTCGTAGGGCTGGGGTGGGTTGGT
The DNA here is from genome assembly GCA_910585265.1 of uncultured Oscillospiraceae bacterium. Lineage (GTDB taxonomy): Bacteria > Bacillota > Clostridia > Oscillospirales > Oscillospiraceae > Enterenecus. The sequence continues at coordinate 2,988 of CAJUCA010000104.1, read as the reverse complement.
GATGTACTTGTCCACATAGCCGGAATTGGGGAACAGGTCGGGCCGGTTGCCCAGGGCGGCCATGTAGAGTGCGTACCGGGAAAGCTGCTCCCCGCTCATGATGTAAATGGGCAGGTGGGACAGGTCCTCGTTTTTCAGCGTCACCGTACAAATGTAATAGTCGTAGTACACGCGGTAGCTGCTTGTGTGGGTGTTGCCCTCGCTGTCGGTCCAGGTGTCCGTCTCGATATAATAGCGCCGTTCCGTTACCACATTTTCGGTCAAAATGTACTGCCGGTCAAAAATGGTCTGGAGGGTCCCCCGCACCTCCTCCAGCGTCCACTCCCCCTCGTGGAGCGCGGAGAGCATGGAGATCAGCACATAGGGGTCGTGCTCGATCATATCCAGGTCAAAATGATATTCGTCGTAGTCATGGGTGCTGGTGTAGGTGTCCAGGTAGTGTTGCAGCTCCGCCTCCAACGCGCAGTAGGCGGCCTCGGCCCCCAGCATATCCCCGTCCTGGGCGGGGTAGGTGCTGGCCCCGATCCCACCTATGATCCCATTCCCCAGCGTCACCAGGGAGGAGGCGCAGGACTGGACCGTGAACAGGAGGAGGACGCAGGCCAGGGCGATCACCACGCCGCCAGGGTGACGCTTGACGAAGCCCGCCGCTTTCTCCGCCAGCTTCTCCGCAGAAACAGCGGTTTTCTCGGCGGCCCTGGCCCCCTGCCTGGCGGCCTCCCGCGCCTGTTTCGCGTACTGCCGTTTTTGGCGCTGCTTTTGGGCAAACCGGGCCAGGGCGTTCTTACCCAGGTCCGGGTGTTTCTCCAGTTCCGTTTGAAAGCGGTGCTCCGCCGTGGCCTTGACATACCGGCTTTCCGCGCGGGCGGCGGCCTTGGCCGGGTGGTCCCGGACGGCCTGCCGCACACGGCGGGTCCCCCAGCGCCCCACGGCCTCGCCCACCAGCTCGGAGTGGTGGGCCCCCTCGGTCCCCACGTTCTCATGCTCCACCTCGTACACCTTGCCGTGGACGAAGCCGTGGACGCTCCAGCCCAGGGCCCCGGCCCCGCGCTTCACGGGGCCGGGGGGCTTGGCCGGGGCCTGGGCCGCCAGCTTCTCCTGGGCCGCGCCCATACGCAGCTTGGCCTTTTCCGCCTTGACCGCGCTTTTCTCCGCCCGCGTCTGGCCCTGGGCGCTCCGCTTCCTCCCCTCCTGCCGCAGCCGTTCGGAGGGCCGGGCCCGTTCGCTCTCCTGGTGCAATTTAGCCTTGTACCCGGACTTATGGACACGGTGTCCAGAGCCGGGCCGGGCCTTACCCCTGCCCATTGGCCTTGTCCTCCGGCTTGGTGGTCAGGAGGGTGTAAAGCTCGGTGTCCTGGGGAAAATGGTCCACAAAGGGGATGGTGGTGTCCCCATAAAAAAGCAGCCCCTCGCCGGACCCGGAGTGGGTGACGTAGGAAAGCTGGTGGGGGCTGATCCCCAGGTGGCTTGCCAGCACCTTTTGATCCCCGGCGGCCTGGGACAGCATATAAAGGAAATCGCAGTTGCCGAAAATGGACTCTATTTCGCTGCTCTCCAGCAGGCTTTTCACATTCTGGGTAATGCCGCTGGGGATAGCGCCCCATTTGCGGAAGCGCCGGAAAATCTCCACACTGTACGCCGCCGTCTGGGGCTCCGCCAGCAGAACGTGAAACTCGTCCTGGTACACCCAGGTCGCCCGCCGCCGGTCCCGGTTCTCCGTCACCCGGCCCCAGATTTGGTCCGTGAGGATCAGCAGCCCTATCTTTTTCAGCATCTTCCCCAGGGCCTTGATGTCGAAGCACAGGAGGCGGGAATTGACCTTGACGTTGGTTCGGTGGTTAAAGAGGTTGAGGGAGCCGGTGCAGTACAGCTCCAGGGCGGAGGCCACCCGCCGGGCCTCCGGTTCGGACTGTTTCAGCAGCTCGTCGTAGAGGTCCTGGAGGATGGGCATCCGCTCCGGGGCCGGGTCCGCCAGATAGGGCCGGTAGATGGTCCGCACACAGCGGTCGATCACCGTCTTTTCCACGGGGGCCAGCCCGCTCCGCCCGCCCACGATCAGCTCGCACAGGGAGAGGATGAAATCGCTTTTGAGGGACAGGGGGTCCTCGTCGTCGGCATAGTTGGGGTTGATGTCCATGGGGTTGATGAACGTCCCCGCCGTGGCCGACGGGGACAGCCGTACCACCTGGCCGCCCAGCCGGTTCACCAGGGGGTAATACTCCCCCTCCGGGTCCGCTATGATGATGTCGTCGTCCGGGAGGGAGAGGAACACGTTGACGATCTCCCGCTTGGCGGCGAAGCTCTTGCCGCTGCCGGGCGTGCCCAGGAACAGGCCGTTGGGGTTTTTCAGACGCTTGCGGTCCGCCATAATGACGTTATTGGAAAGGGCGTTCATGCCATAGTAGAGGGCCGCCCCGTCCATCCGCAGCTCCTTTGTCATAAAGGGAATGAAAATCGCCGTGGAGCTGGTGGTCATGCCCCGCTGTATCTCAATGGCGTTATCCCCCAGCACCAGGGAGGACGTGAAGCCCTGCTCCTGCTGCCAGTCCAGCCGCTTCAAGGCGCAGTTGTATTTCTGGGCAATGCCGGAAATGGTGAACACGTCGTTCTCCAGCTTTTGCCGGGTGGGGGCGATATTCACCACAGTGAACGTCAGGAGGAACATTCTTTCATTCCTGGACTGGAGGTCGGCCAGGAGCGCCGCCGCGTCCTTGGAGTAGGTAATGAGGTCCGGGGGCAAAATTTCCATATCGTACCCGGCCCGGACTGCCTTTTTCTGCTCCTCCACCTTCATCTTGTCGATGTCGGAGATTTTGCCCTTGGTCATTTTGATGGCCTTGAGCTGGTCCACGGTCTGGACGTGGAGGGTGACGGTCATTTCCGCGTCCAGCTCCAGGAGCTCCAGCAGCAGCTTGTCCGACAGCTCGGAGGCCATGATCTGCAAGTAGGAGGCCGCGCCCCAGAACCGGCCCAGCCGGAACGTCCGGG
>CAJUCA010000103.1 GCA_910585265.1 uncultured Oscillospiraceae bacterium | reverse complement strand
GTGCCGCAACGAAGTATTCTATGTAAGGCAGGGCTGTGACTGTAAAAGGTCACAGTCCTGCTTTTTCAGGCCGTTTTCCGCTCTTTACGCCACTGCCCCCTGCCATCCCCGGCTTCACAGAGGTCGTCAGCGATGTCGATGATCCCAGCGGCCTTGTAGTAAATCTCAATCTTCTGCCTGCGGTGTCCGCTACTTTTGTCAGGAGCGTGGACGATGATCTTGTCAACCAGTTCGTTCAGCATTTCCGCTGTCAGTTCTTCCGGGTCGGTGTACTTGCGAACGCTTTTCAGGAATTGCCGGAGGTCATGGGCTTCCTGTTCGCCATCGTCAATCAGCGATTGCAGTTCCCCAATGACCTGCCGTACCTGCTTCTGCTCCTCCTCGTACTGCGTGGAAAGTTTGTCAAACCGCTCCGGGCTGAGCCGTCCCGCCACCATGTCCTCATAGATGCGCTTGAACAGCACGTCCAAGTCCTCATCCCGCCGCTTTAGCGTCACAATGTCCAGCTTGGCCTTTTCCACGGAAGATTGGCGCTTGAGGTTGGCTTTCTCCATTTCCCGCTTGACAAAGGATGTCTCAAACTGCTGGACATAGGCCAGGACGCGCTTCATGTGGGCCAGTACGATCTTCTCCATCGTCACCGCCCGGATATAGTGGGCGGTGCAAGTCCCGGTGTTGCTGCGGTAGTTGCCGCAGTTGAAGAAATCCTGATTCGCTGAAAAGCTGTTGGCCGTGTTGTATTGCAGCGTTGCCCCACAGTCGGCGCAGAACACCTTGCCGGAGAAAATGCTGACCTTCCCCGTAGCCGTCGGCCTGTGGCGGTGAGAGCGAATTTCCTGTACCACCTGAAAGGTGTGTTCATCCACAATGGCCGGATGGGTGTCCCGGAACAGCTTGCGCTCCTCCTTGGCGGTCTTGACCCGCTTCTTGCTGCGGTAGTTCTTGGATGCGGTCTTGAAATTCTCCGTATGGCCCAGATACTCCACCTTATCCAAAATCCCGGATACGGTTTTCTGTGCCCACTGGAAGGGCCGCTCTGGAAGCAGTTCGCCCCGCTGCTGGGCCTTGTATGCCGTGGGGGTGAGTACCTGTTCCCGCCTCAGCCGGTTGGCGATCTGTGTGGGGCCAAGGCCGTCACAGCACAGCTTGAAGATGTACCGAACCGTTTTCGCGGCTTCTTCGTCGATCAGCCACCTGTCCTTATCCTGCTCGTCCTTGACGTAGCCGAACGGGGGATTTGTGGTGAGATGCCTGCCGCTCTCGCCTTTCATCTTAAACGTGGATTTGATCTTCTTGGCGGTATCTCTGGCGTAAAGTTCGTTACAAAAATTGCGGATTGGGGTCATGTCAAACTCGGTCTGTACTGCGGAGTCCACGTTGTCGTTGATGGCGATGAACCGCACATCGTTCTCCACAAATACAATGTCCGTATACATCCCCACTTGCAGATAGTTACGGCCCAGCCGGGACATATCCTTGACAATGACCGTCCCTACTTCACCGGCTTCGATCATCTGCTCCATCTGACGGAAACTCGGCCGGTCGAAGTTCGTTCCGCTCCATCCGTCATCCACAAAAAAACGCAAATTTTTGAAGCGGTGCTGACGAGCATATCCTTGAAGCAATTCCTTTTGGTTGACAATACTGTTGCTCTCGCCCTCCCGCCCATCGTCCTGGGAAAGACGGCAGTAGAGGGCTGTGATCCTGTTTTCCTTCGATTGTCTGCTCACGGTATCTCCTTTCCGACAATCGGATACGGTGTATTGCAAAATCAGTATACCATATCCACGTCTATAATTCAACGCTTTAAAGCGAGATTGCTCGGCATTTTAGTCATCTTCCGCAGTCCGCAATTTACGACTGATCTGTTCCAACAGAAATTCATCACTGTTCGGGTCAAAGCGGCCCACCACCTCATATTCGGTGTGGCCATCTTTCATGGTAAAGTCCATGTCGGGCGGGATACGGCAAAGAAGAAGTGGTTCCCGCCCTGTGTCCAAGTTGAGCCTGTGACTTGCCATAATTTTCTCAATTTCCGGCCATTCAGCGTCTAATTTAGCAATATAGTCCTCAATTTTTGTTGTTCTTTCTTCTGCGGTCATCTGTATCGCTCTCCTTTCATCCTGGCCCGCGCCGTCTGGCGGTGCTGCTCCTCGTTGGCATAAACCATGTCCATCGTGTCCTGGATTTTGGCGGAGCGTTCCTCAACGCCGACATTCAGCTTCAATTTCTTGCGGCAGGCGGTAATCTGAGCGGTCACGGCCTGCTTTTCAGCCCGTAATTCTTCTTTTTCAGCCGGTGACGCTCTGCGGATTTTATTCTGCAAGTACTTCCGCTGATTGGTCAGCTCGTCCATTTCGCCTTGGAGGGCTTCACGGGCTGAAAGAAGATCGTCCAGTGTTTCAATGCGGGTTTTCGCCAGATAATCCACCTGGGCGGTGATTTCGTCCAGCTTTCGCAGTTCCTCTTTCAAAAACGGGCTGGTGGGCTGATAGGTCGTCCCTTTGGGCAAAATGCCAAGCTGGTACTCCCAATAAAGGAACAGCCGGTAAGTGTGAGAGGTGCGCTGAAACGGAACATAGACCCACAGTTCCTCCGGCAGTTCCGGGGCAAAATTGACGGTAGGGCGCTTGTTGCCGAAGCTGGCCCGTGCGCCCAGGCCGCGCATGATATTCTCCGGCGTCCAATGTTCGTCCAGGGTGTCCAAACGGGTGAAGTGCTGATACTGTGGCAGGCGTATCTTCCAGTGTTTGCCTGTGAAATCGGTGAGATAGCCCTTGCGCCGGAGATACCTCTCCATCATCTCCACGGTTCGGCTTCCATTGACGGCCTCCCGCACATCTGCCCGGTAGATGTTGTAGCGGGTGGGCTTGCCGCTCTGCTCGTCCAGCCAGACGGGACGGCTGGGGGCCTTACGCCCATACTCAATGACGGACAACCCATACTCCCGGCAAAGCCGGTCTGAGGTGTCCCGTAGGCGCTGCTGTTCAGCTTTTGAGTAGTTGTACTTTTTGCCATCCTTGAAGGACACAGAATTGAAACAAAAATGATTATGCAGATGGTCTTTGTCCAAGTGGGTGGTGACAATGACCTGAAATTTATCGCCCCACATCTCGCGTGCCAGCTTCACACCGATCTCATGGCACCGCTCCGGGGTGACTTCACCCGGCTGGAAACTTTGATAGCCATGCCATGCGATATACTTGTCCTCTTTGCCATATCGCTGCTTGGTCAGGATCATCTGTCGGAGCGCCGTCTGCTTCAGGCAGTTGATGGCGGTGACAAAGGAGCCGTCTGCGGTTTTCTGTGGGTTCTGGATGTACGAAAATACGTTGAAAAAGTCCTCGGTGCCTTTGGGTACGGTTTTCTCCGGGTTCTCAACGTAGGCGATCAGGTCGCTGAGCCGTCCCTTAATGTGCCACAGGCTGGTGGTCGCCATCAGGCCACCCCCTGTAAGAACAAGACAATATTTTCAAGACGGGAACATTCCTCGGCGGCTTCGGGGCAGTAGGCAGTCAGCCGTTCCAGCTTGTCGTGGATTTCATACAGGGTGTCCAGCAGTTCCCAAAACTCCGGCGGCTGCTTGGGGCGGGGCCGCTTGCCCAGACAAATTTGCCGAAAGTATTCGGCTTGGGTCAGGCCGCACAGGGCGGCGTCATACTCCAGCTTGGTCTTTTCTTCGACCGTCAGCCTGACTTTCAGGCAGGCTTTTTCATCGTTCGCACTCAAAATGATTCCTCCATTCTGTTGGATTTCCGCCGTGGGAGGGGGTATTCAGGGGTTTCCCCTGGGAATGGATTTTGCCCCCTGGGGGGGCGAAATCCGATGCTCGCTATCCCCGTGGACAGGGATAGTTCCGTTGCTCCTGGGTATGGGAAGCGGGCGGGGTCGGCTTCTTTCTGAGGAAGTGTGCTGAAAACATTTTCTCGCAGTTACGTTTGGCCCATCCCCATGTCTGGGCTATGGCATCATGGGTGATGCCATTCTCATAGATAGCCCGCACAAAATTGGCATCACCCGTGATGCCACGCACAGGTGACGGCACATGACATCAAAAATGCCGTCATGATTCGGTTAAAGCCGATTAAGTGACGTCAATTTTGGTGCCACTTCTATTGGCGGAGTGAAATAGTGACGGCAAATAGGGTCATTTTTGCCGTCACGGTTATGGTTAGGACAAGTAGACGGCAAAATGCCGCCATGGTGATTTTGGGGTGGTTCACGTGACGGCGTTTTGCCGTCACGCTGTATTGCCGATTGTCCTGAATGACGTTCCTGCCCCTGTTCAGCAGCGTTATCTCGCTCACTCCCCGGTGGAGGTCATGGCGGAGTATCCCATTCAGACGGTCATTCAGTTGTCAAAAACAAAAAAGAAGCCGGTACATCAAAACCAACCCCAGCAGAATTTTCGTTCCGCTGAAGCAAGTTTGATGTACCGGCCTTGTGTTTCACAAGTACCAAAAAGATGTTGCCTATATGTGTTATTCAGTTGGCCCACTTACATGGGAGTATAGTTTACCATGCGGAACTGATGTTTGTCAATGGCATATCGGCGGATGTTATAGATTGCTCTGGAAAAATACGGCTTTGTATGGTATCCTATAGAAAAAGCAACTGGGGGAATACCGCCATGACAGATACACAGCGCCGCGCCGCCGCGAAACAGTTTGCTACCGATTGGCAGGGCAAAGGCTACGAGAAAGGCCACAGCCAGACCTTTTGGCTATCCCTGCTCCAAAAGGTCTACGGGGTGGAGGAGCCAGACAAGTTTATCACCTTTGAGGATCAGATCATGCTGGATCACACCAGCTTCATCGACGGCTTTATTCCGTCCACCCACGTCCTGATCGAACAGAAAAGCCTTGGGAAAGAGCTGAACAAGCCCATCAAGCAGTCCGACGGTTCCCTGCTGTCTCCGTTCCAGCAGGCCAAGCGGTATGCCGCCGAGCTGCCCTACTCCCAGCGGCCCCGGTGGATCGTCACCTGCAACTTTGCCGAGTTCTATGTCTATGACATGGAGCGTCCCACTGGCGACCCGGAGGTCATCAAGCTGTGCGACCTGGAAAAAGAATACTACCGCCTGCAATTCCTGGTGGACACCGGGGACACCAACATCAAAAAAGAGATGGAGGTCTCTCTGCAAGCGGGCGAGATCGTGGGCGTCCTCTACGATGCCCTGCTGAAGCAATACAAAGACCCGGAGGCCGAGGACACGCTGAAAAGCCTGAACGCCCTGTGCGTCCGGCTGGTGTTCTGCCTATATGCCGAGGACGCCGGTATCTTCGGCAGCAAGAGTATGTTCCATGACTACCTCCGGGATATTCCGGCCAGCGGCATCCGCAGGGCGTTGGTGGAGCTGTTCCGTACCTTGGATCAGAAGCCGGAGCAGCGGGACAAGTATCTGGCGGACGATAACCCGGCGCTGGCGGCGTTTCCCTGCGTCAACGGCGGCTTGTTCAGCGACGAAAACATTGAAATTCCGCCCTTTACCGAGGAATTGAAAGCCCTCCTGCTGGAAAAGGCCAGCGGGGACTTTGACTGGTCGGCCATCAGCCCCACCATTTTCGGGGCGGTGTTTGAAAGCACCCTGAACCCGGACACCCGGCGCTCCGGCGGGATGCACTACACCAGCATTGAGAACATCCACAAGGTCATTGACCCGCTGTTCCTGGACGGCCTGCGCTCGGAGCTGGAGGAGATCAAGGAGATCGCCGTGGACAAGACCCGCAAGGCCAGACTGAGCGCATTTCAGGCAAAATTGGCGGGGCTGACTTTTCTTGATCCGGCCTGCGGCTCCGGCAATTTCCTGACGGAGACCTACCTGTCCCTGCGGAAGCTGGAAAACGAGGTCTTGCGGTGCTCCACCGACCAAATCAGCATGGATATGGAGGGCATCATCCAGGTGTCCATCGGTCAGTTCTACGGCATTGAGATCAACGACTTCGCCGTGACGGTGGCAAAGACCGCTCTGTGGATCGCGGAGAGCCAGATGATGAAGGAGACCGAGGACGTTGTCCACATGACCTTGGACTTCCTGCCGCTGAAATCCTACGCCAACATCACCGAGGGCAACGCCCTGCGGCTGGATTGGGAAAGCGTGGTGCCCAAGCACAAGCTGAATTATATCATGGGCAATCCGCCGTTTGTGGGATTTAAATTTGCAGACAAGGCACAGAAAACCGATATGCAGGAAGTTTTTTCAAACTCTATTAAACCAGCACTTTTAGATTACGTCTGTTGCTGGTATAAAAAAGCTGCTGAGTTTATCCAAGGAACGAACTGCGAAGTTGCTTTCGTCTCTACAAATTCTGTCACGCAAGGTCAGATGGCAGGCGATTTATGGACACTCCTTCTAAATAAGTATAATCTCATCATTAATTTTGCATGGCGCACATTTGTGTGGGCAAG
>CAJUCA010000102.1 GCA_910585265.1 uncultured Oscillospiraceae bacterium | reverse complement strand
TTCTCACGTTTGCCCTCATTGCCATCCTCATTAGAAGATTTTAAACAGGCTCTAACAACATCGCAGAATCCGAAGGACGGGGCGAAACCATCCGCTATATCCGCCGACCCTAACGGCTCCCGCCGGCGGGTTGGCTCCACCCGCGCGCCCTACTGGAACAGGCCTTCCAGCAAACCATAGAAGCCCTCGTCCATCCGCCGGAAGTTATCCCCATGGCGGATTCGCTCGTCAACAAGCCAGCACACCCCGTCCTGCCGGAACACCCGCAGGCGGGCCATGTCCTGGTGAGAAATATATTCCTCCCGGACCTTATACTCCACGATAACCTCAAACCCGCCCGAGATATCCAGGCCGCTCATGTTCTGATAGACGGGGGACTCCCAGGGCTGCCGCTCCCCGCCGTCGATGGCGGCCATGAGCCGGTACAGCCCGTCCTCATCGGTTACACCCACCTGGTCCACAAAGGAGCTGGACCCTTTCCCGGTGCGCTCCATCTTGACCACCGTGATCCGTTCCGGCAGAAACTCCACGTCCTCCCGCCGGGTCTGGGAATAGTCGGGGTAGATGAGGAAGGTGGTGGGGTTGTAGTCCACCGTCTCCACCTCACAGCGGACCCGTTTTCCCCCCAGGGTAACCCGCAGGGCAGGCGTCTGCTCCGACTTGACCACAACACAGAACAGAAAGCCGCTGTTCCCCGTGCGCTCCAGCCCCAGCTCAAGGGTGGGGCCAAGCAGGCCGGAATCGGACGTAAAGCTGGACATACCGCCGCCCCCGGCAGGGGCATAGATCAGGTAATAGAACTTGTTCTCATAGACATACTCCCCAGGCAGATCATACCGCAGGGCATAGGCCCGATCCTCCCGGAGCTCCAAGCTGTCCAGCCACTTGTGGACGGCGTTTCTCACCGTCTCCGACGGCTGCTGACGGTCGTACTCGTCCAAAGCCAGCTCCTGCCCGGAAGCCGATACGGATTTGGGCTGAAGCAGATAGCCTCCCACGGCAATGGCCACCAGCAGCACCGGAACCACCGCCACCACCGCCAGCACCCGGCCCAGCCCTTTGTCCTTCCGCTGTCTGGGGGGCGTTACCCCCTCTCCCGCCCTGTCCAGGGACGCGGCGCAGTGGGGGCACACCTTCCAGTCCGGCTCCACCGGGGCGGCACAGCTGGGACAGGCGGGGCGCAGCTTGGCCCCGCAGCGGGGACAGACCACATACCGCTCCGCCACCTCCCCGCCGCACCCGGGGCACTCCAGGTCGGGATAGCCCCTCCGCACCAGCAGATAGATGATAAAGCCCGCCAGAGCCGGGGCGAGAACCGCCGCCAGCGTCCACGCTCCGGCGCGCATCCCCCGGCGTTTGGCGTCATGAAACACATACGTTCCCACAAACACGGGAATGGACAGCACCAGAGCCAAGACCAGCCCGGCCGCCAGCAGCTTCGGCGCGGCTGCCGCCCAATCATACTTCAACGCATACACCATCTATCCCCCCTCTCTGCGCATAGACAATAACCGCCGCCACACCCGCCGCCGTGGACAGGATGGCAAGGCACACCACCGCCAACGACAGCAAGGGATATTGCCGCCGCACCAGCACGGCGAACAGCACCGCCGCAATCTGGAGCATCGCCCCGGCCAACGCCAGCAGGACGGTGCGCCGCCGGGCCTCCCGCCGCTCCAGCTCCCGGCGGAGCATCGCCTCGTTTAAAGCGGGTGGGTCGAACCTCTCAAAATAGTCCGTCTGTTTCATCGGCCAACGCCTCCTTTAACAGCTTCCTTGCCCTGCTCAGCCGGGACTTCACCGTCCCCACGGGAAGGTTCAGAATCCCGGCGGCAGACGCCAGGTCCTCCCCCTGAAAGTAGAACAGCACCACCGCCAGCCGCAGCTTTTCCGGCAGCCGCCCCACCGCCTCGTACAGCGGCCCATAGTCCTTTTCCTCCGGGGCCGGGACGCAGGCCAGTAGCCGCTCCTTGTCCTCCCCGCTGGAGAAGTCCAGCAGAGGGCTTCTCGCCAGCCGCCGCAGGCCGCTCCGGTAGGTGTTCACGCAGATCCGGGTGAGCCAGGGTTCAAAATCCCGACCGGGGTCGTACCGGGAGATATGCTTGACCACCCGCAGCCACGTCTCCTGATACAGGTCGTCCGCGTCAAAACGGTTGGGGCACAGCGAGCGGCACAGGCCATACAGCCTCCGGCCGTACCGCTGTATGTATTGGTCAAGCAACCGCCTCACCCCCCTTCGCTATGATATACTTCCGGGCGGGACAAAAGGTTCAATCCAATTCACAAAATATTTTGGAGACACAGAAATATCCGGAGTTGGAACCCGCCCCAAGCCGCAAAAGCTGCCGGGTTCACCGCACCATAGTAAAACGCCCCTCGGCCACCAAGCCGAGGGACGTTTTACTGCTGTGGGCGGAATGTCCGGCGATCAAATCATCTCCCCCCGGGATAGTTGACGATCCCCACCAGCAGAGGCAGACCGCTGTCCCCCGTGACGCAGAACAGAAAAGGCCGATCCAGTACAAAATCCACCTCATTTATGGGATCGCACACAAGACGGCACACGGCCAGCTCGGTAAAGGCCGCGGCAGTACAGCCTTCCTCATCAATCATCACCCGGGCGGCGTGGCTCGTTTGGTCGAGGATGATGGGCGCGTCCACACCGGAAGTCATCGGGGTGAAGTCGGAGGCCGCCGGGTCGTAGACGTCGGTGACGCCCAGTGAGCGCAGGCCGTCCCCCAGGTCAAACTGGGAGGCCACGTCGAATTTTGGGACGGATTTGTTGATATAAAGATACTCCTGCCGGTCCCACTGATACTTATTCGCGAAAAAAAGGAAGTCCGCCGCCTCTCCTCCGGCAGCAAGCAGTTCCTCCGGGGATGTCCCCTCGTCGGGCAGAAGGAACCACATGCCCCCCCCCTTCGCGAAGGTTTGGTTTACAGCTGTAAAACCATCCCCCCAGTAGTACTTCTCCACGCTCCGCTGGCGCATAAAGTCCGCCCTCACATCCCCGCCGGGGGCGTGAAAGGTCTGGGCCCCGGTCAAAGCCTTGTCAAACCCGGCGGTCCACGGGGCCTTGAAATAGAGGGTGGAGGCCAGGGCCAGAGCGGTGTCTCCGTTCAGCTTGATGTTCCCCGCCTGCTTCTTCAAAAGCCCCCCGGTCTGCCCGCTGAGCCAGTCCCGCAAGGCCTTGTTCAGCTCCGCCGAACCCATTTCGCCCGCATAGGAGGAAGCGTAGAAATCCTGTGCCAGGATATCCATGGTGTCCTGGTCGAACTTCACATCCTGATCCAGCCACAGGGAGCTTGCCAGGATGGAGGTCATCCACTCGTCGTCCCGGTAGTTGGCGTTCCACATGGTGTGCGCCCGCCCGCGTAGCGTGTCCATGCTGCTGCTGCCCAGCAACTCCAGAATCTGCTCCCGACTGCTCCCATCGGTAATTTGGGCCAGCATGGACAGGGCCAGATAAACATTCAAGGGGGAATAGACCCGGTTTTCCCCCTCCGCCTGCGTCAAAAAGACCTGCGCACTTCGGGCAAAGAAGCCCTCCGGGTCAGAGATGCCTGTGAGCTGCACTGTCATATAAGTATCCGGGTACCGGGCCTGGGCGATGGCGTAGGCGTCCAGCCCGCCGCCGGGACGCAGGAACGTGCCCACCGCAATCGCCGCCGCCAGCACCGCCGCCACAGCTCCCAGCCACCGCGTTCTGCCCCCGCGCTTCCGGCGGACGACCTCCGCCTCGATGGGGGCCGCCTCGTCCACCTTCTGCTGGCTGATCTCATTTAGGGCCTCAAAAAGCCGTTCGCTTCTCCTGCTCATATCGAAATTCCCTCCTGCTCCAAGGCGCGGCGGAGGCTCTCCCGAAGCCGCCCCAGCCGCTTGGTCATGGTGTTGGGGGCGCATCCCGCCTGCCGCGCCACCTGGGCCACCTGCTGGCCGTACCAGTACCGCCGCAGGAACGCCACCCGGTCCTCCGGGCTCAGGCCGTCCAGCCAGCGGTCGATGATCCGGGCCAGCTCATGGGACGCCACGGCGTCCTCCACCGACTCCGCGGCTGGCAGGCAGTCCTCCAGCTCGGACAGTAGCGGCCCCAGTCCGCCGCCCCGCTTTTCCGCCCTGCCGCTGTGCCAGCGGTTCAAGGACAGGTTGCGGGTGATTGCCGCGAAAAAGGCCCGCAGGCATTGGGGCCGCTGGGGCGGCATGGCGTTCCAGGCCCGGTGCCAGGTGTCGTTGACGCACTCCTCGGCGTCCTCAGAGCTGCCCAGAATGTTCTGGGCCAGGGCGCGGCACAGCCCGCCGTACTTCTCGTCGCTGGCGGGGATGGCCCCCTCATCCCGTGCCCAGTACAGGCCGATGATGTGGGCGTCCTCCATGGATGCTCCCCCTTTCCTCTTGTCTGAAAGGTCCTTTCACTAATTAAGACAGGATTTGGGCGGGGATATGACAGGGATGGGAAAATATTTTACGCTTTTCGCCGCGCTGTCCCAGGTCCGCTCAAAAATTGTTCGGGCCGAAAGGCGGAAAGCGCGTGGGGAAAATCGTCCCTGCGCGCTTTGTGCCTTCCGGCCCGAAAAGGTTTCTCAATGCTCCGGGTTTTTCCGCCCGCTCCGATATATCTGACATTCCAGCCACGAACAGCGTCCGGGAAGTGTCAGTCCTCGTCCCCGGCCTTGAAGTTGTAGATGGGCTTGATGATCTTCACCACCTCGGCGGTGGGGCCGATGTTGTCCAGAATGTCCTCCATCCCCTTGTAGGCCATGGGGCACTCGTCCAGGGTGGCCTTGCTCACGGAGGTGGTGTACACGTCCGCCATCTGCTTTTTGAACTCGGAGACGGTGAAGGACTGCTTGGCCTCCGCCCGGCTCATGAGCCGTCCCGCCCCGTGGGGCGCGGAGCAGTTCCAGTCCTCGTTCCCCTTGCCCACGCACAACAGGCTCCCGTCCCGCATATTGATGGGGATCAGCAGCCGCTCCCCCGCCCTGGCGGACACCGCGCCCTTGCGCAGGATCATGGCGTCCGTGTCAATATAGTTATGGATGGTAGTGAACTGCTCCTCCACGTGGAGCTTCATTCCCTTGACAATCTCGTCTATCATGGCCTGCCGGTTCAGCTCGGCAAACTGCTGCACCAGCTTCATGTCGTGGATATACTGCTCGAACAGCGTCCCCTCCACATAGGCCAGCTGCCGGGGGACGGCGGTGCGCTTCAGGTTCTTCAGCCGCTTCAGCTCCTTCTGGATCTCCTTCTGGCGGCCCGCCACTTTCAGCTCTGCCACCAACTCCTGGAGGGAGCCGTCGTCGGTGCGGTTGAGGGCCTTATAGCCCTCCTCCTGGTAGTATTTGGCCACCTCCACCCCCAGGTGGCGGCTGCCGGAGTGGACCACCACGTAGAGCTGACCCTCATCGTCCCGGTCCACCTCGATGAAGTGGTTGCCGCCCCCCAGAGTGCCGATGCTCTTTTCCGCCCGGAGCAGGTCCACATGGCGGGCGCAGCACAGCTCCTCCAGGTCGATCTGGTCCAGATAGCGGTGGGCCTTGGCGCGTATGTCAAAGCCGGAGGGGATCTTTTCATAGATCAGCTTATCCAGCTTTTGCAGTTCCATGTGGCCCTCCCGGACGCGGATGGTCTCCATGCCGCAGCCGATGTCCACCCCCACCAGGTTGGGCACTACTTTGTCGGTGATGGTCATGGTGGTGCCGATGGTGCAGCCCGCCCCGGCGTGTATGTCCGGCATGAGGCGGATGCGGCTGCCCGCGGCAAACTCCTGGTTGCAAAGCTCGATCACCTGGGCGATGGATGCCTGGTCCACTACGTCGGTGAAGATCTTTGCCTGATTGTGTTTTCCGGTTACTTCTAACATATTGTATCCTTTACCCTTTCTTTTCGCGTGCCGGGCTGGCTTTTAGGCTCTGAATTGTATTTGTGGTATTCGTTTCAGCCTGAGAATACGGTTGATGCAGTTTTTCTTGGCGTGTTTTGCCGCCACATTGGGTTGACAGGTTGAATGATACCAAAATTATTGCTGGGCGTCAATGTGTAAAGGGCGGATAGCTTGCCGGGACATCTGCGGGTCTGCCTTCTCTGCTTATGCTTTGGGGCAGATCTTTTTATTTTCTGTTCTTGGAAAAAGGGGGTTGACAGTAGGCTCTGCCTGTGCTATTATACTCAAGTGCCAATAAGCCGGAGTGGCGGAATTGGCAGACGCCCGGGACTTAAAATCCCGTGGGAGAAATCCCGTGCCGGTTCGACCCCGGTCTCCGGCACCATATATCGCGGGGTGGAGCAGTCTGGTAGCTCATCGGGCTCATAACTAAGAGAGCCACCAGGCCCCCAGTTCGATTCTGGGAACCGCGAAAACTGAACATCGCGGGGTGGAGCAGTCTGGTAGCTCATCGGGCTCATAACCCGAAGGTCGTCGGTTCAAATCCGGCCCCCGCAACCAAAGAGCCCT
>CAJUCA010000101.1 GCA_910585265.1 uncultured Oscillospiraceae bacterium | reverse complement strand
GGCCTTTACCATTCCCCAGGAGGCCATTGACTATATCCTGTGCGGCGGGAGCGGCATATCCCAGGGCAAGTACCGCATCCTTGAGCAATTCCAGAAAAACGAGGGCAAGCAGGAAAATATCAAATTCCTGCGGGATGAGTACGGCTTTGGCGGGCACTCCGACGCCATCCCCGGCAGCGGTTATTGGGAGGATCACGACGGCAAGGGCATTACCATCTCCCGTAGCTATGGCGACCCTGACGGCAAATTCGTATTGACCTGGGCCAAGGTGGAGAAGCGCATCGGGGAACTGATCGCCGCCGACCGCTATCTGAACCGGGCTGAAAAGGAATACTATCCGAAATATCAGGCCCAGGTGGAGGAATGGGAAGCGCGCTGGGCTATCGCAAAGGAAATACGCTCTATCATCGACGATTATGTGGACTTCAAGACCCAGCTCGGTGAAAAGGAACAATGCTCGGAAATCCTGTTTGCCAAAAGGTGCGCGGACAGCTTTGGTGTCGGGGACAAGAAGTGCTACGTCCTGACGACGGAAGGCAGCTTTGTTCTTCCTACCCTGCGGGACGCCATGCAGACCATCATCAAGGACAACACCCACCTGACGGAGCGGTGTGAGGCCATGCTTGCCGAGCTGAACGGCCCCCTGGCCGCGCCGCTGGAGCCGACCTATGACGAGCTGAACCCGCCGCCCCCGCCGAGGAAAGAATACCGCTTTACCCTGGGCGACACCGTGTACCTGGGAACACAGGAGTATGAACTGTTGGCCTTTGACGAGCAGACTGTCCGGCTTTTTGACCCGGCGTTTCCTATTTTCAATAAGGAACTGCCCCGCGAGGAATTTGACCGACTGCTGGCGGAGAACCCCCTGAACGACGGTTTGCTTCAGGTGGTGGAGGAAGCAGCGCCCGCCGCCGAAGCTGTGGAGCCGGATACCCCACAGGCCGTGGGCCGTATCGAATTTTTGGGCACCAACGGTGCGGTGGGTAACAGCGTCGAGTACACCGACCCGGAGCAGTTTGTGGCGGCGATCAAAGAGGAAACCCATGTTGGCACTCCCATGTGCATTGTCCTCTACCGTGACAGCGAGGGCCAGACCATCCCCCAGGACTTTGTGGCGGAGCTTGACCCGCCGCCCCAGGAATTTGAGGTTATAGACTATAAACAGGTGCGGTTGGACGATGCGATAGAACTCATTAACGAGTATTGTATCAAGGAATTTGAGCAAGAAGCAGATTTTTCCGACCTTCATCACATTGATCTCGCCTTTGGCAGTAGTAGCGATAGTGAGCATACCATTGAAGCCAGCGCCGACCTGATCGACTTCCGCCTGGTTTATCGGGTGGACGGCGAGGTGGTGATGTCGCTCCAATGCCGCGACCTGGATGATTTGAACGTACACCTCGCAAATTTGAGCTTTGACAATATAATCGCCTATGCGGAGGAACAGTACGAGAAGCGGCAGGAGCAGCCGGTACAACCCGCCGCCGACACCGCTCTGCCCCATGAGCGTTTTACCGTTATTGAAACGGAGGGCGGTTACGCCGTATGGGATGACGTTCAAGGCGGTATTTATGTGGATAGCGAGGGCGTCCGGGAGGAATTTACCAGCGAATGGAAGGCCGAGGACTATCTGAAGCAGGTCAAACGGGCCGCAGCGGAAAAGAGCGCCGGAAGTTCAGCGGATGGCCGCGGCTCTAACGGAGATATACCCTCACCGCAGACACAGCCCCGCCGTTATCAGGTGGTAGTTTACCACCACATCGAAAACGGTATGGATGAGAAGCGGGAATATGAAACACTGCAAGAAGCGGAAAATGTGGCGAGAGGCTACGTTGACGGCACGTTGGAGGACGACGGCTTTGCCTATGAGGGCGCGGCGGTGTACGACCTGCTGGAAAGAAAATGGCTCTCCGTCATTGGAAATTTCCCGGTGCCGGAAACCCCTGCCGAAAAAGCGGAAGTTCTGCCGCCACCCACAGCTCAACACAAGGGTGTGGAGAAGGTAGCGGAGTATCTGTTCGACCAGGATCGCATTGTTATCTTCCAATACCCCAACGGCCAATTTTATAACCATTACGGCTATGATGAACAGCGCGGTTTTTCCCACGCGACAGCGGGCGGCTTTGATACCTTTGAAGAAGCTGAAAAAGCATTGTACTCCCACCGGCCCAAAGCAGAAAAGGTTTTGGAACCTGCTGAAAAAGCAGTAGATACAGAAAAGGGCACGGAAGGTTTAGCAGATGGGCGTGGCCCGGATAATAATGAGCCACCGCTGCCCCCGCCCGCACCCCGGCGCAGGGCCAAGGTGTCCCCTTTTGTCCTCCATCCCGAAATCCCCAACGCAGACCGGCACGAGTACCGTATTACCGATGACACCATCGGCGCGGGGACGCCGGGAGAGCGATTCAACAATAACGTCCGGGCTATTCGACTGCTTAAAAAGCTGGAACGGGAAGATCGCTTTGCCACCCCGGAAGAACAGACGGTGTTGGCGCAGTATGTGGGCTGGGGCGGTCTGGCCGACTGCTTTAATGAGCATCACAGCAAGTATGCCGAGCTGAAGGCCCTGCTGGACGAGGACGAGTACGAAGCTGCCGCGGAATCCACCCTCACCGCCTTTTACACCCCGCCCGTGGTCATCCGTTCCATCTATCAGGCGTTGGAGAACATGGGCTTCAAGACCGGCAATCTGCTGGAGCCGTCCTGCGGCATCGGCAACTTCATCGGTATGCGCCCGGAAACGTTGGCCGACTCCAAAATCTACGGGGTAGAGCTGGACAGTATCAGCGGACGGATCGCCCGCCAGCTCTATCAAAAATCCTCTATCGCTGTCCAGGGGTTTGAGAAAACAGACCTCCCGGACAGCTTTTTTGACGCCGCCATCGGCAACGTGCCCTTTGGCGATTTCAAAGTGGTGGACAAACGCTACGACAAACTCAATTTTCTTGTCCACGATTATTTCTTCGCCAAGACCATCGACAAGGTGCGTCCGGGCGGCATAATGGCGTTTATCACCTCTAACGGCATCAGCGGCGGCACCTTTGATAAGCGGGACAGCCGGGTGCGGAAGTATCTGGCCCAGCGGTGTGACCTGATCGGTGCAATTCGCCTGCCTAACACGGTCTTTTCGGGCAGCGCCGGGACGGACATCACCACCGACATCCTGTTCCTTCAAAAACTGGATAAGCAACGCACGGTTGACCCAGAGCAGCTTGAATGGATCGACGTGGACATTATTCACGAAAACGACCATGTAAATGAGAAGGGGGAAAACCGGCACAGGACGGTATCGCTCAACAGGTACTATCAGGCGCATCCTGAAATGGTGCTGGGCAAGCTGGAGATCATTTCCGGGCCGTTTGGCCCGCAGCTCGTGTGCAAGCCAGACCCCGACGCCGACCTTGAAATGCTTTTGTCCAACGCCATCCAGAATCTCCATGCGGAAATAACGGAATACGTTATGGACGACCCGGAAGCGGAGGGTGAGGACAAGTCCATCCCCGCCGACCCGAATGTGCGGAATTTCAGTTACACTATTGTGGACGGGCAGGTGTACTACCGGGAGAACAGCCGGATGAACCCGGTGGAGGTATCGGTGACGGCGGCGAACCGCATCAAGGGGCTGGTCGGAATCCGGGACTGTGTTCGGACACTTATTGAGTATCAGACCGAGGACTGGCCCGCCGAGGATATTCAGGCCCAGCAGCGCAAGCTCAATGCCCTCTATGACGCCTTTGTGCAGAAGTACGGACGCATCAATTCCCGCGCCAACAGTATTGCCTTCACGATGGACGACTCCTATTTTCTGCTGGCCTCCTTGGAGGTGATGGACGATGAACGGAACTTTGTCTGTAAAGCGGATATGTTCACCAAGCGTACCATCAAGCAGAAAGTCACTGTCACTTCTGTTGATACCGCGTCCGAGGCCCTGGCCGTGTCACTGGCTGAAAAGGCAAAAGTGGATATGCCCTTTATGGTGGAACTGACCGGCAAGACCGAGCAGGAGGTTTACGCCGACCTGACCGGCGTGATCTTCCTGAACCCCATGCACGGTTATGGCAACAGCACCGAGGAAAAGTACCTCACCGCCGACGAATACCTCTCCGGCAACGTGCGGGAGAAGCTGGAATGGGCAAAGCGGAGCGCCGAACAGTACCCGGAGGATTATACCGCCAATGTGCAGGCCCTGGAACGGGTGCAGCCGACAGATCTGACCGCCAGTGAAATTTCCGTGCGCCTGGGGGCGGACTGGCTTCCCGCCGATGTGATACGGCAGTTCATGTTTGAGCTGCTGGACACCCCCAATTACGCACAGTGGAATATCAAGGTACACCACTCCAAAATCACCAGGGCGTGGAATATCGAGGGGAAATCCCAGGATAAAAACAGTATCAAGGCGTCCAACACCTACGGAACCGGGCGCATCAACGCCTATAAGATCATTGAGGAAACCCTGAACCAGCGGGACGTTCGGATTTTTGACTATATTCAGGACGAGAACGGGAAGAAAAAGCCCGTTCTGAACAAGAAGGAAACCGCCATCGCCCAGGGCAAGCAGGAGCTTATTAAGCAGGCGTTCCAGGACTGGATATGGAAAGACCCCCAGCGCCGGGAGCAGTTGACACAGCTCTATAATGTAAAGTTCAACAGCACCCGGCCCCGCGAGTATGACGGGAGCCACCTGAATTTTGTGGGCATGAACCCGGAGATCACCCTGAAACCCCATCAGGTGAACGCAGTTGCACACATCCTCTACGGCGGGAATACCCTGCTGGCCCATGTGGTAGGGGCAGGAAAGACGTGGGAGATGGTGGCGGCGGCGCAGGAGAGCAAGCGGCTGGGCCTGTGCCAAAAGAGCCTGTTTGTGGTGCCCAACCACCTGACAGAACAGTGGGCGGCAGAGTATTTGCAGCTCTATCCCTCCGCCAATATCCTGGTAGCGACCAAAAAGGACTTTGAAACCAAGAACCGCAAGCGGTTTTGTGGCCGTATCGCCACCGGCGACTATGACGCCATCATCATCGGCCACTCGCAGTTCGAGAAAATACCCATGAGCGTAGAGCGCCAGATCGCCATGCTGCGCCAGCAAAAGCGGGAAATCCTTGATGGTATCCGGGAACTGAAAGAGAACCACGGGGACACTTTTTCCCGCAAGCAGATGGAACGCACCAAGAAATCTATTGACGCCAAGCTGGAAAAGCTGAACGACCAAAGCCGGAAGGATGATGTGGTCACGTTTGAAGAACTCGGTATTGACCGGCTGTTTGTGGACGAGGCCCATTATTACAAAAACCTTGCCGCATTTTCTAAAATGCGGAACGTGGGCGGCATCAGCCAGACCGAAGCGCAGAAGTCCAGCGACCTCTATATGAAGTGCCGCTATCTGGACGAGCTGACCGGGGGCCGGGGCGTTGTTTTCGCCACAGGCACACCTATCTCCAACACAATGGTGGAGATGTATACCATGCAGAAGTATTTGCAATATGCGCTGTTGCAGGAGAAAGAGCTGCTTCACTTTGACGCCTGGGCGTCCACGTTTGGGGAAACCGTCACCGCCATAGAGCTGGCCCCGGAGGGCACCGGCTACCGGGCCAAGACCCGGTTCGCCAAGTTCTACAACCTCCCGGAACTGATGGCGATGTTCAAGGAAGTGGCGGACATCCAGACGGCGGATATGCTCAATCTCCCCGTCCCCAAAGCCAACTACCACAACATCGTGCTGAAACCCTCGGAACAGCAGAAGGAAATGGTGGAGGCGCTGGGAAAACGGGCCGAGCGTGTCCGAAACAGGATGGTGGACAGCAGCGTGGACAATATGCTGCTCATTACCAACGACGGGCGCAAGCTGGCCCTTGACCAGCGGCTTCTCAACCCCATGCTCCCCGACAGCGACACCAGCAAAATCAATGCCTGCGCCGAAAATGTCTTTGAGATATGGCAGCGCACAGCAGATCAGCGTTCCGCGCAAATGGTGTTTTGTGACCTGTCCACCCCCGGTAAGGAACGGCCCATCGAAATGACAGAGAATGAACAGGGCACGTTTGAAATGGCCTCGTTCCAAAATGTGTATGACGACCTGCGGGAGAAGCTGATTGCCAGGGGCATACCGGCTGAAGAAATAGCCTTTATCCACGACGCCAACACGGACGTGCAGAAGAAAGAACTGTTCGGCAAGGTGCGCTCCGGGCAGATACGGGTGCTGCTCGGTTCCACGCAGAAAATGGGGGCGGGCACCAACGTACAGCACAAATTGATTGCGCTTCACCATTTGGATTGTCCGTGGCGACCCTCTGATTTACAACAGCGGGAGGGGCGCATCATCCGGCAGCGTAACGAGAATGACGAGGTGGACATTTACACCTACGTCACCGAAAACACTTTTGACAGCTACCTCTATCAGTTGGTGGAAGGCAAGCAGAAGTTTATCGGGCAGATCATGACCAGCAAAAGCCCGGTGCGCTCGGCGGAGGATATTGACGAAACCGCCCTGTCCTACGCTGAAATCAAGGCACTTTGCACCGGCAATCCCCATATCAAGGAAAAGATGGATTTGGACATCGACGTACAGCGGTTGAAGCTGCTGAAAGCCAACCATTTGAGCCAGCGGTACGCCCTGGAGGATCAGATCATCAAGTATCTGCCGCAAAAAATAGTGTCCCTGGAACAGCGCATTGAGGGCTACA
>CAJUCA010000100.1 GCA_910585265.1 uncultured Oscillospiraceae bacterium | reverse complement strand
GGAAGAACTATTTGAAGGACGCCCAAAAAACATTTGCGTCCTAAGAACCTGTTTAAAATCTATCAAAACGCCATTCCGGCACATCTTTTTCCGCTGGGCTGCGTTGATTTGACTTGAAATACACAAAGTATTCCTGCGTCAAATCGCCTTGCCCAGCGAAAAAATCCGCGCCTGTCTGGCATTCCGCCAGATTTTAAACAGGCTCTAACAGTATGGAAGGGAGCAATTTATCGTGAGTAATTTATTTGATATGAATGATCTTGTGGCTACAGCCCAGGGCAACGAGGTCCATATGCTGGGCAAGCTGCTCTATTTCTCCCTGGCGAATCTGCTGGTGGACAAGGGAGAACTGTCCCAGCTGTGTGAGGACATGGGCATCCCCTACTCCGGCGGAACCCGGCTGTCCGTGGGGGACGCGTTCCGCTCCGCCACCGGCGACATCCGGGAGCGTGTCCCGGTGACGGCCATGGGGGAGACCAATATCTACCTGGCCTACTGCCGGGACAATAAACACGCGTCGGACATCCTCTCCCGGGAGCTGGTGAAGGAAACGCTGAACCAGCGTACCAACAACTACGAAAAGCTGGCCAACATCAGCTACGATAAGCGGGACGGCGTATTCCGGGCGGAGAACCTGATGCCGGACGATGCCATTGACGTGCCGGCCTGCTGCCGCAAGGCGGAGGAGCTGTTCGAGCTCTATCAGCAGTGCGCCAACCGGAAACAGATCGAAACCATCTGCGTCAACTATCTGCGGGGGCTTGAGGCCACCAAGCTGAGCATTTCCGGACATATGTATTTTGTGCCCCGTACCCATATGGACAAGGTGGACGTGTTCGAGGGTTTCATCAAACTGCTGGGCGGGCTCAACCGCAAGGAGACGCCGCTGGTGGTAAACAGCCTTTTCATCATTGACGATGAAAAGCAGCGGTCTAACATGACCGAGGAGTTCTACGCGGCGGTGAAGAAGGAAATCGCCACCTGCCAGGAGCGGGCGGACTATCTCATCAAGTCCGGCAGCCAGAGTCCGGCGGTGATGGAACGCTGGGTATTGAAAATCCGGACGCTGGAGGAAAAGAAGAAGCACTATGAGGGCGTGCTCCGGCGGGAGCTGGACGGGCTGGATGATGAGTTTGCCACGCTGAAGTTCCTGGGGCAGGAGCTTCAGGTGAGGGCGCAGAGTATTCGGACACAGAAGGCGGCATAGGTATTGATGGGGCAGGTGTGGAAATCTCTCTTATTGCTTCGACCTGCCAGAAAACGGCCTGACTGGGTTTGACCAGTCAGGCCGTTTTTCATAATCCATTTATTGCGGGTTATATAGGACAATGAAGAATGCACGCTATCATTCTGGTCTTACGATAGAAAATTATATCTATGGCGTGACGATCCGAAGCAAAGTCAGATGATAAAAACAGTTTCCATTTATAAACAGTATACTTTTCTGTGTCTATGTGATAAAATCCTTTTTTGTAACAACCAATGTAATCCCTACACTGTTAATTGCTGTAAAGATGAAAAATATGTACCATTCTACTTGGTAACATAGGCAAGGCAAAGAAGTGCGTAAGAGAAATGAAAAAAACCTTAATGATAATTTCCGAACGATCAGATCATTTGATAGGGGAATGCGCAATTCTGCGCTCCTCTGGTGTAGAATTGCTATATGCTCGAAATAAATATGAGGTTGAGGCAGGACTGCAAATGCACAGTCCTGCCTTTGCTTTGCTTGATTTTGACATAGAAGGAGTTAATTTCCTCTTAAAAAAGCTTGTGCTAAGCCCTCATGGCTTGCATCCCTACATCATGGTTGCCGCACATTATGCCGATAGCAATGAACGTGCACATATGCTTCGCCGTGGAGCGGATTTCTGTGTAGAGAAGCCTATTAACGAATATGAAGTTCTGGCTGTGATAGACGCTGTTTTCCGCCGTGTCATGCGGCGCAGCATAATAAGGTTTGAAGAATTGGTTATCAACACGTCTGGCCGGATAGTAACTATGCGCGGGAAATCAGTTGCTTTAACACGTAAGGAGTACGAAGTCCTTTGCCTCCTGGCCTGTCATGCCGGCACTGTTTTGACAAAAGAGGAAATCTACCAGACTGTTTGGAGAACAGGAGAAACCCCAAACAGCACGCACGTGTCAGATCAGATCTCCTCGCTTCGAGCTAAGTTGGGACTTAGCCGCAAAGACACCACCTATATCCATACTGTAATTGGGGTAGGATACCGGTTTGGTGAAGCTATATAATTGAAAACCCGAATTTTGACATATTGTGTCTTTTACAGTCGAATGATTCCTAACCGATTCCAACCTGTGTTCACAAACTACGCCCTCTATCTGGTAGAATATGGTTGTAGCTACAGCTCGATAAATTTTGACTGGAAAGAGAGGCTCACTATGAAGGACCAAACAAAACAGCGTGTTATCAAACTATTGGAGTCGCACCAAGAGCGTACCAAGCTAATCGAATTGCTGCACTACGAACTGGCTCACCCAAAGTGTGTCTCAGAGTCAGAAATGATAGAAGCCCTGGCCCTTACTCATGGCGAAGGAGGCGGCCGTCCATCTGGTCGTATCTCTGATAAAACATTATATATTGCTCTTAGCTATCAGGAGCGTACCGCCGAAATAAATCGAATTGGTACTAACGAAATTGCGGAACAACTTGCCGCTATGGAGCATGAACAGGAGCGTCTAAAGCATTATGTAACTCTTTTGAGTAAAAGGCATAGAGAAGTGATTGAATTATACTATTTTAAAAGGATGAGCCCGGAGGATGTGGCTAAACAAATCAAAGTATGTGTCAGGCATATGCACTCCATAAAAGCCAAAGCCGTTGACGAGCTTGTGTCCATGTATGAATATGTAGATGCCCTGCGTTGAGCGTGTTCCCCGTTTGTTCACATCCAGTTCACTTGCTGTGCACAAAAATTTCCGATTTTACTCATTGCAATTTCCAGAGGCTCTATGTTATGATTAAGCTGTCAATAGTAGGAGATGCCTTCTGGTTCGCGCCAGAGGCATCTCCATCTTTATGCCGTTTTTTCGGCGCAGGGAATTAAAAATAAATATACTTTTCCGAAATTGACGTCTCAGATCTTATTACAAGCGAAAAACGCCAGCAGCTTTATAAATTGATTATCCAGTGCGAGTGGAGCAACGGAATGTATGGCCCTGTATTGAGATGGCTCGATCAGCTGGATGCCAAGCTGGCGTCCCTAAAATCTCCATCATTTATTGATGAGCTGTAAATACAATGAATATGAAAAGGCAGATGCGATGGGTACCTATCGCATCTGCCTTTTCATATTCACGGTCTCAATTAGCATATCTTTTGAACGGAGGCGATTTTATGAAAGATACATCTCTGACCATCACTGAGCATCATCCGCAATATGCCGTGTCCCCTAATCAAGCAATCCGCCAAACCATCACTACCTGGCTCACCAAAGCCCTCCACCAATGATGCCTGCGTCGTTTTATCGGCGCAGGCATTTCAAATAAATCCTTGCGGCCCGACTGCTCTTGCGGTATCATAATACCGAGCAGTTACGCCTTTGAGGAGGTGTAACAAATCCTTTGCGCGATTTATACACGGCTGAGTAAGGAGGATGAGGACAAACACCAGCCCGAATCCGAGAGCATCCAGAACCAAAAATCCCTGCTGACCCACTACGCCATCGACCACGGCTGGGACATCTACGCAATCTACTGCGACGAGGACTTCTCTGGCATCGACAGCGACCGCCCGGATTTCAACCGCATGATCCAGGCCGCCAAGCAGAAGAAATTTCAGATCATCCTGTGCAAATCCCAATCCCGGTTCACCCGGGACATGGAACTGGTGGAGAAGTACATCCACGGCTTGTTCCCCATCTGGGGCATCCGTTTTATCGCTGTGGCCGACAACGCCGACACCGAAGTAAAGGGTAACAAAAAGGCCCGGCAGATCAATGGCCTGGTGAACGAGTGGTATCTGGAGGACCTGTCCGAAAACGTCCGCATGGTATTCGACCTGAAGCGGCGGGAGGGCAAGTACATCGGCGGCTTCCCCATCTACGGCTACCGGAAGGACCCGGCGGACAAAAACCACATCATCCCCGATCCCGAGGCCGCCGAGGTGGTACGGCAGATTTACCGATGGTCGATGGAAGGACACGGCCGCCAAAACATCGCCTATCTGCTCAACCAGCAGGGCATCCCCAACCCCACCCGCTACAAGGCCGAACGAGGCTGGACCTGCAACCACCCGATAAAAAACGACTTCGGCCTGTGGAACAAGGTGACGGTGGGCCGTATCCTCACCAATGAGATGTACACCGGGGTGATGATTCAGGGGCGGAGAAGAAAGGTAAGCTATAAATCCAAGGTCATCATCGACACGCCGGAGGATCAGTGGTACCGGGTGGAGGGCACCCACGAGGCCATCATCGACCGGGCCACCTTCGACGCCGTACAGCGGGGTTTAAAGCTGCGCACCAAGACGGACGGCTCCGGGGAAGCCCACCTGCTGTCCGGGCTGGTGAAGTGCGCCGACTGCGGCTCCACCATGAGTAAGTGCTCCAACGGCAAGCGGGCCTACCTCCGTTGCAAGCTGTACGCTGACAGTGGAAAGCAAAAGCTGTGCACCCGGCACTCTGTCCGGCTGGATCAGCTCATCGACTTGGTGTCCGACCGCATCCGCTACTACGTCCAGACTTACTATGAACTGGATGCCGCGGACATTCAGCCTCAGAAGGATACCCGCCGGGAGGCGTTGGAGCAGGAGAGAAAATCCATTGTTGCTCAACTGGAAAAGCGCAGTCAGGCCCTCAAAACGCTGTACTTAGACAAGGTGGCCGGGATTATCGGCGAAGGCCAGTTTGTGGAACTGAATCAATCCTTCTTGGACGAAAAAAGCCGCTTGGAACAGCGGCTGGGAAGAATTAACGAGGAGCTTGAAAACCGGGAACAGCCCCAACAGCAGGCAGATTTAATGGAGAAAGCCCGCAAGCTCTTGAGGTTGGAAGCCGTTCCCCGGGAGCTGGTGATTGGCCTGATTGACTGCATCGAAATCGGCGAACGAAACCCGAATACCGGTCAGCAAGAGGTCAAAATAAGTTGGAAGTTCTAAAATTAGGGCACCACGACCAGGGCGTGGTACCACCCACATAGCCCAAAGTGTACTAATGGAACCACCCCCCACGTAGTCGAACCCCACTGCCCCGGCGCGGTGGACCGTTACATAGACCTGAGCGGCTTCTACGACCGCCCCGGCCTCCAGCCCCTGAAGGAGCAGCTTCAAACCGCCTTCTCCGAATACCAGAGCCACTACAAGCGGGTCTACCGCTGCCTGGGCGCGGCGGGGGAGCTGCGCCGGGACATGAACGAGCTGCTGACCGCCCCGGCGGTGCAGCAGAAGCTGGCCAAGCGGGCCGCCGGGATCATCAGCCGGGAGCTGAAAAAGCCCGCCGGCGGCGACGGCCGCGCGGATCAGCGGTTCCTGTCCGCCGTCACCCACAAGGGCCCCCTCACCCTCTGGAGCACCGTGGAGGCCCAGGCAGGCCGCGTGTATGAGCTGGCGGACAGCTCCGGCCTGGCCCACCACCTGCTCAACCCCATCCTCACCGCGGGGCTGGCGGCGGGGCACCAGGCGGTGGCCTGCCCCGACCCCATGGCCCCCGACCGTCTGGCCCACGTCCTGTTCCCCGATCTGGCCCTGGCCTTCGTCTCCTCCAGCCCGGAGCA
Source organism: uncultured Oscillospiraceae bacterium (assembly GCA_910585265.1). Taxonomy (GTDB): domain Bacteria; phylum Bacillota; class Clostridia; order Oscillospirales; family Oscillospiraceae; genus Enterenecus. The sequence goes on along the minus strand of CAJUCA010000100.1, from coordinate 991 downwards.
GCCCTGGCCCCACCGGGCCTACCGACGCCTGCGGCTGGACGCCATGGTGGACGCCGACGCCTGCCGGGCCGCCAAGCCCCGGCTGCGCTTCACCCGCCGGGTGGCCGCCGCCCTGACGGAGGAGGCGGTGGCGGGGCTGGCCCAGGCCAAGGCCGCCCACGACAGGCTGGAGCGGCTCTATAACCCCTTTGTGGACTTCGACGCCGTGATGGACACCGCCGACCGGCTGGCGGACGAAATCCTCTCCTTGGACCGGATCTAAAAAACTGCGGGACGCTATCGCCGGATAGCGTCCCGCGTATTTTTACAACCGTCGGACAGTGTACAGCCTTTGGGACCGCAGAGCAGTTACAACCCATGGGACAGTTACAGCCAATCGGACAAAACATCGTTCAGGGTGGTAGGCGTCACGCCGTTGCGCACCACAAGGCCGCTGAGCTCATCAATGCGGGCGGCACTGCACGTCACATGGGGCACGGACGCCCTGGCTCCGCCCCGCTCAGCCACCTGTATCCCATAGCTCTCGCAGGAATATGGACCGACATCCATCTCGTCAATGAGGATCGAGTAATCATATACGCGGATCGCGCCGGTCTCATCCGCAAGATCCAGGGTTTTCAGGAACAGCTCACGCATGATTGAGTTCACCTCTCTTTCGTTGGGTTATCCCCATTATCACCAAGATTTTTCCATTTCGCAAGGGAAAGAAACCGCATAATTCGACAAAATTCGACACGGATACAAGATATGGAAGTATACGGGGAGTTTTCAACACCAATTCTGGTTGCGGTACATATTTCCATGTAAAAATTATGTAAAAATGCACAAAAAGTCCAGGGGAGACACTTTGTCTCCCCTGGACTTTACGAACTGTAAATTTCTGGGTTTTTTCAGCCCTTAGCGGCCTTAAAGGACTTAATAGCCTCCGCCAGCATAGGCCCAACCTTAAACAGGTCCCCCGTAATCCCATAAGTAGACGCGTCAAAAATCG
>CAJUCA010000099.1 GCA_910585265.1 uncultured Oscillospiraceae bacterium | reverse complement strand
TCGCCCCGGTCCCAGGCCACCTCGATGGCGTGGCGGATGGCCCGCTCCACCCGGCTGGCGGTGGTGCCGAACTTTTTCGCCACCGCGGGGTAGAGCACCTTGGTCACCGCGTTGATCACCTCCATGTCCCCCACCGCCAGGGTGATGGCCTCCCGGAGGTACTGGTAGCCCTTGATGTGGGCGGGCACGCCGATCTCGTGGATGATGGCGGTGACCTGCCGCTCCAGGTCCCGGGCCTTGGCCTCCTCCCGCACGTCCTCCAGGCTGGGGGCGGCGGTGAGCCGCCGGGTGCGCTCAATCACCGCCTGGGCGCGGCAGGGCTTCAGCATACAGTAGTCCCCGCCGCTCTGGGAGATCTGCTCGGCCAGGGCGGAGCCGCCGAAGGCGGACAGCACCAGCGTCCTGGGGCGGGCCGCGCCCAGCTTCCCGATCTGCTCCAACGCCTCCAGCCCGTCCATCCCCGTCAGCAGCAGATCCAGCACCACCACGTCGGGCCGCTGGGTGGAAATGAGCTCCAGCAGCTCCTCGCCGCTGGCCGTCTCCCCCGCCACGGTCAGGTCCGGCTCCTCCGCCACCAGCTCCGCCAGCATCCGGCGAAATTCCTCAGAGGCATCCGCCAACACAATCTTTTTCATGTCGCTCATTTCATCGTTCCTTTCCGTTTATCGACCTTGGGATTGAACTTCCAAATTTTCCCTTATCACTAAAATACCACAGTTTCCTCCACATGGCAAGAAAGATTTCCAATATTTGCAATTTTTTCTTCGACGTGAACTGCCAATTATTTCCTGTTCCCTCTCCATAGCCCTGCGCCCCAAGGGATTCCCGGCTTTTTCTCCACGAAGCCCGCAGAAGTGTTTGCGTTCGTCCGGGGTTTGTGGTAAAATGTAACCCTGCATTTACAGCCGGACACGCCGGACGGGGGAGATTCCCCCCGGGCCAGACGGCAGTTACCGGAATACGCCGGATATTTCCAGGAGCCTCCACCCGGGACGGCAGAGCCTGGAAAGACGGGCGTTCAACGCTCACTGCACTGGACGCGCGGAGCCAGCCCCCTCTTCGCCTCCAAATAACAACGATCAAGGGTGACGCCCTGTGGAAAGCACCACGAGAATCCGATATGGCAAACGGTTTGATGGAAAATACCTGTACCACGGCAACGACCTGGGCGCGGTGTGCGCTAAGGCCCGCACCGTGTTCCGGCTGTGGAGCCCGGACGCGGAGCGGGTGGAGCTGTCCCTCTACCGGGACGATACCTCCGAAGCCTTCCGCACCCTCCCCCTGAAGCGGGGGGACCGGGGGGTGTGGTGGGCGGCGGTGGAGGGGGACCTCCACGGCACCTACTACGATTTTGAGGTGGAGACGGCGGGACAGGCCGCCCGCACCGCCGACCCCTACGCCCTGGCCTGCGGCCGCAACGGACTGCGGAGCATGGCGGTGGAGCTGACCCGCACCAACCCGGCGGGCTGGGCCCAGGACGCGCCGCCCCCCCTCCCGCCGGAGCCTGTGATCTACGAGCTCCACGTGAAGGACTTCTCCCACCACCCGGACAGCGGCGTGCCGCCGGAGTACCGGGGCAAGTTCAAGGCCTTCTCCTGGCGGGACCGGGAGGGCCGGATTCCCCTGTGCATGGCCCACCTGAAGGACCTGGGAGTCACCCACGTCCAGCTCCTGCCCATCGCCGACTACGCCACCGTGGACGAGGGCGGGGACGACGGCCAGTTCAACTGGGGCTACGACCCGATGAACTACAACGTCCCCGAGGGGAGCTACGCCCTGGACCCCTCCGACGGGCCCGCCCGGATCCGGGAGTGCAAGGAGATGATCCAGGCCCTCCACAAAAACGGCCTGCGGGTGGTGATGGACGTGGTGTATAACCACACCTACTACACCGACTCCTGGCTGGAGCGCAGCGCGCCGGGGTGCTACTACCGCCGCCGCTCCAACGGCGCGCTGTCCAACGGCTCGGGCTGCGGCAACGACATCGCCTCCGGGCGGGCCATGGTGGATAACTATATCGCCAACTCCGTGCTCTACTGGGCCAAGGAGTACCACATCGACGGCTTCCGCTTCGACCTGATGGGCCTGATGACGGTGGAGCTGGTGAACCGCATCCGCCGGGAGCTGGACCTGGTGTTCGGCCCCGGGGAAAAGCTGCTGTACGGCGAGCCCTGGCGGGCGGGGGACTCCCCCATGGAGCCGGACACCCACCCCGCGCTGATGGCCAACCTGCCCCTGCTGAACCCCGGCATCGCCGTGTTCTGCGACAAGATCCGGGACGCCGTCAAGGGCAGCTGCTTCGACGCCCGGGGGCCCGGCTTCGTCACCGGGGGCCATGGGATGGAAAACGCCGTGCTCAGCTCCGCCGCGGGCTGGCCGGAGGGGGCCTGGGAGTTCAACCCCAGGGACCCGTCCCAGCTCATCAACTACGTGTCCTGCCACGACAACTATACCCTCTGGGACAAGCTGCTGCTCACCATCACCCCGGGGGAGGTGGCCCCGGAGGCCTATGCCCAGCCCAGGGAGGAGGTGCTGGCCCGGAACAGGCTGGCGGCTTTCATCTGCTTCACCAGCCTGGGCACCCCCTTCCTCCAGGCGGGGGAGGAGTTCGCCCGCACCAAGCTGGGGGACGGAAACAGCTACAAGTCCTCCCCGGAGGTGAACCGGCTGGACTGGGAGCGGGCGTGGCGGTTCGGGGGGCTTACCGACTACTACCGGGGCCTGATCCGGCTGCGCCGGGGCCTGCCGGGGCTGCTGGACAAGTCGGCGGAGGCCTCCGCCCGGGTGACCAACCAGACCGTCCACCGTCCCGGCACCGTCTCCTTCCAGCTGGACCGGGGCGGGCCGGAGGGGGAACGGCTGCTCATCGTCTACAACGCCTGCTGGGAGGACTTCCACATGGAGCTGCCCGGGGGCCGCTGGATTGTCCGGGCGGACGGCCAGTGGGCCGACCAGCACCGCCCCGCCGGGACGGAGGGGAGCTGGGTAACCGTCCCCAGGTGCAGCGGAATGCTGCTGCTCCGCCGCCGGGACGAGCCGCCGGAGCTGGAGGGGGAGGCCCCGCCGGACGCCCCGGAGTTCCCGGAGGGACAGGCATAACGCACAGGGATAACGTAAGGGAGCACCGCGCCTGCGGTGCTCCCTTCGCGTTTGCCTCAGCGACCCCGCCGCGCGTCATATTCCTGAAGAAAGGCCCGGACGTAGTCCACATCCGACGGGGTGTCGATATACTCCAGCCCCCGCTTCTGCCGGGTCTCCGCCCCCTTTCCGGTGATGAGCAGCACGGCCGGCTCCCGGCAGGACAGCACCGCCTGCCGGATGGCCTCCCCCCGGTTTGGCTCGATCCGGCATGGACAGGCCACGTGCTCCGCGATCTCCTGGCAGATGGACAGGGTGTCCTCCTCCCCGGAGTCCTCCTCGGTGAGCAGCACCAGGCCGGCGTACTGCCCCGCCACCTGGCCCAGGTCCCGGCGGCGGTCCAGGGCCTTCTTCCCCGGACAGCCGAACACCGCCACAATCCTGCGCCCCGGATACTCCTGGGCGGTGGAGCGGAACAGGGCCTCAAAGCTCATGCGGTTGTGGGCGTAGTCCACAATGGCGGTCACATTCCCGTCCGCGCTGGAGAACACCTCCATCCGGCCGGGGGCCCGGGCCTGGGCCAGCCCCGTCCGCACCGCCTCCGGCGGCAGGCCCAGCCCCTGGCACAGGGCGATGGCGGCCAGGGCGTTGTCCACGTTGAACAGACCCGGCATGGTCAGCCGGTAGTTCCCCCCCAGCCGCGCCCCCTCCGCCTGGAACAGGAGGTCCTCCCCCACCTTGCGCACGTCGTGGGCGTACACCGACGCGGCGGGGTCCCGCCGGGAGAAGGTGAACACCGTGGGGCAGGCGGACCGGGCGGCCTCCAGGATCTCCCCGGCGTGCTCACAGTCCAGGTTCACGCAGCACTGGTCCGCCTGGGCGAACAGCTTCAGCTTGGAATGGAAGTAGTCGTCAAAATCCGGATGCTCGATGGGGGATATGTGATCCGCGCCGATGTTCAAAAAGGCGGCGGCGGCAAAGCGGGTCCCCAGGGTGCGGTGGTACTTCAACGCCTGGGAGGACACCTCCATCACCACGTACTCCAGCCCGGAGGCCAGGGCGTTGGCAAAATGCCGCTGCAAGTCCAGCGGCTCCGGGGTGGTGAGGTGGGACTCGAACTCCTCCGCCCCGTCATAGGTGCCGATGGACGAGATCACCCCGCACCGCCGGGGAGCCAGATATCCGTCCAGGACGGACTTCAGGTAGTAGGCGGTGGTGGACTTTCCCTTGGTGCCGGTGATGCCGATGACCTTGAGCCGGACGGAGGGGTCGTTGTAATACTTCACCGCCAGCCGGGCCATGGCCTGCCGCATATCCTTCACCAGAACGCAGGGCAGTCCCGTCCCCGGGTAGGGCCTCTCGCTCACGTAGGCGAAGGCCCCCCGGCGGGCGGCGTCCGCCAGATAGTCCGCCTTGAAATGGGCCCCCTTGCACAGGAACAGGGTGCCGGGGACCGCCTCCCGGGAATTGCAGGACACCAGCTCCACCGTCCGCCCCATATCCAGCCCCGCCGGGAGGGGGCCGGACAGCAGTCCCAGCCCGTCCAGCAGCTTACAGTAGTCCCCCAGGGGGAACCGGGTCAAATCCATGGGTAAACCCTCCCAGCCTCAAATGTTGCGCAGGGGATAGCCGCAGGCCTCCACCGCCCGCTCCGCCAGCACCATCATGGCGTCCACGTAAAAGGGGGGCAGGGGATGGTAGGTGGAGAACACGGACAGCTCGGTGCAGGCCAGGATGGCGCAGTCGCACCCCAGCCCCCGGATGGCCCGGTCGATGTGGGCGAACTTGTCCCGGCTGCCCTTCTCCCCCTGCTTGATCTCGTCGTAGATGATGGACATCACCAGGGTCTGGGACTCCCGGTCCGGGACTGCCGCCTCCAGGCCGAAGGCGGCGCACTCCCGCTGGTAAAGCCCCGTGCGGATGGTGCCGTCGGTGCCCAGGATGCCGGGGCGTTTTTTCCCCTGGGCCGCCAGCAGCTTGGCCGTCTCCCGCAGCATATGGATGATGGGCACCCCGATCTCCCCCTGGAGCCGGTCGGCGAAGTAGTGGGAGGTGTTGCAGGGGATGGCCAGGGCCGTGCAGCCGCAGTCCGCCAGCGTCCGGGCGTCCGCCAGCAGACGCTGGTACAGCCCCTCCGTGTCGCCGGAGAGGATGGCGGCGGTGCGGTCGGGTATCCCGGTGTCGGAGAGGATCACGGCGGGCAGGTGGTCCTGGTCCCGGGCGGCGTCGGTGCGGTCCAGCACGAACTGGTAGAACACCTGGGTGGCCTGGGGCCCCATGCCGCCCAGCACCCCTAATTTTGATTCTTGTTTCATCATTGGCATCCTTTTTTAATACAGGCTGTAGGGGAGGGGCCTGCCCCTCCCGCCGTTCCGATGTGCTTCCTGTTCCCCGGGAGGGACATACACGTACACGCTACCCTTCCGGCTTCTTGCAGTATTTGTTGAACCGCACGTAACAGCCGATGTGGTTTTTCCAGATCCGCCAGATCCGCTTGGCGGTGTAGTCGGGCCGGTACTCCATGGAGTGGCGGTCGGCCCCCGCCCGGATCAGGGCCCGCAGCTCCTGGTGGTACCGTTTGGGGATGAACCTGAAGGCCAGCCGCCGGGGCAGCATCCGCCACAGGGAGCGGCTTTCCACCACCGTCAGGGGCAGATCCTTCCCCTCCACCAGGTCGCCCACCAGATAGCGGGCGATGTTGTGGCCCGATCCGGTGACGTAGTAATTGCTGCGGCCCTGCCGCGTGTTGATCTCGAAGGCCTTGTACTTCCCGTCCCGCTGGTCGTACTTGATGTCGAAGTTGGAGAAGCCCACGTAGCCGATGTCCTCCAGCATCCCCCGGATCCTGCCGCACAGCCCCTCATCGTGCTCGGTGATAATGACGGCGTGGTTGCCGATGCCGTGGGGGGAGTGCTCCTCCAGCAGCACGTGGCCCAGGCACATGAGCTTCACCCTGCCGCGGGTGTCCGAGTAGTTGGTGAGCACCCGCATATAGCTGTCGTCCCCGGGGATGAACTCCTGTAGGATCATCTTGCCCGGATAGCCCGCGGCGTACACCTCGTCCAGCGCGGCCAGCAGCTCCTCCCAGCTTTGGCAGATATACACCTTTTTCAGCTCGTTGTGCCCCGTGGCCCAGTAGGCCACCCCGTCGGCGGGCTTGGCCACGTAGGGCGGGCCCCAGGGCAAGGTGATGTTGTGGCCCATCTCCCCGGAGTACACAAAGGTGGCGGGGTGGTCGATGCCGTACTGATCGCACAGGGCGTAGAACTGCTCCTTGTCGGTGAGCCTGTCCATCAGCTCCCCGCTGATATAGTTACACTTCACGTTGGAGGGGAACCGGTCCTTCAGGTGGGCCGCCAGCTTCACATAGCTGTCCCCGCAGCCGATGACCAGCACCGTCCTGTCCGGGCATTCCGCCGCCACGTTCTTCACGTTTTGCAGGAACACCTCCGGGTCCTCGTTCTCCAGGCAGGGGCGGTAGTCGATGATGGAGCTGTAGGCGCAGGGGAAGGAGACAAACTTGCCGAAGGCGATGCTCCTGACCCCATACGCCTCATGGAAGGCCCGGGCCACGCTGTATACATTGATATCACCGCCGAACAGCAGCGGCTGGAAGGAACACTCAGACATGGTAAATCAGACTCCTTGGGTCAGGATTTGCTGCCGCGGCGAGCTGCGGCAAGCCTTCCCCCTTTTAGGGGGAAGGTGGCACGGCGAAGCCGTGGCGGATGAGGGT
>CAJUCA010000098.1:2836-6822 GCA_910585265.1 uncultured Oscillospiraceae bacterium | reverse complement strand
AGCACCGCCTTTCGGCGGCGCTGTCCGCTGTGGGTGCTACCGGGTGGCCGGTTTCTTCTTGCGCGGGGGCCTCCGTCTGACGGCAGAGGTGATACGCTCTTTCTGGAGGACACGGGCCAACTCAGCCTCGTTTCCGGGCTTATAGTGGATGCGCTCGATCCGTCCGTGGGCATTGGTAAGGCCGTGAAAACTCCCGGAGTACGCCGCATAGGGCATTTCAAGCTCCGTGCCGTCCGCAAAGGTCAGCTCTACCATCTCGGCGTGGATGGCGTTCTGCTTCACGCGCTCCACCTGTTCCCCGTAGTGCAGGGGCTTGATCTGGCCCAGCACAAAATCGCCCTCCCGTCCGGGGGCCACGATAACGCGGTACGCCTTGATATGCTCCGCATCATAGTCGTAATGCGTCCAGGTGATGTGCGCTGTGCTTTCCTTGATAAACGCCTCCCGTTCCGGGACGCACAGCGTTCCGCAGGGGCGGCTCAACCACAGGAACGTGCGGTTTTCCTGACTGACTTCCAGCATGGCCTCTTGCAGACGGCGCTGGTCATACTCAAAATCCGATTGGTAGTGGTGGGTGTTTTCCTCCACAATCCCCTCCAAAAAGGGGATAATATCAATCTTCTTTTCCATACCGTTCCTCCAGATCGGGGCCGCTCACCGGGGAGAGGTACTTTTCCGAAAATTCCTCCGGGGTCAGCATCTGGCCCTCGGTGTCCAGCATGAGGTCGTCATCGTAAACATCCCGTTCGCCGTCCTCCGGGATTTCCACGGGGATCACCGTCAGCACCGTCCCCAGCAGCGTCTCGCCGTCATTGGCGCTGATAAGCTGGTAACAGTGCAGGCCGGGGGGCGTTTCGTCGGATGGGATGTCCTGCTCCGTGAACAGGGCGGGAATACCGAAAATCTCAATTTCCCGCATGGGTGTTTGTTCCATATAGGTATCACTCCTATCTTCGTGCTTTTTGTGTACGGCGGGTTCCGTGCTGGCGGGGGTGCCGCGCCCGTTCCTGCGTTCGCTCCAGCTTCGGCGGGGGCGGGGATATGGCGTCAATGATTTCCCCGGCGGTGGCGTGGATCACGTCAAGCGATGCCTTTAATTCCGCAAGCTCCTTGCCCTTGCTCCACCCGGCAACGTAGGCGAGGGAGTAGTCCGATGTGTCAATGCCAAAATACTGGCAGACAACATAGGCGATGCTCTCGGCCTCTACCTCCTTTCGCCGCCGCTCCGCTGGCGTTTGCTCCACCAGCAGATCCGCCGGCCTGTGCCGCTTCGCATGGGCGATTTCATGTACCAGCGTTTTGATGGTCTGCACCTGGCTCATTCCGGGCTTGATAACAACCCTGTTTTCCATAAAACTTGTATAGCCCTTTGCCGCCCGTCGGAAGTCCTCCTGTACCACGGGCAGGGGGGATATGGCGGTCAGCCGGTCATAAATGCCGGTATAGTCCGCCACATCGCCGGTCAGCTCGGAAACGCCGATTTGAGGCAGCTCCCGGCCCTCGGTCTGGCTCAGGTCAAAGACATGGGCGATCTTAAAACGGTTTGGGGCAATTTTCACTTTTTCCGTGAGGGGCTGTCCGTCCGGCCCGTAAAGCGTCTGCCCGGTCTGCGGGTCAATCTTCTCCTGTTCCAGTGTGGCCCGGAAATTGCAGGGTGCCAAAATCATAATGCCTTTTTCGCCTTTCTTCACCTGCCGCCCTAACGCTTTCCATGTGCCATATCCGGCAACATTGGTCGCATGGGGGCATTGAAAGAGGATCAGCAGGGCGTTGCCAAAACTGTAATGATGGAATTTTGCCATAGCGGAAATGTACTGTGCGTAGCTGTCACTGGCATAAAGCTCTTTGACACCGTTTTCCAGCCTGTCTGTCAACTCGGCCACGCGCTCGTCGGTTTCATAGGACATAGCGCGTTACCTCTTTTTGGGCTTCGGCGGGCGCGTTGTTCTGTTGGGCAGACGTTTCCGCTTCGGGGTAGTTTCAATAATGACCGGCGTATCGCCCAGCATAGTTACAAGAATTTCCGCCTTTTTGAAACGCTCCGTGTATGTCCTCATCTGCTCCGGGGTCAGGGAGGTAAAAGCACTTTCCCCCAGGCCACAGACAAAGAATGTGCCGAACACGCCGCCGTAGCCTCGCTCCAAAATGCTGCGGTTAAATTCCAGCTTCTCATTTTTGCCATTCGCATTACAGACAACAGCGACATTTTCCTTAAATGGATAGATAGCCTCAATAGACCCACCCACGATTTTCTGCATATCGGGAACGCCCTTGATCTCCTTTTCATAGGGGAGAAAACCAGGCTCCACAACTAAAACATTCATCGCTGTACCCCCTATCTGGCGGGGCCGGACTGTTTCTTACGCTTCGGCTGGATTTTAACCGGGTCGGTGCCGTCCGTGGGCTGGATGGCCTTGATCCGGCTGGCGGCGTAGATGGCGTTATCGGTCAACTGCCGCTGCCATGCGCCCTCGCTCCGCGCCCATTTGAAACCCCAGCCTTTCAGCTCCTTGCGAACGTCCTCACCGGGGATTTCGTCAAAAAAGATTTGCAGCCGGTTCTTGTCCCCGTTGGCCTCAACTCTGCCGCCCTCAAACGTCCAGCCGGTATAGCCCAGTTCCTTTGCATCGGTGAGCTGCTGGATGCGTTTTTCAGTGGTGCGGATATTCTGGCGGCTGTTGCTCAACGAGGCCGAAGAAAACGGTTTTTTATCCCACGGATGATACTTCATGCCGTCCTCCAGCTTGCTCGCTTCTTCATCGGAGAGGCCGGGAAAACCCTTGCAGGTGCCGTTCGCCTTGTAATAGTCGTTGACCGCTTTCATGTACTCATGGGACTCTTTCAGCACGTTCAGTTTCTCCGTCAGTTTGGCGATGGCCTCCGGGTCATCAGCGGAAATGGCGGTATTGTTCTCCGCCGCCTGCGCCCTGCCCTCGTAGTATTCAGCCTTTTCCATAGCGGAAAAGGACTTTTCCATTTTTCCGATGATGCGCTCACGGTAGCGCCGGTCTGCGGCTCCGTGGATGGGCTGGCCTACCGGGATCGCGGAGGCCATATCGGTGGACTGCTGAAACAGGGAATGGCTCTCGGCGCGGGCCTTATCCGCTTTATCACGGAGGCGGTCAATGCGGTCTTGCTTTCTCTGCTCGTATTCGTTCAAAAAATCATCCTTTCTGCTGTCCGGCGTTAAAAGGGGAAATGCGTCCCACCATGAGACGCATTTCCGATATGCCATAAAGGGTCAGTGGGATTTTCCGCGCTTCTTGGGCTTCTGTTTCTGCGCCTGCCGCTCTTTCATGTGCTGTTCCAGCGTCTTGGGCGGCAAATCATCAACGGCGATAATCACATTTTTGGACGGTACGCCTTTGAACATATCGCGGATTTCCTCGGATTTGTCCTTTCCCATCTCGTCCTCCTTTCTCGCAGCATCCTCGGCGGCAAACCGCTGCTCCAACTGCTCCACGTTCCAGTTATCCTTGAAACGGCCTAACGCGCTGTGTCCGAATTGGCCTAACGCCCGTTCGTCCAACTCACGCAGCTTTTTCCATAGCTCCGGGTGGTAGTGGCGCAGATTTTTCAACTCGCCTATCCGCTGAAACGGACAGCACCAACAAGAACAGCGGTGGTAAATCTCATAGAGGCCGTTCCAGTCAAAGCCGCGATCATAGCAAATTTTCAGTGCCTGGGCCTCGGTGATGCCCCATTCCACAAGGGGATAAATCTCGTCCTTGATCCGGGCCGGTTCGTCTGCCGCGATGCCGACGTAATGCAGGGCGTTCTTCTCCTTTTTCAGCCGGTTGACTTCCTTGGCGATCAAGTGGGTTTTGAGCTGGCCGGTACACCAGCGAACACGGATTCCCGGCCAGCCGTTCCCATAGGGCGGTACACCCAGCTTTGCCCGGTTTTCAAGGGTTGACGGCTTTTCTTTCGGCTGGTCGAACATAAGCCATTCAAAACCTTTGGGGTGCCGCAGGATCGTCAAATGG
>CAJUCA010000098.1:0-2755 GCA_910585265.1 uncultured Oscillospiraceae bacterium | reverse complement strand
AATTCCATCCCTGTGTCCGCCGTGATAACGCAGTCAATGGGCATACCGGCCTCCAGCATGAGCAGGAGCATGGCCGTCGAGTCTTTCCCGCCGGAGCAGGAGACGGCGTGATAGTATTTATCGCTTATGGGCCGTCACCTGCTTCCGGGCAGAAAAAAAGCGCCCTCTTGGGCGCACGTTTGCGGGGACAGTTCGATTGCTTTGGGAGAGAGTGTTCACCGGGACGGCCCGTTTTTCTTGAAAATAGCGGCTTTCTGCTGCTCTTTCATCTGCCGCTGGCGGCGTTCCTCCAGCGCGGAGTACACACTTTCCTCGATCTCGCGGGGAGTCATGGACACGTCGGGGAAATATTTTCGGAGGCGATCCCCGGTCAAAATCACCTTGGTGACTTCGGGCCGCTCCTGCCCTCCCTTAAAGGGATCGTCCTCCTTGGCCGGGGCAGCAGCGCCAGGGGCGGGCTGTGCTGCTCCCTGCTCCGGGGCGGGGCCTTTCTCCGGCTCCTCCCACGGGGGAGTGTCCGCAGCGGAGGGAGTGTCCGGGGTAGGGGGAACATCCGGGGCGGCGGGCACGTCGGGAGAGGCGGGGATGGGCGGCTGGTTGGTTGTCGCGCCGGGGGTTTCCAGGGCCGCGCCGGGAGTGGGAGCGGCGGGGGCCTCCGGCTGCTTCACCGGCTCCGGCTGCTTGGGCGCGATGTCCTTGTCATCCAAAATGCTCCGCAGGGCCATCTCATCCAGCTTCGTCCCACCGGCCTCGGCTTTCTTCATGCGGGAAATGCGCTCGTTTGTAGCCTTATAGCCCAGGTCAAGCAGGTGCAGAACACTGTCCTGCGTCTTGGGCTTCAGCGCGGACATTTCCGCCGCAACGGAAACGGTGAGCTTGCCCTCGTCAACCAGGTCGCACACGCCCTTGACCGCTTCGGACATACGGATCAGCCGGTTGAGCTTGGAAACGGTCATGCCCATCTCCTGCGCCAGCTTCGCGTCGCTCTGCAGCTCATTGGCGGAAAAGCCTTTTTTACGGCGGCCCGCTTTCTGCTTCATGCCCTCCATCTTCATCCGCAGGGCACGGGACAGGTCGTAGCTGGAAATTTTGTCGCGGTGCAGGTTGCCGTCCGCAACGATGATCTTGGCGTCCGCATCGTCAATTTTCTGGATGATGGTGGGGACACCATAGTTGAGCATGGTCGCGGCGATGTGGCGGCGCTGGCCGGACAGGATTTCCAGCTTGCCCTCGGAGCTGAAACGCGCCAGCACAGGGTCTTTGATGCCCACCAGCTCCACGGATTTCAACAGCTCCTTGAAGTTCTCGCTCTCGGTGTCCACAGAGAAATTATTGAACACGGATTTCTCCAGATAGGCCGGGTGGAGGGTGATAAAGTAGGACTCGCCCTCTTTCGGCGTGGGCAGGCTTTTCCGGGATGCCTCGTCCGGGGGACTGAGGCGCTTCTCAAAAATCTGTGTGATGGAAGTCCCGGAAGGCCCCTCAATGGCGGCGGTGGGGGCCTCGTCCGTCTCCTTGCCCTTATCCGCAGCAGTGGGCTGGCTGGGCTTATCCTTGCCAGCGGCGGCGGTCTGCGCTGCTTTGCCCTGCTTGGCCTCACGCTCCGCTTTGCCTGCGGCGGCAAGCTCGGTCAGGGAAATGCGCTCCCCGGCCTTGGCTCTTGCCTCCAGCTCGGCAACGGTGGGGGTGGTGGGTTCTTCACCCTCCTTGGCCTTATCGCCGGGGGCGGCGGGGGCTTTGCCCTCCTTGGCCTTATCGCCAGGGGCGGCGGGGGCTTCGCCCTCCTTGGCCTTATCGCCGGGGGCGGCAGGGGCCTCGCCCTCCTTGGCCTTGTCACCGGGGGCGGCAGGGGCCTCGCCCTCCTTGACCTCGCCCTGCTTGTCCTTGTCGCCGGGGGTAGCGGGGGCCTCGCCCTCTTTGCCCTTGTCGCCGGGGGTGGCGGGGATTTCACCCTCTTTAGCCTTGTCGCCGGGGGCGGCGGGGATTTCACCCTCTTTAGCCTTGTCGCCGGGGGTTGCAGGGGCCTCGCCCTCCTTGGCCTTATCGCCAGGGGCGGCGGGGGCCTCGCCCTGCTTGTTCTTGTCGCCGGGGGCGGCAGGGGCTTCGCCCTCCTTGGCCTTGTCGCCAGGGGCGGCGGGGGCCTCGCCCTGCTTGCCCTTGTCGCCAGGGGCTGCAGGGGCCTTGTCCTCTTTGCCCTTATCATCCTTGCCAGCGACAGGGGCCTCGGCGGTCTTGCCCTTTTCCACGCTGGGGTCAATGAGTTTGCCGGGGATGGGGGCGTCGGGATCGTTCTTGACCGCCTTGCGGTAGGCGATGGCCTCCTGCACGGTCATCTCGTAGACGTGGGCCGGGATGTCCTGCTTCTTGGCCAGCTCGCTGGCCCTGCGGCGGCGGTAGCCGGACAAAAGCTGATACTCGCCATCGTCCCGCTGGCGCAGGATGACAGGTTCCTTGATACCGCTGCTCTCAATGCTGAGTACCATGCTGCCCAGCGACTTGTCCTGGGGCTTGGGGTTGAATACGCCGGGGAGTTCATGGATTTTGGACAGCGGGATCATCTGAGGCTGCGCTTGGGTCGGGGTTTTGCCGTTTTCATTTGCCATTTAGAGTCCTCCTGATTAAAAATATTTGCTAAAAAATACGTCTCATGGTGAGCAATGCCATTAAGTTAACCAGAAGTTACCAAAAAGAGAGTTGCAAGGCAGGCAGGGGAGTCAACGCGCGGGGACATACACAGGAGAAATGCGGTTGCCGG
>CAJUCA010000097.1 GCA_910585265.1 uncultured Oscillospiraceae bacterium | reverse complement strand
TAAAATCTCCCATTTCCATACCTTACTCAAGCGCTTATGAATACAGCTTCTTAGTATACCGCCGCCCTGCCGTCCGGGGAAGGGTACAGCCTTCTCCAGGATGATCCGGAACAGGTGGCCTTTCTGGTGGACGGGTGGGAGTATTATCCCGGCGAGCTGCTGACACCGGAGGCCCTGGCGGGCCGGGAGGCGGGACAGCACACCTACTCCGGGGAATACCCCAACTTCTCCCATCACCTGAGCAGTCCCTACGGCACAGCCACCTACCGCCTCGTGCTGGAGAACCGGGGCGGCCCGCGGGAGCTGTCCTTATACCTCCCGGAGCTTCTGTGCGCCGGACGGATCTATGTCAACGGTACGCTGGCGGGTGAGCAGGGGGATGTGGAGCCATACAAGCCCCATGTGGTGGATGGGGTGTATTCCTTCCGGGCGGAGCGGGCCACCGAGCTTGTCATCCAGTGCGCCAACTACAGCCACTACTACTCGGGCCTATACTATCCCCCCGCCGTGGGCACACCCACCGCCATCTCCCGCATGAACATCGCCCGAATGATGGTCTACGGCCTTCTGTGCTTCGGTTCGCTGGCGGCGGCCTTCTCCAACCTGGCCCTGTGGTTCTTTGACCGGGACAAGCAAAACCGGCGGCTGGGGCTTCTCTGCCTCGCCTTCGCCCTGCGGGTGAGCTATCCCTTCCTGCGCTCCCTGGGCGTTCCGCTGGTGCGGCCCCTTTACGCCCTGGAGGACTTCTGCGCCGCCGCCGTACTTCTCCTGGCCATTCTGCTGGCGGGCGAGCTGAGCGGCGGCGCGGTGCGGGCCTACCACCGCAAGCTGGCCTGTCCCGCCGCAGCCAGCCTGTGCGCGGTGACGGTGGTCTTTCCTCTGTTCATTCTACCATACGCGCCTCTTTTCATCAACACCTACGGAGCGGTCCTGTTCTTCTGGAAGCTTTTGGCCGGGGTATACCTCCTGTTTCTGGCCCTGAGGGGCCTGCGCGCCTTTGCCCCCCTGGGGCGGTATCTGCTGTGCGCCGCGGGGCTGTATGGCGTCTCCGCCGCCGTCTCGGTGCTGGCTGCAAACCGCTTTGAGCCGATCCGGGGCGCATGGCCCGAGGAGTACGGCGGCTTTGCCCTGGTGGTGGGTTTCGGCGCGCTGATGGTCCGCCGGGGCATGCTTCTGGCGGCGGAAAACCGGCGGCTCACCCTCCATCTCCACGAGGAAGTGGACCGCAAGACCCGGGCCATGGAGGCCCTGCTCCAAGAGCGGCGGGAGCTGCTGGCACATCTCATCCACGATGTAAAAAATCCCCTTGCCGCACTGCAAAGCTACGCCGAGCTTGTGCGCATGGGCAATGTGGCGTTGGATCAGGAGACCGCCGGGTATCTGGACGCTCTGAGCGAGCGGGCCGGAATGGTGGAGGCGCGGCTTGACCTGCTGCAGGGCTTTTCCCGGGGGGAACGGGGGCTGCTGCCGCTCCAGCCCATCTGCCTCAACGGATTTCTGTGGCAGTTTTATGAGGATAACCGCCCGGACACGGAACTGTCCGGTCAGACCTTTGTCTTGGAGCTGCCCGAGACAGTTTTGACAGTTGCCGGGGATGAGGAGCGGCTGCGCTCGGCGTTGGAAAACCTCTGCTACAACGCCTTGTCCTTTACGCCTGAGGATGGGACGGTTGCCCTGTCTCTGCGCCGGGAGCGTGGGTGGGTGGTTATTGATGTCACGGATACGGGCGCGGGGATTGACCCTGCCGACCTGCCCCGTGTGTTTGACCGGGGCTTTACCCACCTCCCCGATGGAAGCGGCCAGGGCATGGGGCTGTTTATTGTCCGCAACGCTGCCCTGGAGCACGGCGGCGCGGCGGAGGTGAGGTCCCGGGTGGGCGGGGGGAGTGTCTTTACTTTGCGGCTGCCTCTTTTTGAACAATGAGCGTTTTATGCCCTGAAAGATAGCACCCTTTGCTGATCATATAAATTGTCACAGGCAGGTTTGGTGCACAGGGAGAGTACACCGTTGAAAGGTCCCGAAGGGCAAGCTAACTGTAGCGGAAACAGCCGACAATGAGAAAAATCGTTGTCAAAAGCTCTATTTCATTTTCTGGGTGCGCAGGTGCTCCCAGCTTTTCGCGCTGTGCTGATAGGCCCTTCTCTTTGTAAGCAGTGGTACAATTCGTGCTTCGGGATATTGGCGTTTGGGGAGACTGTCTCTATGATTACGGCGTGGCAGATTTTCCACTTTGTTTCCTATCGGATCGAATTTTGTAGAAATCCTCAATCCATCGGAAGCCTTTTATTTGTTGTAATGCGTTTTGTTAGCTTATTTCCTCCCCCGATCCCGGTGGTTCCTGTACCAGATGGTGGGTGAACTTTACGCAATATCTTTTCTCCCATACCACCACAGGCCGGCTCCGGCACCCAGCACCCCCAGGGTGCACCCCGCCGCCATCGGCCCTGCGATGGCCTCTCTGGCAAAGACCCGGGCGGCGTCGGCGTAGTAATAGGGGGTGAAAAACCTCAGCCAGTCCAGCCCGCTGTCCAAATTGATCAGGATGCCCGCGAAGTAGAGCAGGGCCGCCAAGCCCATGCCCAGCCCCAGCCCGCCCCGGCGGAGAAAGGCGGACAGGCCGAAGCACAGCGCGCCGATCTCCAGGTGCATCAGCAGCAGGGTTCCGTGGTAGCGCAGCAGCTTGCCCCACTCCACAGACTCCTTGATGATCGCAATGCCCCCCGCCCCGCAGGTCAAGCAGATCAGGTTCAGACCCAGAATCATCGCCGCCAGTGCCGCCAGCTTTTCCATACAGACCCGCAGGCGGCTCACCGGATGGGTGAGCAGGAACTCCGCCGTGTGGCCGCCCTCCTCTCCCGCCAGCAGTCCCATGGCGGTGACAGCGGCGTAGAGTGCCCCGCCCAGGCCCAGGATATTGCCGCACTCCGTACCGTAGAAGCCCAAAATGGTGCCGAATTGCAGCTTGTCCAGCCCAAAGGCGGCGGAGAAATTCCCCATCCCGGCAAACAGGTCGGACACATCGCCCATGGAGCCGGCCATAGACGGGTACATCCCTACGCACACCGCCATCAGCCCGCCGATGACGGCGGACCAGGCCAGAAAGCTGACAGCGCCGGAGCGCAGCTCCTTTTTGAAAATAGTCATGCCTGCGCCCTCCCCTCGTAGTAGTCAAAGAATTTGTTCTCAATATCCAGCTCCGCCGTGGTTCCCTCCACCACCAGCCGTCCCTCCCGGAGGATGGCCGCCCGGTCGCAGTACCGCTGCACCTCATAGAGCACATGGGAGGACAGGAACACCGCGGCCCCCTCTTTACGGCGGTTTTCCAGCTCCGCCCAGAAGGCCCGCTGCACCAGGGGATCCAGCCCGCTGGTGGGCTCGTCCAAAATGTACAGCCTGGGCCGGTGCTGCATGGCGCATACGATGGATACCTTCTTACGGTTGCCCAGGCTCAGCTCCCGGATTCGCTTCCGAGTGTCCAGCTCCAGTGCCTCGCACAGGGCGGCGGTTTCGGCGCGGCAGTCCCGTCTGCGCAGGGAGGCGGACAGGCGGATCACTTCGCTTACCCGCATATCCGGGTAAAACATAGCCTCGGAGGGCATATAGCCCACCTGGTCCAGGATTTTCTCCCGATCCCGGACGCAGTCCAGCCCCAGAACCCTGGCCGCCCCGGCGGTGGGGGACAGCAGCCCCAGCAGGGTGCGGATGGTGGTGGACTTGCCCGCCCCGTTGGGGCCGATGAAGCCGAAGCAGACGTTCTCCGGAACGTGCAGGGTCAGTTCTGTTATCCCCCGGGCCTTGCCGTAGGTCTTGGTGAGATGGTTGATTTGGATCACAGGTATTCCTCCTTATAGAGATGCCGCCGCAGCATATCCGCGTAGTTTTTGTACTCCCCGAACAGGGTGTTGATCTCCTCGGCGGTACAGGCTCCGGTCTCCGCCAGCATCCCCTCGGAGGCAAGCATCAGCAGCCGCACCACTGCCTTGGGATCTACCCCGTCCTTGAATTTGTGCAGATCCATCCGGCTGAGGAACTGGTCGGTGGACTGGGCCAATACGTCATCCAGCTTTTTTCTCAGCTTCGGCGTAAGGATGCTGTCCCGCTCGTAGTAGGCCCGCATGACGAACCGGAACAGCCCCGGCATCCGCCGTACCATGTCCATCTTGATCTCCTGCCCCTTCTCCAGTGCCAGGAAAAAATCCCGTTCCCCGAAATACTGAAAGGAGGCCAGAAACGTCTCCATACAGGCGTCGATGGCGTGCTGGAACAGGTAGAGGTACAGCTCCCGCTTGTCCTTGAAGTAGTGAAACAGCAGGCCCTTGGACACCCCCGCCCGCTTGGCGATGGCGTCGGCGGAGGTCTTTTTAAAGCTGCCCGCCCCGAATTCCACCATGGCACTGTTTCGGATGAGATCCTGCCGTTCCTGTGGAAGGTTGAAGAATTTTTGATTCATGGCTGTCCCTCCTCCCCTCCACCATACTGCCGTTGACCAAATCGGTCAAGATCAAAATTTATTGTGCAGGCCCAGGTTCCGACCCATACGGCGAAATGTTCAGAAGAGATTGGACAGCATCAGAGAGGATATTCGCCATGGCATTCGCTGCCTGCGGGTCACGGAAAAGATTAAAATGAGTTTCTTTGCACACAGCTCAAAGCAATACGCATCCCAAGGCGGGCCCCATATCATGCTTTGTGATTAACAGAAACAGAAGCGGCTGTTTAAAACTTGCCTACTATATGTTGAATTTTCTGTTTTTGTCTTTTACAAAGATAACATATATGTCAATGACGTTGAGGACTTAGCGGAAAGCCATGCTGTCAAGCGTGTTCAGCTGGACGTAAAGCGGCCCGTCCGGAGCTTGGATCCTCAATAAGCGGAGTGAAGATATCCAAGACGGATATCCTCACTCATTGCTTGCTGGTATTATCGGAAATTTCTGATAACACAACAACTTACCAGAAATTCCAGATTACCGAGTGTGTGCGTTACCGTATATCAAGAACCGGAGGTTACCATTGGCCCCAAGGAAAGTACCATGGTTTTGGTCGCCTCATTCCATTGCGTGCCCCACCAGATATCTGTGATAGAGGGAGTCCCTGACGTATAAACCGGGAGCATCCGGGCTGGGAGGGGAAACTTTTTTGACGATTGGCTAAGTTCAGTGGCGTAGGGCGTATACTCATATCGCGCATCACCTGCACCAGCCATCAGAATATAAACCCAGCTGTCCATGGTCATCTGCTACTGTTCCACGTGATCCCGCTTCCATCGCGATAGAGCTCGAAATAGGCCGCAGATATGTCTTGCGGCGAAACATAAATGGTTTCCTCAATCATTTGTGGAGGAACAATTAAAGGAAATATCATTGCAATTAATACAGGGCACTGAAAACCCTGCGGCGTTTATCCAGATCATTGGAGCGGAGGTAAGCCGGGAGAATAGCCTTCACAGAGCTGACCAGTTGACCTGTTAGGCAATTCAAGACACTGAAAAGAGCACTAAATCAGGCCAAACGGATCTCTCAATGCCCGACCAACAGCTGATCTTGTACTTCAGTGAAGGCTGTCCCATGAGACGGTGAAATGATGGTAAGGGCGAGCTGAACGCTTCGCAAAATCGGTTCACCACGTATCTGCTGAACTTGCGGTATAATGGTGCCTCCGCTTACCGCGGGGTTACAATTGGAAAGCAAATATTGAATTTTAGGGATAGGATGTTACGGGCCAAGAATGACAGGAGGTCCACTGGCGCAGCCCAGCCCCGCCGCAATCCCTGGTTTGACTATACCCCAGCAGTTGTCCCAGCCTTTAAACGGGAACATTCTGCCTCCCCGGATCGGGGAGCGCCGCTGTCTGTCAGGGCAGTGTTGTAATCCACGACGATTTCGAAATAGCTTGGTAGCTCCTTCTGAAAAGATAAAGAGTTCCCACCGCTGGCATCAGCGCGGGGCTCTTTTACTTTTAGGAAATCTCATGTAAAATACGTGGCCAACTAAGCAGCTGCCCCAGCACCTCCCCACCGAACCAAACAGCGGCAAAAAGAAACTGAACGGAATAGTATAGATTGCCGTCCAAAAAATTTTTTCCGGCAAAGTCTTAATTCTCCCGGAAATAGTCCGACAAATAGAACAGAACGAGACACCAAAAAGCTGAAAAATAATCTGGACGGAATAGTATAAAATTTCGCCCACCGCATTTTTGGACGCGGACAGCGAACCCCATTCCGACCTGCCCCCGACCCGCGCCCCAAGGGCCTGGTGCCCCCCATCGGTTTCAAACGGCTGACGAGCCGCTTGAAATATAGTCCCCGCGTTGTTTTCCGGCAGTCCGGCCGGATACCGGAAAACAGCGCACCACCCAATGCGCCGGAGCAGGGAAGCGTAAGGCGCGACGTTCGCAGCACCCCAAATCAAAATTTGAAAGGAATCAGAGACAATGCGTATTCAGCACAACATTATGGCGATGAACGCCTACCGCAACTACACCAACAACGTAGCCGCCATGAAGAAGAACCTGGAGAAGCTCTCCTCCGGCTACAAGATCAACCGCGCCGGTGACGACGCCGCCGGTCTGGCCATTTCCGAGAAGATGCGCGCCCAGATCACCGGCCTCCAGACCGCGCAGAAGAACGCCAAGGACGGCATCTCCCTGGTGCAGACCGCCGAGGGCGCGCTGACCGAGGTCCACGATATGCTCAACCGTATGGTGGAGCTGGCCACCCAGTCCGCCAACGGCACCTATGACAACACCACCGACCGCTACCAGATGCAGAAGGAAGTGGATCAGCTGCTGGAGGAAATCGACCGCATCGCCGACTCCTCCAACTTCAACGGCATCAACCTGCTGGACGGCACCCTGGG
>CAJUCA010000096.1:4395-6946 GCA_910585265.1 uncultured Oscillospiraceae bacterium | reverse complement strand
GCCTTATTTTCCTGGGGCGAAGTAGCGGGCCTCCCCAAATCCGCCCGCGCCCCCAGCGCGCACTTCACCTCCAGGAACGCAAGCTGGCGGACACCCTTCGCCTCCTCCAGTGCCTTCCCCAGCCCCTCCGGGCTGTCCACGGACACGGCCCACGGATACCCGCAGGCCCGGGCGACGGCGCACAGATCCACCCGCCCCGCCACCGTGGGCATCCCCCCTACGGACTCATGGGCCTCGTTGTTCAGCACCACATGGATCAGGTTGCCCGGACGGTTCGCCCCGATGAGGGCCATGGCCCCCAGGTGCATCAGGGCCGCCCCGTCCCCGTCCAGGCACCACACCCGCCGCCCCGGACGCTGGGCCGCGATGCCCAGCGCGATGGACGAGCTGTGCCCCATGGACCCTACCGTCAGGAAATCCCGGCCGTGGCCCTGGCTCCGGGCCTCCCGGTGCTCGTAAAGCTCCCGGCTGGCCTTCCCTGTGGTGGACACCACCGGGTCCTTCCCCGCCGCCTCCAGAATCAGGCCGATGGCCTCCTCCCGCCCCATGGGGTGGGGGTTGGGCGGGATTGGACTACCCTTGTAGTCCAACGCCCCCTTGCGCACCACAAACGCCGCCTGCCGCCCCTGGGCGAACAGGGCGCGGTACTGGGCCAGCCTGTCCTCCACCTGATCCCGGGCGGTGTCCCTGCCGATGATAAAGTACGGAATGTCCAGCACGTCCAACAGCGGGAGGGTGATCTCTCCCTGGAAGACGTGCTGGGGCTCGTCGTGCACCCCCGGCTCCCCCCGCCAGCCCACAATAAACAGGCAGGGGATGCCGTATACCTTCCCGTTCAGCAGGGAGGCCGCCGGGTTCACGATGTTCCCCAGCCCGCTGTTCTGGAGGTACACCACCGGGGTCTTGCCCGTGGCCAGGTGATACCCCGCCGCCAGGGCCGCCGCGTTCCCCTCGTTGGCCGCGATGACGTGATGGGCCGGGTCCAGCCCGTACCGGTCCAGCAGCCAGACGCATACCGCCTTCAGCTGGCTGTCCGGCACCCCCGCGAAAAATTCAAAGCCCCTCAGGAACTCCAGCGTCACTGCCCCTTCACCTGCCGTTTCAACTGGGTGGACGACACCCCCTGGGTGTACTCCGGCTCCACCACCTCGCCGCCCCAGGACCCCATCAGGTCCACGGCCTTCTGCCGCACCTCCGCCAGGGGCCCGGTCCGCCAGTCCGTGCCGTGGACCATGTAGTCCGGCCGGTACCGCCGCAGGTTGTCCGAGTAGTCCTTCGTCTCCTGGCACACGATCTCGTCCACGTACTTCACGCTCTCCAGCACGGTTTTCCGCTGCTCATAGTCCATGTACGGCTCCGGCTTGTAGCTGCGGATGGCCTCATCGCTGAACAGGCCCACCACCACCCGGCCCAGGGACGCCGCCGTTTTCAGGATGTTGATGTGCCCCGGGTGGAGGATGTCCGCCGCCATGGGCACGTACACCAGCTTGGTATAGGGCAGGCCCGCCGCCTTAATCCGCTCCCGCACCTGCCGGTCCAGGAAGATGTCCGGGTTCTCCGTGGCGTATTCCGGCATCAGCGGCCTGGCCGGGGACTGGCAGTGGTGGACGCAGCCGTGGCACAGCGTCCCCTCCAGGCAGTCCTCCAGGAACATCCGGCGGACCTCCTTCATCTTTTCGCCGTACCACCCCTCCTTCAGGGTCACCTTGTTCAGATCCGCCACGATGAGCATATTCTCAAAGTCCGCGTTCTCCACGGACAGGTAGCCCTCGCAGGTGACGCACAGCGCGTCGAAGGGCAGGTTGCAGCGGCGGGTCTGCTCCTTGTCGTGGGTGCACTTCAGCTGCCAGTCGATCTCCGGCATATAGCCCCCCTGGTTGTAGACGTCCTTGAACACGATCTGGTCCGCCAGGCCGTCAAACACCTTGAAATAGTCGTCCTTGGTGTGCTCCGTGTACCGGGTGAGGATGCCCGTCAGGTAGATCTTGAAGTCCCGGCCGCTCTCCCTCCGGTACTGGTTCAGGTACTTCAGGTGCTCCATCACCTGGTCAAAATCGTCCCGGCCGTGGATGAACTCGTACAGCTTCCGCTCCGGCGCGTTGACGGAGAACTTCACGCTGTCCACCCCCGCGTCCACCACCGCCCGGATCCGCTCCGGCGTGGCCAGCGAGCCGTTGGAGGTCAGGTAGACGTAGGTGTAGCCCATGTCCTTGGCCAGCCTGATGTACTCCGGCAGCTCGGGCACCAGGAAGGGCTCCCCGGTGGCGTACATACCCACCTCCCTGGCCCCCAGGTCATAGGCCTGCCGAAGGACGCTCTCCACCATCTCCCCGGACATCTTCCCCACCTTCCGCTTCATCTTCTGGTGGGCGCAGAACAGGCAGGCGTGGTTGCAGGCGTTGGACAGCTCCAGCAGGAAGTTGGTGGTGGGGAAGGGGGGCGTCTCCGTATACAGCTCGCTCCGGTCCGCCTTTTTCAGCCGGACCCGCTCTTGTAAATCCATAATCTGTTCTCCTTTGGGGCTTTCCGCCCATGTTTTTTCGTACCCCCG
>CAJUCA010000096.1:0-4295 GCA_910585265.1 uncultured Oscillospiraceae bacterium | reverse complement strand
GGGCGGGGGTACGCCTCATTCCTCCGGAACCGGCGTCAGGGATGCCGTTGTTACCCCGCCCTCCGGGCGGGGTAACAATACGCGCCTTATTCCTCCGGAATCAGCGTCAGAATCTCCTTGATGGGCATACAGTACGCCTCGTCCGCCTCCTTGGCCCGGCGGCAGCGCAGGATGGTCTCCGCCGTCTTTCGCATGGCCGGATAGCCGCTGCGGATCAGGTGGTTGGCGTAGATCACCACGTTCACCCCCCGCTCCTTCCACTCCTCCTCCGTCACGCTGTTGAAGGAGGTGGGCACCAGCACCAGCACCGTGTCCCGGTCCGTCTCCCGGAAGCGGCGGCAGAACTCGAAAATCTCGTCCGGCTCCTTCCGCCGGGAGTGGATCATGATGCCCCCCGCCCCCGCGTTTACGTAGGCCGACGCCCGGGCCAGCGCGTCCTCCATCCCCTGCTCCAGGATCAGGCTCTCGATCCGGGCGATGATCATGAACTCGCTGGTTTTCAACGCCTTCTTCCCCGCCGAGATCTTCCGGCAGAAGTTCTCCACGCTGTCCTGCCGCTGCTCCGCCTCCGTGCCGAACAGGGAGTTTCGCTTCAGCCCCGTCTTGTCCTCGATGATCACCGCCGACACCCCCAGCCGCTCCAGGCTGCGCACGGTGTAGACGAAGTGCTCCGTCAGGCCCCCGGTGTCCCCGTCCAGGATCATGGGCTTGGTGGTCACCTCCATGATCTCGTTGATGGTGTTCATCCGGGAGGAGAAGTCCACCAGCTCGATGTCCGGCTTCCCCTTCGTCGTGGAGTCGCACAGGGAGGACACCCACATCCCGTCGAACTGCCGGATCTCGCCCCCCTCCATCACCGCCGCCTTCTCCGCGATGAGGCCCGTCAGGCCGTTGTGGGCCTCCATGCACGTCACAAGCCCCTTGCGCCCGATCAGCCACTTCAGCCGCCCCCGCCGCAGGTCCGGGATGGACGCCTGTGCCCGGGCCGCCGCCTCCAGCCGGTCGTACTCCCCGTTGTGGGAGTAGGGGAACTCCACCAGCTCCCCGCCGTACTCCGCCAGCAGCTCCAGGCACTCCTCCCGCACCGGCTTCTGGAACCCCTCCCGCCAGTCGTCCCCGTGGACCACATAGTCCGGCCTCAGGGCCCGCAGGGGGGCGGCGTAGCCCAGCCCGTCCTGCTCGATCACGTGGGCCACGCCCTTCAGCCCCGCCACGATCTTCATCCGCTCCTCGCAGGACAGCAGCGGGTGACGCTTGTAGGACGCCACCACCTCGTCGGTGAGCACGCCCACCGTCAGCTCCCCCAGCTGGGCCGCCCGGTGGATGATCTCCATGTGGCCGCCGTGGATCACGTCTGTCCCGATGGACATGAATACCGTCTTTTTCTCCGCCATCTCTCAGCCCTCCAAGCCCGCCGCCGCGCGGCCCAGGCGTTCCACCTGCTCCTCCGGCGTCCTGTCCCCGTTGTTGTCCAGCACCAGGTCCGGGGCCTCCGGCAGCTCCACCTGGAGCCCCACCCCGGCCACGTTGTCCGCGTTCCGGCTGTACAGCCCCTTCTGGTCCCGGCGGCGCAGGGTGTCCATGCTGGCCTCCAGGTATACCTCGTAGTACCCCGGGATGTTGGCCCGGTTCCACGCCCGCACGCTGTGGAACATGGAGATGGTGCAGCACACCACCGTCACCCCCTGCCCCGCCAGCAGGGCACACAGCCGCCCGTAGCTCTCCGCCAGCCGCCGCCGGTCCGCCGCGTTAAAGCCCAGCCCCGTGCCGAACACGGAGCGCATCTCGTCCCCGTCCAGGAACACCACCGTCTCCCCGCGCTCCCGCAGCCTGTCCCGCCACAGCCGGCCGATGGTGGTTTTCCCCGCCCCGGACAGCCCCGTGAGCCAGTATACTCTGTTCTGCTTCTCCATGGCGGCCTCCTCAGTGGTACAGCGGCTGCTCCAGCAGCTCCGGGTCCAGCTCCAGCTTCGGCATCATGTGCAGCGGCTGGCCGTGGCGGTTCACGAATTTCAGGCCCCGCATCAGGATCTCCGAGTTCTTCACCCGGTTCTCCCGGAAGGATTTCACCTGGCTTTCCAGCAGCTTGCCCTGCACCTCCAGCTCCATCTCCTCCGCCACGCGCTCCTCGTTTACCGTCACCGTGGCCTTCTTGTAGATCTTCTTCCAGGTGTCCCGGATGTAGTGGTCGATGGTGTCGAAGCCCTCCAGCAGCTCCTTCACCCGGGCCTCGTCCATGGGCTGGCCGTCGTAGTACTGGAAGCCGTAGCCGTAATATTCATAGGCGTCCCGCAGAAAATACTCAATGTACGTCCGCTCCGCGTCGTTCACGTACTCGTCGTAGGTGCGGTACACCGCCGCCGGGTCGAAGCCCCGCACGTTCCCCGCCAGCGACTCCGGGTCCACCTCCCCGTTCAGCGAGCAGTAGGTCATGCTCTCCGTATAGGGCAGGTCCAGGAACGCCGCCAGGGCCGTAAAGGTGGCCTTGGGGTTCAGCTTGGCGTCCTCGAACCGCACCAGCACGCTGTCCGCGTACAGCCGGTCCAGCCAGTCGATCATGAAGCTCCGGTTCAGCACCCGCTGGCTCACCGCGTCCGGCACCACCGCCTGGGCCTCCCCCTCCTCGGCGTCCTTCTGCGCGCTCTCGTACATGAACTTTACCGTGGCCCCGTGGCTGGTGGTGAACCGCCGCATGGGGGTGAAGGTCTTGATGTACTTGAAGCCCCGGAAGATGGGGGACTGGATGGTCTTGTCGTACTCGTCCGACTTGAGCACCGTGCGGTTCCTGGCGTCCACCTGGAGGCCGTACACGATGTTGGAGAAGTGGGGCTGGAAGAACACCGCCGGAACCACCCGCGCCGCCGGGTCCACCCGCTTCATCACCGTCTCGTTGCTCAGGTAGATGGCCGCGAACACGTCCTTGTCCGTCACATTGGGCAGGGTCCGCAGCTCCTGGAGCACCCGCAGCGTCTGGGGCGAGTTCCCCCGCAGCAGCGACTGGGCCGCCTCCCTGGAGCTTTTCGCGTTGGCCAGGGCCTCCTTCCAGTTCTTGACACTCTCCTCCACGTCCTTCATCATCACCGACGGCAGGGGCATCAGGTTGGGATGGCCGTCAAAGATCTCGTTGAAAAAGTCGCCGCCGTTGTGGGTGGACAGCTGGGTGTGCCAGATCAGCCGGTTCAGCTCCCGCACGCCCAGCGGCTTCACCGGGTACTGGCTGTAGTCCACCCCGAACCGGGCCTGGAAGTCGATGGGGTACTGCTCCCCCTCGTCCCCGATGAGGAATACCAGCTTCTCCCCCTCCAGCAGGGGGCGCAGGTTCAGGCATTGCAGATGGGCGCAGAACACCGCCCAGTCCGTGTAGTGCAGGTAGATGTGGTTGTCCCGGCCCACCCACTCGCTGGGGCGGACGCAGTCGTTCAGGTACTCCAGCTCGTACTGGGAGTACACGTCCCGGGCCAGGACGGGCTTTTCCAGGTCGTGGAAAAAGCTCCGGCCCACCACCGGACGCTTGAAATCTATGTAATCCCCAAAGCGGCCCTCCGCCGCGTGGTAGGGCACAAAGCGGTTATCGTCATAGGGATAGAACCGCAGGGGCAGGAATTCAAAGTCAATAAAGTCCTTCCGGAACAGATACGGGTACTTTTCCAGCAGCTTGCAGTTGTTCTCGTACCGGGTTTTCAGCAGCTTCGCGTTGGGCTCGTAAAAGGCCTGTGTGAGTATGTCCAGGCAGTCCTCCCGGAATTGCCCCCGGCGGTACAGGCCGATCAAGGCGGAATAGCTCACCTTGTAGTCCCCGCCGTTCTGGAGTATGTACAGCGCGGCCTCCAGCTCCTCCTCCGGGGACTGGGGCTGGTGCAGCACGAGGCCGTAGGCCTTGATGGCCCCTTCGGGCTGGTCCATCGCCGCCAGCTGGCGGGCAATTTCGATTGCAGTCATGACGTCATTTCCTTTCGGTGGGTGTAGGGGAGGGGCTTGCC
Organism: uncultured Oscillospiraceae bacterium; assembly: GCA_910585265.1. Lineage (GTDB taxonomy): Bacteria > Bacillota > Clostridia > Oscillospirales > Oscillospiraceae > Enterenecus. The sequence goes on along the minus strand of CAJUCA010000096.1, from coordinate 315 downwards.
CCCCGGGATACTGACCCGTGCCGGACGGGAGGGGCTTGCCCCTCCCCTACAGAAGCGGGGGCGGGCCGAAGCCCGCCCCCGCTGTTGGGTCTATGCGGTTTGCAAGAACTCGCGCGCCAGATTACTGGAGCAGCTGGAGCACGCCCTGGGGAACCTGGTTGGCCTGGGCCAGCATGGCCTGGGCGGACTGGATCAGGATGTTGTTCTTGGTGTAGGCCATCATCTCCTCGGCCACGTCGGTGTCGCGGATGGTGGACTCCGCGTCCTGGATGTTCTCGGTCATGACGGACAGGTTGTTGATGGTGTGGTCCAGAC
>CAJUCA010000095.1 GCA_910585265.1 uncultured Oscillospiraceae bacterium | reverse complement strand
GTGGTAGCGATATCCCAAGCCCCCCTGCGACTGACTAAAAATCAGTTGCAGGGGGGCTTTTTTGCGTTTACGAACAAAACAAGCGGCAGAAGCATGAGTGCCCCGGTGACTATTATGGTTGCCGGGGCACTTTTTTGTTTCTCCGCACATTATCAAAGACGGACGAAACCCCCGGCTGGTTGCCGAGGGTTCCAACCAATCTTATTGTAATAGGAGGCAATCGCCATGCCGTCAAACTTGAATCTGGACTACTATTATGGCACCGAGGCCGAACAGTACAGCTTTTACCGCGTCCCCAAAGCCCTGCTCACAGACCCCCGCTATAAGGGTGTTTCCATCGAGGCCAAAGTGCTCTACGGCCTTCTGCTGGACCGCATGAGCCTGTCTGTCCGCAACGGGTGGATGGACAAGGACCGCCGCGTCTACATCTACTTCACCCAGGAGGACGCCATGGCACTGATGAGCTGCGGCAAGGACAAGGCCACCCGGCTGTTCCGGGAGCTGGACCAGGGCGGCATCGGCCTGATCGAACGCAAGAAGCAGGGCCAGGGCCGTCCTACCCGGATCTACGTCAAAAACTTCACCCTGCCCCCGGAACCCGGCCAGACACGGCAGTCAGACCAGACGCCGCCTGAGGGTTCTCAGACTGCGGAAGATCAGCAGTCAAGACCGCTGGACAGTGCCGCCGTCAAGACTGCGCACTTTGAGCAGTCTGCACCGCTGGAAATGAGCGGTCAAGACAGCGGCTTTTCCGCCCCTAATAAGACTGATAAAAACAAAACTGATTCCAACGATACTGAATCATCCATCCCGCCCCCTGCCCCCTCGCGCGTCTCACCGCCCGCTGGTGCTCACCGGCGGATGCTGATGGATGAGATGGATGGGTACAGGGAGCGGATCAGAGAAAACATCGGCTGCGGCCTTCTGCTTCTGGAACGTCCCTATGACGCGGAGGAGATCGTCGGCTATGTGGAGCTGATGGCGGAAACCTGTGCCAGCAGGCGGGAGTACATCCGGGTCAACGGTGAGGAGGTGCCCACTGAGCTGGTCAGGAAGCGGTTCTTGAAGCTGGATGGGGAGCACATCCGCTACGTCATGGACAGCCTGCGGCAGAACACCGCCCAAGTGGTCAACATCCGCGCGTACACCCTGGCGGCACTCTACAATGCCCCTGTCACCATCAGCCAGTATTACGCCGCGCAGGTCAGCCGCGACATGGCACAGGGCTTTGGGGGCGCGTAGCTGTCCCTTAGTCATAGAAATCAATCGAAACGGAGGAACGTCAGCATGGATCAGAAAATCAACGTCCTGATCGTGGAACCGGGAAAGGAACCCCGTCCGGCCACCGTGGAGGACACGCTGGAGGCTTTTCAGCAGATTGTGGGCGGGCCTATTGAGGCCGGGTGCTATCTGCCCCAGCGGGTCATGCTCATCTGCAACGGCGAGGGGAAAAGTATGGGGCTTATGCCCAACCGGAAGAACCCTACGGACAGCAGGGACTTCATCGCTGGAACCTTCCTGCTGTGCAGTTTCGAGGGGGAGCGTTTCGCCTCCCTGTCTGACGGGCAGCGGAAAATGTTCCAGGACTATTTCGCCCTGCCCGCTTCGGAGGGAGGCAGCGGCAAGTGACAGCCCGATATCTGCTCCGACATCTGGTCGTGCCGCCTTAGAACCTGTTTAAAATCTATCAAAACGCCATCCCGGCACATCTTTTTCCGCTGGCCCGCGTTGACTTGACTTGAAATACACAAAGTATTCCTGCGTCAAATCGCCTTGCCCAGCGAAAAAATACGCCCCTGTCTGGCATTCCGCCAGATTTTAAACAGGCTCTTAGAGCGGGCAGGCCACCACCCACATCCGCCCCGGAAGGACTTCCTCCTTCCGGGGCTTATTTTTTGCTCAAAGGAGGAAACCACCAATAAAAACAGACGAAAGCAGCAACAATTATCATGCTCTCAGCTTAAGCGGGGGCAAAGATTCAAGTGCGCTATTGCTGTTGATGCTGGAACGAGATATGCCAATCGACTGCGTACTCTACGCCGACACCGGGATGGAATTTCCCGAGATGGAGGCCCACATCGCCAAGCTGGATGACCTGCTCTGCCGGGAGCGGGGCATCCACATCACCACTCTGCGCCACCCCCGTGGCTTTGAATGGCTGATGTTCGATGTTCCCCAGCAGCAGAAGCGGGCCATTGAACGCCGTATCGCCATGGGCCAGTCCCTGACTGGCTACGGCTGGCCGGGGATGAAGGTGCGCTGGTGTACGGGCCAGCTCAAAACTCATCTGATCTCGAAGGAAGTCAACCGGCTCAAAAAGGAGAAGGATGCCCTGCATTACATCGGGATCGCCGCCGATGAGACCCATCGGTGCAAGGATGACCCGCAAAACCGCTATCCCCTGGTGGAATGGGGCATCACCGAGGCCCAGGCCCTCCAGATCTGCTATGACCGGGGCTTTGACTGGGGTGGGCTGTACGAGATATATCACCGCTGTTCCTGCTGGTGCTGCCCCCTTCAGAGAATTGATGAACTGCGCAAGCTGCGCCGCCACCACCCGGAGCTGTGGACACGGCTGCGGGATATGGACGACCGGGCGCGGGCCATGTTTGGTCCCGGCCCCCTGGGGCAGTTCAAGCAAAACTGGAGCGTGGCGCGGCTGGAGGAACGCTTTGCCAGAGAGGAGGCGGAGAGCACGTGAAACTCATCCTTCACCACTTGGCTGTGCCGCCTTAGTGCCTGCTGCGCTGTCAATATCCGAACGGGGAGGCGCGCCAGCACCCGTGCAGGAATGAGGCTCACGGCGGCGATGCCCGCTGAACGAAAAATCTGAAGGAGGAACCAACATGAAAAAACGAATCGCCATGCTGCTGTGTGTGCTGACCGCCCTGCTGGGTACGATCACACTTCCGGCTCTGGCGGCGGAACAGCATTACCCTGTGTCTGTGGAGGAATATACCTATGGTCCCCTGGATGAGCTGCGCATCAATAAGGTGTACCAGCTCTCCCCCTCCGATGATCCCAGCGGCATTCCCACCGGGGAATTTGACCGCAACGGGCGGCACTACTACCTGCTGGACATGGTGCGCAAGGATGAGGTGGGGGTGGACACCCAGCCCAACACCGAAACCATCACCATGGACAGCGACACCGGCGATCTGGCCGAGGTGCTGAAGCGGCTGGACGCCCAGATGGAGGTCACGACTGAGGACGGGCACACCGGCACCCTGATCCTGGACCACACCTCCGTGAAGGTGGAGGTCAAGGGCTACAAGACCAGATCCCGGAGCTTGTCCGCCACCCGCACCTACCCCGGCCTGTCCGACGCGGATCTGGAGCTGGTGCCCAAGACCATCACGGACAGCGGCAAAGCCCTGACTCTGGCGGACGTGCAGTGGGCCAGTGATGGCACCTACTACACCGCCACCGCAAAATACACCGGAACCGCCAGCAGCAGGTACGCCACCGGATACACAGTCACCGCCAGCTACACCGGGCAAGTGGCGAAAACGAATTGTGAGGTTGTCACGTACACCGCTATTTTCGGAAGCACTGAGCTGGAGGGGCAGGGGGAAGCCCCTATGCCCGAGCCCACGGCCATCCCGGAAGATCCCACTGACACGGGCGGAGACGGCACAGACTGGCTTGCCCCGCTGGTCTGTGCGGGGGGCGGGGCCGTGCTTGCCGCAGCGGTGTTTTTCGGCATCAAAAAAATGAAGGGGAGGGGGTCAGAAAAATGAAACGCGTTTTGCACATCTTCCTGTTGGCGGCAGTGGCTTCTGCCCTGCTGACAGCCCCGGCCCACGGCGCCGCCCCAGGCTCCGCATCCCTCGCCTCCGCCTCTGGCGAAAGCTCACTCACCACATTGGGAGCCCTTTCTCCGCAAAGCGTGGAAGGCGGCTTTGCGGGGGCACTTCAGTACGCCATCGACAGCCCGGGGGACTACCTGTTCGGACGGCCCACCAGCGACGACACCATCTACGAGTGGGAAAACTCCAACGTGGATCTGTCCAAGAACACCGCCCTGCTCCCGCCTGGTTTCGGCACCCCCACCAGCTATCTGCCCAATTCCGGAGAATACCTCACCCCCAATCTGGTCCCCGGTGCGCTCAGCGGCGGGCTGGTGAATCAGGTGGGCAGCGTGGGTAGCTCCGGCTTCCCCACAGTGGACAGCGGCAGCTCCACGGGCGGACAGACCACGGCATTCACCGAGGTCACGTCTGGTTTCTACTACTCCAACGGGAGCCTGGGTACCCTGAAAATCCCCTCCATCGGCCTGACGGTGGGGGTATATGAGGGGACCGGGTCCGCCCCGCTGCTGAAGGGCGCGGGCCACTTCGAGGGCACCAGCATCTGGAACGGCAACATTGCGGTCGCGGCCCATAATCGCGGCGTCCGCAATGACTTTGGCAAAATCCATACGCTGAAATCCGGCGATACCATCACCTTCACCACTGCGCTGGGCACCCGGATCTACGCCGTCACCAGCGTGTCCAAGGTGTCCGTCAACGACACCTCCGGCCTATCTGCCACACAGGACAACCAGATTACGCTTTATACCTGCGTGATGAACCAGCCCGCCTATCGCTGGTGTGTGAAAGCGGTGGAAGCCTAAAAATTTTCATGCCGGGAGAAAACTTCACAAAAGCTGTTGACAAAACTGGAAAAATGTGGTATTATATAATTGGAAGGTAATACCCAACAAGCACGGAGGAGGAGCGTACAATGAAGCGTTTTCAGTTTTTGACCGGTTTTCTCTGCGGCGCACTTTTATTCGCCGGATTGACCTCTATGGCGTCTGCCGCCGCCAGCCTGACCGCCATCCCCAGCCGCCAGACCTTCTATGTCAACGGGCAGAAGGTGGAGTTCGAGGCGTACAGCATCCATGGGAACAATTTCGTCAAGGTGCGGGACATCGGGAAGGCGGTGGACTTCGGCGTGACCTACGATGGGGCGACCAACAGCGTCCACATCGACCCTAACGCCCACTACCAGGAGGAAACGCCCCAGCCTACCCCAACCCCCACGCCCACACCCACCCCGGCCCCTTCGGGCAAGTACACCATCAATGTGGATCACTGGAGCCGGGAGGATTTCTCCCAGCAGGCCAACCCCGCCGTGTTTACCGGCGTGTATGACCGGAACCTGTACAACACTATCCGGCAGACGCTGGTGGACGGCGATGCCATCGACCCACCCGCTTACACTATGGTGGCTAAGGGCGACTACGGTACGGTAAAGACCTTGATCGAAAGGTTGGATAACATAAAATGGTTTGAGCATTATGTGCCGGACAACTTCACCAACTACTGGCAGTATCTGGACTACTATGCAGTGTCTTCCAAAATGCCAGAGCAATATGAAGCCCCGCTGTCCTACATCCAACCCACCATAGCCACGATGAATCAGCTGCATTCAGAAAAAGAGAAGGTGGTCTATCTTGACAGCTATCTTCGTACTCTGCTGACCTATAAAGTGGGTAGCCATGCGGGAATAACACAGATTTTTTCTGATCATAATGTCGAATTACCAGCCACTTGTAGCACATATGCTGCTGCGTTTAGCTTCTTGTGTGGTGCAGCAGATATCCCTTGTGTCACCATCAGCACCTCGGACCACACCTGGAACCTGGTCTACGTGGATAGCCAGTGGCTCCACGTGGATGTATCTGCGAACGACCATTATAACCGTGCCTATATCTTAATGGCAGAATCCTACCCCAACCACCCAGATCAAGCCCCGGCGGCCACAGCCTTCATCAAGGAACTGCTGGTGCCCGGCTCCACCAAGTAAACAAACACACCACCTGAAAAGGCAGACCGCAAAAGCGGCCTGCCTTTTCCTTTACCAATTTTGAAAGGAGATCGTAATGAAACAAAAACTCTCAACCAGGCTGATTTCCATGCTTCTGGTGGTTGCCACGCTGGTCGGCCTGCTGGCCGTCCCGGCCAGCGCAGCCGACACGCTGAACAACAGCGGCAGCGTGAAGATCACCCAGGACGGATTCGGCAATTACCTGAGTAAGAAATCCGGCGGCACCATCGGCGGAGGATACTGGCAGTATACCAGCAACGATGGCCTGACGGGTGCCGCGTACTGCGTCAATTGGGGTCTCACTGGAGTGTCCCCCAGCAAGTCCCTCACCATCCAGCCGTACAACCGCAGCCCCCAGACCATGGGGGCCTTCGCCAACGGCTATCCCGCCCGGACGCTGGAGCAGTTCAGGCAGCTCCACCAGGACGATGTGCGAGGTATCGCCAACCTTACCGAAACCGAGTACAAGTACGCCACCCAGGTGGCAGTGTGGGCCACCTGCGGGCAGATCTCCGTCCCCGGCACCGTCTTTACGGCGGGCCGCACCGCCGTGGTGGAGCCCACCGCGGATGCTCAGCAGATCCGCATCTTCGACAGCGTCAAGGGCATCCTGCGTCACGCCGCCCAGTGGACTAAGCACCTCTACACAGGGCTGTACCTCCGGGCTGAGGAGGGTAGGGATCTCCGAGGTGTAAATATTGTCAATGGCCGTGGGTTGGAAGGAGCCGCTCTTGAGGGAAAGGACGGCATCAAAAAGGAAACCATCAACGGCAAGGAGTATTACACCCGGGTGATGTATGTGGCCTCCGCCACCTCCACCTGGATCGACGGCTATAAGACCAAGGTGTACTCCACCGACGCCCCCCAGGGCACTATCTTCACCGCAGAGAATGGTGCCCCCCTGGAAACCGAGGTCAACGGAGGAACCACCTATTACAAGGTGGACACCAGCAAGCAGCACCTGGTGGGCTTCAATGCCAACGGCAGCGAGTACCGCGGGGCCTTCAAGGTCTGCATCCCCGTGGACTCGGTAACTGACGAGGGAGCCTTCCACATTAAGGCTACGGGCGGCGTTGCCCAGTACAACCTGTTCCTGGCCAACAACCCCTCCACCACGGAGCAGTCCTATATCATTTCCGATCCGGGCTACAGCACCGCCAACGCTTCCGCTGATTTCAAGTGGAAAACCACGGATATTGTTCCGGATAAGGCCAGCCTCCAGATCGTGAAAACCGGCCCAGGCGGCGGCCCGCTGGAGGGCGCGGAGTTCGAGCTCAAGGGGAACAAGGGCACCA
>CAJUCA010000094.1 GCA_910585265.1 uncultured Oscillospiraceae bacterium | reverse complement strand
TAGGTGTCGCTGGCGAACCACCGCAGGAAGGTCTCCTGGGTCACGTCCTCCGCCCGCTCCCGGTTTTTGAGGCGGAAATAACAATAGCGGTAGATCTTGTCGTACTGGTCTTCGATGTCGATGGCCACGGAGATCCCCCCCTTTTCGCGGCACTCACTGTGTATAACGGCTGGAGCGGAAAAATGTGCGGGCAGGGCAAACATATTTCGATTTTTATTTTATCCGTTTCAAAGGATTTCCTCAAGAGCGATGGGCAAAAAGTGATTTGGTGAAGCATTTCCGCCCACCGGATCATACAGGGGCCTCTCCACGTTGGGCGGCGGGGTAATAGAACAAAATGCGGGAGGGCAAAGAAAGGGTGGTTCCCAGTTGCGGTAAGGGCAGGTGAAGGGTCTGATTTTGAAAAAACTGATGGGAAAATTTTACTACGCAGTAATCATGGAGGTGCCCTCTGCGGCAAAGAGAGTACGATCAAAAGATTCAGAAGATCTGAAACCAAGCTACGGATTTTCTTCTGCAATATTTTCCACCTCCACCAAGAATCCGCCCATCTAAATTGAACTCCGCAACCCAAAAACGCAGAACCACGTGTTAGCCCCTGCAAGGGTTTGTGTGGCTCTCACAGGGGCTGGTGGCATCCGTACCTCCAAAGGAGTAAAACTGCGACGAGGATTAAAAGCAGCGGAAGACCACTGCCTCCTTCCCGCCACGGTCTTGAACCTGAAAAGGATGATAAAATGGACCGTTTTCTGGTACTGCACTTTTTCTCCCCTTTAGGGGCAGGGGTGCCGGGCAGCGTCCAGGCGAGTGCGGACGGCGCATAGCCGGACGTGATGCTTGCCTTACCTAAAAAGGTAGGCATCAGCCCATTCAACAATTTCGGCACAGGCGGCTTACTCTACCTTCAAAACGCCAAAGACCGGGAACGGATACCCGCTCCCGGCCTTTTTATGACTCAAATACATCAACAATTGAGGCTTCACCTTCACGTCACATTCCCGCAGAACCGCTGGAGCATAGCCGCCGCCTCGGCGCGGGTCGTCATTCCCTTGGGATCGAGCATCCCGCCCTCCTTGCCCCGGAGAATCCCCTGCCCCACCGCCCAGCGCAGGGCCTCCAACGTCCAGCCCCCGGCCTTGTCCACGTCAGCGAAGCTCAACTCCTTGTCCGTGGCCGCGGGACACCCGGCGTACCGCCACAGCATCACCGCCAGTTCCTCACGGCTGATGACGTCCTTGGGGCCAAACCGCCCGCCGCCGTAACCGCCCGCAATCCGCTGGGACGCCGCCCAGCGGACAGCCTCCGTGTACCAGGCCCCGCCGTGAATATCCTCAAACCCCATGAGGTAATTCACTACAGGCTTCCCCTCCAGATTGTGGAGCATCTGGACGAACTCGGCGCGGGAAAGATCCCTGTCCGGCCCCAGCAGGCCGCCGCCGTAGCCGTCCATCAGCCCGTTTTCCACGCAGTAGTGGACGCCGTCATGATACCACGCCGCAGGATCAGCATCGCTAAAACGCCGGATGGGGCAGGTGTCGTCCCTGGGACAGCTCACACAGCTGTCCTTGGATTTCGTGAACTCCGCTTTGACGGTCACCTTCCCGCTGGGCATGGTGAAGGTATAGGTTCCATCGCCCTTGCCGGTCAGGGCAACCGTTTTCCCATTCTGATCGGCCACGGTAACACCGCCGATCTCATAACCTCCGTCCGGAGCCAGGGTGAGGGTGACCGTCGTGCCGCTGGACGCGCTCTTGTGGGACGCGGTGATGCTGCCGCCAGAGGTGGAGGCGGGCAGCTCCACAGGATAGGCGGGCGGGACATAACCGCCGCCCCCGCCACCACCGCCGCCGATCGGGGTGTAGGCGATGGCGTAGGTGGAGAATTTGCTGGCGTAGATGATGATGGAATTTGTGCCCAGCTTATAGGTGCCGTCATCCCTGGTATCGGCTTCCGTCAGAGTTTGCGCGGTTCCGTTGTGATAGCGGTACACCTTCACGTCCTTTTTCCCGGAAAAGCTGTAGGGCACCACGATCTCCAGCACTTTATCTTGGGTATCGGTAATGGGCGTGTTTCCAGGGCTTGTCCCGCCCGACACTATTTTCAACAGCGACAAATCCAGATACAGCACATCGTCCCTTTTGCCCCCGGTGATGAGGGTTTCAATGTCCGATTTGCCCTCGGCGTTGTCCTTCTTCGCCACGGTGAGCTTCACGGTGATGGTCTCGCCGGGCTGGGGCGTCCCCGCCAGTTCTTTCAAAACTTCGGTGCTTGTGCTCACATCGGGCGCGCCGTTGGACGTCTCCACCTTCCCCTCCGTGCCGGAGGCGTCCAGGGTACGGGTATAGCCGCAGGTATCGCATGTCGTATCCTGGTCGTTGTCATAGGCGTGGGGGGCATAGCAAGTGTACAGGCCGAACTGGCTCAGCGTGTAATCTGTAATGTCACAGCCCTCCGCAATGCACTTATGCCAGTGGTAGGTGTCGTTGTTTGTCCACCCCGTATCCCAGACATGGGTGTGGCCCTCGGCGGCACCCCATTGGGCGTACAGGGTCACCGTGCCACCGTAGGCCAGTCCAGAGACGGTGGCTCCGTCCGCATAGCTGGTTCCGCTGCCGTCCTGCTTGGTGTTCCAGCTCTGGAAGGACGCGCCGTCTGCCCCGGTAAAGCCGTTGGCGGTGAAGGCCTTGCTGTCCGTCCAGCCGTCGAAGGACTGGTCGGCCATCGTCCCTTCGCCACCGTTGGCGTTGAATGTTACCGTATACGGCCCGGTGAGGACAAGATCCTTGCGCCCCTCCGTCTCAATGACGGTTCCCGCAAATCCGTTTGGCGCGTTCTTGATGGTGTGGTTATCTCCATTCTCGCCCACGCCCAGCACCACCGTGCCGCCTTCACTATAGTTATGTTTGGAAACCTTTATCGCCAGGGCGTTTCCGCTGTAGGCTTCGCCGTCCTTGGAGAGCCAGAGCTGGGCCGAGGAGGAGGGGACGTAAACGCCCGCAAAATTATTCGTGCCGGTATCGTTGCTTGCGGTGATGGTGGGCCTCCCCAGCAGATATGCAGTGGATCCGTTATTTAAGTTCAGGCCGTATGCGCTGCTGTTACCATCGGTATACGCCGTGCCGTTCCTGACGGTGGCGGAGAGGGAACCGCCGTGAATGAAGGTGGTGCTTCCGGGCCTCCCGTCAATCGCAGTGGCGAAGGGGGGTTTTATCTGATCCGGAGATGGTGTGGGTGGCGGAGACATGGCTGTCGTAGAGAGTAAAGATTCCGCCCGCGTTATAAAGCCCATTTGCGACATAATCCGAGGTTTTGCTGATTTCCACGGCGCAGCCGTAGAGGGTCACATCCCCCGCGCCGCCGATGGCCGCATGGCCCCTTGGCCCGCCTGCCTGATACGCGATCTTCCCTTTTGACTGGCCGCAGTCGCAGACGGACAGGGAACTGCCCCGGGGCACGGAAATGGCCGCAGAGGCATTACCCTCTATCTCCGTACCTCCGCTGAAGGAGAGGGTGTAGCCGTTCAGACAGAGCGTCACATTCCCATTGATCGTGAGGGAGCCGCCCACGGCGGCGTTGGCGGTGAGGTAATAGCTGCCCCCAGCCAGGGTGTAGCCGCTGGAATTGGATGCGCTCATATCGGGCAGGGGCTGAAACTCCACCTGCGCTCCGCTGTCCGTCTCGCAGCCCACGCTAACGGCGTGGGTGTGGGCGGATGGGGCGGGTACGGCCTTCACCGTCAGGGATGTGGCCGCCCCAATGGCGTTTTCGTCGGTGAGGAAGGTGGTGCCGTTATCGGCGGTATATCCGCAGCCCTTCTCCAGCAGGGAGGCATAGGTGATGTTTGTGCCCACGGAGATGGCCTTGCTGAGGAAGCTGGTGTTGCTGAACGTCCCGCCCTTCAGCGTGACCGTGCCGCCCACATAGAGCGCGCCGTCTGGGGATCCGTTCGCGGGGTAGCTTCCCCCGGTGATCTCCACGGAGCCGGACTCCACCTCCACCGCGGGTTTGGATCTGTCGTTTATCACCGAGGCGTTCAGCCCGATGACCGTACCTATAGCCAGCTTCAGGGCGGCACCGCTGCCGCTGCTCCCGGTGGAGGCGGAGAAACTGATGTTGTTTCCGTTGAAGGCTCCCCCATGGTTGTAGATGGCATTATTCATCTGGGAGGTGATGGAGAAGCCGCCTTCCAGCACGTTCACCGTGCCGAACTCATTTTGCAGGGCCGGGGCGGTGCGGTCGTTGGCGTTGTTGCTGGTCAGAATGATGCCGCCGCCCAGGCTCAGCTCGCTGCCGGAACAGCTTGCTCTGACCGGTGATGCTGCCCCGGAGCGTCCCCACGCTGCTGTCGGTCACCGTCAGCTTGCCCGTGGTGGTGTCGCTGCTTCCGCTTTGGCCCACCGAGAGCAGGGTGAACGACCCTGTGGAGGTGATGGCGTGGCCGTTCAGGTCAAGGGTGACTTCCTTGCCATCCTCAACGCCCAAGGGCTGGGAAACGGTGATGTCGCCGTCCAGTTTGATCTCGCCACCCGCTTCCATGGTGTTTTCCAAATCCTGGGCGGTGGTCACCGTGGTGGGCTCCGCCGCCCGCGCTGTGACAGGCATCAGGCCCAACACCAAGCAAATACACAAAAAGACGCTCAAAAGCCGTTTTTTCATCCTCATTTCCCCGCTTTCCAATGGTTCATTCCGCCCGTAGGTTCCTACGGGCGGAGCGGGGTGCACCCCGCTCCATCTCATTTTATAACGCCATCATAGCAAAACCCCGCGCCGATTTCCATATTTCCGGAAAATGTGACGAACCTGTGACTTTTCTCCCGGGGCATGATATGGTATGATACAGAAAAGAAAGGGGGCGGGGCGATGTACCGGGTCTTGCTGGTGGATGACGACGTCCACATTTTGAACACCAACCGGGCCTATCTGGAAAAGCTGGGCTACGAGGTGGTCACTGCCGCCGATGGCTCCGAGGCCCTCCGAGTGACCTCCTCCGCCGCGCTGGACGCCATTGTTCTGGACGTGGAGCTTCCGGGGCTGAACGGGGTGGAGGTCTGCCGCCGCATCCGGGAGGCCAGCGGCGCACCCATCCTGTTCCTCTCCGCCTACGCCGACACCGACGACCGCATCCGGGGCCTGCTGGCGGGGGGCGACGACTACGTGGCGAAACCCTGTTCCCTCCGGGAGCTGGAGCTGCGGCTCCGGGGACGCATCCTGCGCCGGGAGAACGCGGAGCGGCGAGAGACGCTGCGCTTCGGCGGCCTCACCATCGATCCGGGGCCGCGGGAGGTGTGCTTCCAGGGACAGGCGGCCGCCTTCACCACCCTGGAGTTTGACCTGTTGGCTTTTCTGGCCCGCCACCCGAGGCAGGTGTTCTCCTACGGGGAGCTGTACGACCGGGTGTGGAAGTCCCCCATGAACCAGGGCGTCCACAATATGCAGGTGTGCATGGCCCGGGTGCGGCAGAAGCTGGAGCGGCTGTGCCCCGGCGTTCACTATATCCAGACGGTGCGGGGCAAGGGCTACCGCTTCCTGGCCGCGCCGGAGGCATAAAAAGCCCGCCCCGGCACGTGACCAGGGCGGATCTTGATGATCTGCTATTTCCGCTTTCCGCGGGCCGTGAGCACGCCCACCAGGGCGCAGGCCGCGACGCCCATCGCCGCCAGCAGGACCTGGAGGCCAGGGCCGGGGCCTTCCTCCTTCGCCCCCGGCTGTGGAGCGGCTGAGGGAAGCGGCGCGGGCGGCGTTGGCGTCGGAATAGGAGTTGGAGTTGGCGCGGGAGAGGGAGAGGGCGTGGGCACAGGTTCCGGGGTTGGCGCGGGGCTGGGCGCAGGCTCCGGCGTCCGGCTGGGCATGACGATGGCGATACTGCCGCCCCGGTTGCCGCCCTGGTCGCTGGGCCGGCTCTCCTCCTTGGGCAGCAGGATCGGCTCCGAGGCCCAATAGAGATTCTGCCGCTCATTGGCCGCCCGGAGGCGGAAATGCCGGGGCGCGGAGTCGGGCAGGGCAAACACGCCGGTGACCACGTCCCCGCCCTGGCGCAGCTCAAAGCCGTCCCACCGCTGCCAGCTCTCCCCGCCGTCGGCGGATACCTCGCCCCAGACCTCGCCGGCCTCCTCCGGCAGCTCCTTCAGCTCCAGCTTGACGGCGGCGGCGGCCTGGCCCAGCCACACGGCCCCGGTGATAACAAGCTGATCCGGCTGATACCAATAGACGGTAAGGGTCAAGGGCCGGACGGAGGACAGTATCGCTCCGTTCTCATCTAAAAACGTCCCGGAGAGGGTGTATTCGCCCTCCGTTTGGCTACCGCACCCGTCCATGTCCCATTGGAGCGCGAGCTTTTCCCACCGCTGAACACCCTGGTACTGCAAATAGGTGCTCAAGGTGTTGGGCAGCATGGCTTCGGTGAGGGCTGTCCCCTCCTCCAGCCAGAGGCCGGGGGGCTGTTGATGGGTGTTGTCCACCACCGGGGGCGACCAGGCGATGAGGCCGTCCTCCGGCTCCACACCGGTCAGCTCCACCGAGCCGCCCGGTTCCTGAAGGATGAACAGCCCCTCTCCAGCCAAGTCCAGGGTCACGTTTTTCAAAATGAGGCTTCCCCCCGAACGCACCACAATCAGGCCGCCGGGCGCAAGCTCTCCGGAGATCACCGGGCTGAGCTCCTTTTCATTCCCGGAGGACAGCGTGCCGATGGCGAGACAGCCGCCGGACTCAATGACGATCTGCCCGGCCAGCTCCACGGTCAGTTCACCGGGATAGTAATCGGCGGCGAAGGGACTGCCCGCCAGCTCGGGGGCCACGGTCTCATAGGAAAGGGTCTCCCCGCCGCCGATAATCCAGGCCTCCAGGGTCAGGTGGAAGGCTCCGGACGCCGGGACCTCCCCCTCAGGCCGCGGCTCCTCCAGAGTCATGGCAAAAGCCGCCGGAACCTGGAAAAGCCCCAGCGCGAGCATCCATACGCACAGCCAAAGACACCGGCGGTTTCCTGCCATAGCATGATCCTCCTGCGGGGTGTGATGTTGATGAAAAAAGAAGTGAACCAGGGGCTGTCCCTCCTGCTGTCCCTCTCGCTGGCGGGGACCTTGGCCTTTTGGGCTTTGTGGCGGTGGGACAATAAGAAGCTGTATTCACAAGAGGATAAGTCCGTGGTAGAATAGGAGACATGGAAG
>CAJUCA010000093.1 GCA_910585265.1 uncultured Oscillospiraceae bacterium | reverse complement strand
CTCAGCACCCCCTGGCCTCAGCAGGCAGAGCAGGGCCAAACGATGTACTGAAAACTGCCAGCCACGACAGAAAGGAGAAAGACATGGCACTGTAAACTGCACAATTACCGGTCCCGCTTCTCGTTGCTATTCCCAAATAGCTTTGTGATCGGCGTTGTGGTATTGTTGTTGCTGGAAAGTCTGCAAAGGAAAAGTCAATAGGAAAATGAAATAAATTTGTGGACATAGAGGAAGGTGAAAAAGAGCAACACAAAAAGACCGCCGTGTAAACGCCGGTCAAATGGAAACAGGGCGGGGACGGTCAATCGGCGTTTTCCAGCGATGCCAGATATTCTTTGACCCTGCCGTAGTAGATGCGCAGGAACTTGTTGGCCCCGGCGGTCATGTAGACCAGGTAGGGCTTGCCCTCGGCGCGTTTCTTGTCCATGAACTGGTAGACCGGGTCATCCTGGGGCATGGATTTCAGCAGGCCGTCCATCACAAGGAACAGCGTCCTGCGCAGCTCCGGCGGGCCGCTCTTGGAAGTTCTGACGCTTTTAGCTTCACGCTCACTGGACTGGTTAGTGCCAGGGTCAACGCCGGCGAAAGCGGTGATAGAACCTCTGTGGGCGAACCGCGTCACGTCCCCGATTTCCGCCATGAGCTGGGGGCCGAGAGAATCCCCTACACTGTGCATCTCCATAACGACAGGGAACTCCGGGAGCTGGGATGCCAGTTTCAGCATCTCAGCCTTGAGCTGTTCTACAGTCCTGGAAACAGTATTGAGGGAATCAATGGCCTGCCGGATCAGCCGCTTGGTCAGATCGTCCTTTGGTATCATGGCAATCTGGTCTTTCGCTCCGGTATAGACTTCGGCAGCTTTGTCGCTGCTGAAATTGTAGCGGTTTCGCTTGCACCACTTGCGGTAACGCTCCGTGAAGGCGGCCTGGCTCATACCCCGGACACAGTCTACGTGCCAAAAAGACGCGGCAAAGTCCACCCACTTCTGCGTCCCATCCTCACGGGCAGGGCTGCCGAACAGGGCGTTGACACCGGGGTAGGTCTGATCCAGGAGGGCGATGAGGTTGTTCTTCATCGCGGTTTTCATCTTGGAGTACAGAGCGTGCTGCCGGTTCAGCGTTTTCAGTTGGTAACGAATCATATCCATGGAAGCATATTGCCGCAGTTCTCCCCAGTTGTCAAGGCCATATTTCGCAATTTTCTTGGAATCGGCCTTGTCGGTCTTGACCTTGCGCAGCGAGTTGTTTCCATAGTCCTTGATAAGTTTCGGATTCACCGCGCTGACGTACAGCCCCGCGTCATGGAGGAACTGAGCCACCGGCTCATAGTACCGTCCGGTATGCTCCATGATTACCCGCGTCTCACCGTCCAGGCTTTTCAAGTAGTCTGCCAACTCCTTGAGTTCATTGCCGGTGTGACACACAGTAAACGGTTTTGCCACCACCTCGCCCAGAGGCCGCATAACCGATACCATGCTCTTCCCCTTGGAAACATCAATCCCCGCTGCGTTCATTGCTTAACACTCCTATCGTAGATCATGATTTGGCGACCAGCCCTTCCATCATTGCCGATTCAATCTATTTGACGACACGGACGCACCGGGTCGGAGCAGTGGCCCCGGCGAGGCGGCTCAACCTGCATAAATCGAACGCTGCGAATGAGAGGCTGGCTGACGGACTTTCCAGCGGACGTGTTGGTCCTTGGAGGATTACGTCAGGCCATTTCCTTCTCATTCTAACAGCTTTGGCAACAATGCGGAAAAAGACACGGCTGGCTGCCGTGCCTTGAACCGTAATTCTATTGTAATAGGAGGAGCAAAGGAGCGAAACGGAGTGGAGCGGATTTCGCTCCGACGTGGTGTGCGAGGCGGGAGTCGAACCCGCCCACTCCCCCCAAAAGTCCCCGCTCCGCAATGATTAGAGCAAATAGCGCACAATTTGTGTTGCATATCGTGTGGCACCCCGCAAAACAAGCGGCCCTCTCCGGCGTGCCGGGGGCCGCCCAGCATAACGCCATTCCAACAAAACCAGAAAGGAAGAAGCGTTATGCCAAAACAAACACCCGCCGCCCGGAGGCCAGGCGAAACCCCGCACGCGGGGCCCAATCCCCGGCCGCCACATTGGGACGAATTTCCGCTATCCTTATGCCATAAGGACGGGGGGATTCTGTTGGAAAAGCATGAAATATTCGCGAAAAATCTGGAAACCATCCGGCGGTACCGGAACCAGTCCGTGGGAGAATTTTCAAGGGAGATTGGGATTCCCAAATCCACCCTGCAATCGGTCCGGAACAGTGGCAACACCACCTTAGATACCGCGCTGCGCATCGCCGACGGGCTGCCGCTGGACAGCCTGACCAGCGACAGCCGTCTGGCGGAAAAAGCCGACCTGGTTTGGTATCTGCTCCAGTCTGTGGACTGGCTGCGGGGCCTCTCCAAGCAGGAGCAGGAGGAGGTCGTCTACCACTTCCAGCGGATTCTGGAGGTGATTTGCCAATGACGCCGGAGCTTTCCGCCCAAGAAATCCGGAGCCTGCTGCGCCGCCTGGGCGTCACCGAGAACTACGCCGGGTTCTCCTGTACGGTGTGCGCCGTCCAGCTCTCGCTGGAGGACCCGGCCCGCCTGCGGCTGATCACCAAGCGGATTTACCCGGACGTGGCCCGCCGCTGCCACACAACCAGCCAGCGGGTGGAACGCAACATCCGCACGGTTTCGGGCACGGCCTGGGACAAAAACCGCCCGCTGCTCCTGGAGCTGGCGGGATTCCCCCTGGCCCGCAGGCCCAACAACGCCAGCTTCCTGGCGATTCTCATGGGGGCCTGTGTGGACAGCGGCTGAGCGCACCGCGTTCAGCATCAAGGAAATCGAGTGGGCGTGCAGGGAGTGGGTCAGAGAATTTGAGGAGACCGTTGGCAAAATAGAACAGGAGGGCGGCTGACAGATCGGGTTGTCCTCCTGTTTGCGGCACAACACCCCGGTTATGGGATCGGGGTGTTGTCGCGTTCCTGCTGATATCGCGTTAACTGTGCCTGCATCTGGTTCACAGCTTCCTCAAGATCCATGATCCGCTTCTGCTGCTGGTTGAACTCCTTTTCCAGCTTGCGGATGGATCTGCGCTCATGCTCTATTTTTCGTACCTTTTTCTGCGTGGATTCCCGTTTCTTCTGTTCCCGCTTCTGATCGGCCTCTAACTTGTGACGGGGACTGCGCAGGAAGAAGTGGAATACAAAGATTGCGGCGGCGGCCATAAGCACTGCGGCGGTCCCCACCACCAGGGCGGCATAGTGCCAGCCGCCCGCCAGTGCCGCGTCGATGGACGCTCCAAAATAGCGGCGCACCAGATGCCACAGGCCCAGGGCACAGTAGGCTGTCACAAACGCCCCGTTCATGGCCACGACATAGGGATACCGGAGCCAGAGCTTGTGCCGGAAGCGGCACCGGGCCCGCAGATCAGGCTTGCATTTCTGGCAGTCTGACTGATCCCCCACCAGACAGTGGCAGGACAGGGGATGGGCGGACATTTTGGAGATCAGGTAGAGCAGCAGGAAGATGATGTTCAACAGGATATGGCCCATCAGGAGGAGCATGACGATGTTCAGCGTTTTGGGTACCTCGCCGGGACAGGTCTGGACATAGGGGTCCGACAAAACCAGGCTCAGATAGCAGGCCACCACAGCGATGATAATGGCGACAAATACGCCCAAGGTGGTCAGCATATTGGGCATGATGCTGTCCGCGGTGGCTTTGGCACTGTCCGCCGCCTCCTTGGCCGCCTCCGCGGATATGCGCGCGGCCTCCGCTTTTCCAACCTCGTCCTCAAACTCCGTCGCGGTATCCCACGCCGCGGCCCTTGCCCGCTCCTGGTAAGAGAGAACCTGTTCCTTGCCCGGCAGTGTGCTCTGTGTGCGGGAGATCAAGGTATCCAGCAGCTGGAAAACATAGGCCTGGAATTTTGGCTCCACATAAAAGAGGCCTGCCCAGCCGGCGTCATCCACCGAGGGTGGCATCAGCTCGCCCTTGGTGGATTGGCACAGCCATTCTGCCAGCGTTGATTTGAGTTCCTGGGCTTTGTACCCTATGGTCTCTTTTCGGATGGGGGACGCCTTAATTTCCCACTTGCTGTCTCCAGAACCAAATGAGACGTTTTTGAGATAGAATTCATTCCCGATCACGTTCAGCAGCCTCTGAACATCTTCATGGCACAGGCGTCCCGATATATGATCAAAAAAGGAATCCTCCAGCAGGCTGCCCCATCTGTTTTTCTCCTCCATGACCCTCATACCCTTCTTATCCTCTTTTTGCGGGGGAAGCGCACTAAAACGGCAAAAACGGCCAAAAACTGGCGAAAAACACTCCGCAACCAAGGGGCTGCGGAGTATGTTTAACTGATGCTGTAGGTTGTGCTTTGGAGCATTTGCTCCTGTGTGATCTCCGGCCTGTAGTCCCCTTCGATCCCGTCTGCCGCCGCACAGTAGGCGGGGGTTTCCTTTGTGTACTGGATTAGCTCCTCGGTGCTGTTCCGGCCAAACTCTCCCAGCACCTGCTCAATCACCTTCATCCGCCGGTAGGAAGGACGGACAAACTCTGATTTGGAAAAGGGGTTTTTAATTTCGCCAAAACCGCGGCAGCGGGGGATGAAATGAAGATCCGCCACATAGGGCCCGCATTGGTGCGCTGTGATTTTTTCATCGAACATCTGCTGGCCGTACTGGACCAGCATGAGGCACTGTGCCAGGTACAGCAGCTTGTGGAGCTTGACAAAGTCCATGTAGTAGGACTCGTCTCCGGTTTCTCCAGCCAGCTCAATGGAGCGGTTGACCATGGCCATGGCGGCGTCCGCCACTTTACACATTTGTGCCCACCTCCTTTGCAACAACGATAACAAGCGTCCCTTTAATCTATGCGAAGGGTCTGTCCGCATTGACGGAAAAAGGACTCCTTGTATCGCCTCATTTCCCCTCCGGCGGTGCTGTCCTGTAACACTTTCGTAACATCTTGGAGGGGATGACTGTTCAATCATAGCAGGTTTAGACAGAGCTGTCAATCATTTTTCCATTTTTTTGCCGAATCAGGCGGGGCCGGACTGTTTTCTCAGGGAATACGCCTGTTTTTCACTGGCGGAGCATTGACCGGCACGGTGCACCGGATCGCGCCGGAGGGGAGAGGGCCTGGCTGGCGTCCCCCCTCCGCAAACTCCCAGCCGCCTGTGATTCTGCTTACCCCAGCACCCCCAGCTTATCCAGCGTCGCCATCACCCGGCAGTACTCCTCCGAAATATTGAGCACGTTATCCTCCAGGCTGTCCGGGTCCGGGTCGCTGCGTCCCCGCAACGCCCCCCGCTCCATCAGCTTCCGAATGGTGGTCTTGTAGCTGTCCGCCACATCCCCCAGCCGCTCATAGTAAACCATGCCGTCCTCCTCCTTGTCGTTCCTGTCATTGCTTCCGTCCACCGCCGGAGCCTCCGGCCTCCGGCCCAGCTCCGCCGCCACCTCCGCCCGGAAATCGTCCATGCTCTTGCCGAACCGGGGGAACCAGTGGAGCACGTCCCCGTGGTTGGAGGCGATGCCCCGGCGGTATCCCTCCTGGTGGCAGATCACCACCCCGTCCGCCAGCGGGTCCAGGCCGTACTGTTTGCACAGCATAGCGGTCAGCTCCACCGCCTCCCGGTACGCCCGGGCGAAGTAGTCCGGGTCGTCCAGCCCGTCCTCGCAGATCTCGAAGGAGATGTGGGTATCGTTGGCACTCTTTCCGCTGGAGCCGTCCCCGGCGTGCCAGCCCCGGCGGTCCCAGGGCAGGGTCTGCACCGCCGCCACCGAGCCGTCCGCCAGCTTCCCGATGAAGCCGTGGACGCACACGCTCAGACCCGCCCGGTTCCAGTGGTTGCCGTTGGGGTTGGTGCCCAGCCGGGCCAGCAGCCCAGCCCTGTCCGGTGTCGTGCTCACCGGCTGGACATACCGCCGCAGGTTGGGGTTGTTGGCCCCGGTGGAGTGCACCATCACGCCCTTGGGCTTGATAACGCGCCCCGCCTGATAGCAGCGGTTGGCGGTGAGCAGGCAGTTGAGCAGCCTCATTCCTTCCCCTCCCCGCCCAGCTTGTCCCCCGCGCTGTCCACCGCGTCCTTCCCCAGGGCCAGCAGCTTTACCAGCCACTTCGGCACCGGCGCGCCCATCACCACGGCGTTCTCCACCATGCTGCCCAGCTCCGTCACGATGTACCACACCAGCACCACCGGGCACACCAGCCCGGCGTACTCCACCGGCAGTGCCGCCAGGGGCAGGTTGGCCAGCACCAGCGACAGCAGCAGATCCGTCCCCGCCGCCACCGCCACCACAACGACCATGCCGCACTTGTGCCAGATGCCGTCCCGGGCCTTGCCGCTGGACCACGCCCCGGCCCTGGCCGCCGCCAGCGACCCGGTGAGGTAGTCCAGAGCCATGGCGGCGATCCAGCCCGCCGCCAGCCAGCCCAGCCAGCCCCATAAGCCGGTGAGCAGGCCGATGGCGGCGGCGACGGCCGCCTTCATGCTGTGGATTGTTTTGTCCATGATCATTCCTCCTCGCTGATTTGCCCTGCGGGCGTTTCTACTGGTAACGCGCCCCGGTAATTTCCTCATATTGTGCAACGGTAATCACGCCCTTGCGCACCGCCGCCTTCACCTGGGCCAGGCTCCACAGGCCCCGCTGGAAATTCCGCTTGATGGTGTCATAGTTCATTTCGCGATCCTCCTTGTCAGACCTGGTCGGGCAGGCTGTTCATGGCCAGAAATTCCAGGGCGGCGGCGGTGCGCTCCTCCACCGTAGGCTCATTGGACACGGGCGGGTTGTCCTCCCAGTCCTCAATGGCGGCCAGAATCTCCTGGTCCGTCATGCCGTCCGTGATCGCCGCCCCCTGCCGCCTGCGCAGATCCATGAAGGCGTCAAAGTATTCGGCGCACCCGCCGTTGATGGGGGGCGTGGTGATGATCATCCTGGCCCCCGGTGCCCGCACCCAGGGGAACTTGTCCCCCCACTCCTGGGCGGTGAACTGCGCCCCGGAGGGGGTGATGATGCTGTCGGTGCCGTTCCAGATTTGATAGCGTTTCATGTTGGGCTCCTTTCATGGCGGGGGTATGAAATGCCCCCGTTTTATCATTGACAAAACGGGGGCTCAGCTTGTCGAAAAGCGGCCTGCCAGGGAAATATCCTGGCAGGCCGCAAA
>CAJUCA010000092.1 GCA_910585265.1 uncultured Oscillospiraceae bacterium | reverse complement strand
GTTAAAATCTCCCATTTCCATACCTTACTCAAGCGCTTATGAATACAGCTTCTGAATGAAAAATCATTTGATAAGCATAATCCTTGGCTGCATGGTGATGCTCTGTGCGCTGGCCGGTTGCCAAAGCGATGAATCACCCGAAGCATCTGTCAGTGTACCGCCAACCAACCCAACCACAAATATTCCAGTTGAGTCAAACGCTGTCCAATCAGATTCTGTTAAATCTGATTATCAAGGTTTACGAAAACGGCAATATCAGCGTTCATTTCAAGTTCGCGGACGAGTTCCGCAAGATTGCCGAGTACATTGAAATCAACACCACCGATACCGCCGAGGCGGGCTGACCCCCGCCAAAAGCAAAAAACCTTTTGACAGTGTGTTTTCCTAATAGGAGTTAATCATATGATGTAAGCCAGAACAAAATATTGAGCCAACGGCCAACCGACAACTGGCTTAAAGTTGCCTTTTACCCTGTCGGAAATACTTTATGCGCTGTTGTTACTGTTGCCGTAGGAGAAAGTACGGGTGGGTCTGCATCCTCTACCGATGCCGAGACCATGTGTATTTTCTTTGATGAGAAATTGCAGGAGATTGAAACCGTCAATTTATGCAACTTAGGAGATAACAGGGATTTTATCAGGTGTGCGGCAGTTTCCGGCAACGGCGGTAAAATTGCATATGCCACACAGGACAAGCTCTATTGCTACTTGTCCTCTATCGCCCTTTAGAAGAACAGACGGCAGACTTGACCGCCACTACCGCTTATGGGATAGAGGGAACACTGACGGGAAACATCTGGAGCGATAAAAATTTGATTGATCGCTACTATATGAAACCCATGCAATATTGTTACACCTATCAAAATTTAGCAGCACAAATACACCTCAAGGCCAATGAAAATGTGAGCCTATATACCGTGTTAAATAACAGCTATGAAGTCTCCAAGAACAGGCGTATTGCCGCATTGTATAACGGTAGGCAGGTTCATGATTTCCGCTATACAGAGGGTTGGCAGTATTATGTGTATTATGACTTTTCCGTTGTACTTTCGCTTTTGCTATGCCTTTATGGACTGTCTCAAATGTTTCCGAGGGAACGAGAAAGCAGAATGGATATGCTGCTCCCAACTGCCAGGAATGGCGGCAGGCGAACTGTGGCTGGAAAACTGATTGCAGGCACATTATACATCGTTGGCATATCGCTTTGGTTTTCTGTAGTAGACTATTTTTCGTTTTCCTCCATTTTTAATTTATGGGATGGAGCTGCGCTGCCGATCTACGCAATCAACAATCTGGCATACGCTTCGGTGGCACTGACCATGTGGCAGTATGCGATAGCCACCGCCCTGAGTAGAGCATTGGGCATTTGGGTAGTCGGTATGGCCATACTGATAATCAGCATATTTTGCCGACACGCCATGTTCCCCATAGCAACAGGAGTAATGGCTACCATGTTACTTTCGTTGACTGGCGCAAAGTGGAGTTATTCCAGCCATACATGGCTGGCTGCGCTTAACCCTTATTCTTTAATGGCAGGACGGCTTTTGTATGGCAGAACAGAATTCGTGAACTTCTTTGGCATCCCGATTTTGAGTTGGGAAGCCGCTGTGCCCTGTGCGCTGACGGTGGGGTTGTGTTCTGTATTGATGGTTTTTCATTTTTCGTGTCGTGGCAATCAAAAAAGAGGGCGGCATTCATGAGGATATTTGGATTTGAATTGAAAAAGCTGCTTTTTCATCAGTGGGGTACGGCAATAATTTTGTTTTATTTATTGGCTCAGTTGGGGCTGTTACTGGGTCAGGAACCAACCAATCAGGATGCCTTGCTGTATCGAGAAGAATACTATCATTATCTGGATTATGTTTCCGGCTCATATACACAGGAGAAGGCTGAATTTTTGGAGACTGAAGCAACTCGTATTACCGAGGCCAAGGCAAATCTAAGAACATTGTACCAACAGTATTACATCGGATCTGTAACAGAGGATGAACTTCAGAGCGAAGCGCAGCGTTACCAGGATGTTTTGCGTTATGAGAATGGTTTTGATGTGATTTATGACCAGTATCTTTATATTTGTG
The DNA here is from genome assembly GCA_910585265.1 of uncultured Oscillospiraceae bacterium. Lineage (GTDB taxonomy): Bacteria > Bacillota > Clostridia > Oscillospirales > Oscillospiraceae > Enterenecus. The sequence goes on along the minus strand of CAJUCA010000092.1, from coordinate 5,325 downwards.
AGGGCAAAGAAAACCGCTGTTTTCTGGACACCAATGGTTGGGATGGACTGCTGTCGGAACAAATACTTGATCTTCCGCTGGTTCTGGCGGTGCTGTTATTGTCCACACCTGTGTTTTGCCGGGAGTATGCCTGTGGCATGGATCAATTGGCTTTAGCGACACGAAATGGGCGAAAGAATTATGTATGGCATAAGGTGTTAATGACCCTGGCAGTCATATCGGTTTTGTGCTTGGCAGGTGCAATCTTGCGCTATTGTTTTTGCGCGGTGCGTTATGGACTGCCACATGGCAATTATACGTTGCAGAGTATTGGAACCTTTGGAAACAGTAAGAAGATGCTTTCCTTATTACAGGCATTCTTTTTTTTGACCGCTTGCCGAGTTGGAGGGGCGCTCTTTCTTTCCTTGACTGTGCTGGCAACTGCAACATTATGTCGGCAATATGCCCTGACAGCCTTGCTTCCATGTGCGATAGTCCTTTTGCCCTGGCTTGGTTTGCCAGAGAGATTACAATATTCTGCTCCATTTCCACTCCCATTTTTACTTGGAGTAGGGCTTTTGCAGGGCGATAAGACAGAAACAGACGCTCTAACCGGCGAAACCGTGATGCTATTCCAAGAAGTGGACTTTAGTAAAATCATTTGGCTGATTATGTTGTCTATGGGTATATGTTTGACGCTAATGGGAGTGATTTATCGGCAACACCGTACTGCGCTGTCAATGCGCAGACAGAAATTATGTAATATCACAGTTCTTTTACTGCTGATGGTGCCTGCCTTGGCTGGCTGTTCATCCTCGGAACCAAAGATAGGTGCGGTCTGTTTTAACTCTCATACAGCCAACACTTATGACTATAAAAGCTATCATCTTTATGCTGAAGATTCCATGTTATGGGTGGAAAATATGGATACGGGTGAGACTACAGAATTGATTCGTGATCCATTGATGAACGCTGGACAAGGTAGGATAGGGAAAAACCTTTTTGGTGACAGGAACTGTGTCTACTATATTTTAATCCATACTGAAACGACTGCGGGAAAACTGTCCGACCAAACAGGCGCAGGTGCTGTTTCCTGTTTTTCAGTTGTCCAAGTGAACTTGGACACATTTGAGGAATGCGTGATTTACGAAAAACAGCAGATTAACACCGTATTCGGCATCAATATCGATGATGGAATTTTAACGGAAACTGCTTACCAACCTTGTGCGTTCTTTTTGAGCGACGGCAAACTATTTGTCCTCTATGACGGTTTGCGGTGTATTGATCTCCATACTGGTGAAACAACGATATTAGAAATCCCTACTAACAGCAACGTAGCTTTCGACGGGCGCTATATTTACTATGTGGACGATAGATGTGCACTATGTAAATATAATCCCGACGATGGAGAATTGATTAGATGGTCAGACATAGCAGTACATGACTTTTGCTTAGATGGGGATACTCTGTACTATATTGATATGCGCCAAGGTAGTCAGCTCTATCGCCCGTCCAGCCCAGGGGATAGAAAATCCAAGCGATGGCATTGCCGATAGCGGCCAGCAGGGAGGTGTTGTTGTCCTCCACAGGGTCGAAGGCCCCGTCGGTGAAGCCGTAGCCCTGGAGAAACCACAGCACGATGGTGGACAGCAGGATCACCGTCCCGGCCCGCTTGATGAAGGACCATCCCCGTTCCCAGGTGGCCCGCAGGACGTTTCCAGCGGAGGGGGCGTGGTAGGCGGGCAGTTCCATGACAAAGGGGGCAGGCTCTCCGGCAAAGGCCTTGAATTTTTTCAGCATGATGCCGGAAATCACCACGGCGGCGATGCCGATGAAGAAGGCCGAGGTGGCCACCAGGGAGGAGCCGCCGAACACCGCCCCGGCGAACAGGCTGATGATGGGCATTTTGGCCCCGCAGGGGATGAAGCCGGTGGTCATGATGGTCATTTTCCGGTCCCGGTCCTGCTCGATGGTCCGGGAGGCCATGATGCCGGGGACGCCGCAGCCGGTGGCCACCAGCATGGGGATGAAACTCTTTCCGGAGAGTCCGAAACGCCGGAAGATGCGGTCCATGATGAAGGCAATCCGGGCCATATAGCCGCAGTCCTCCAGGATGGCCAGCAGCAGGAACAGCACCAGCATCTGGGGCACGAAGCCCAGCACCGCGCCCACGCCGGCCACAATACCGTCCATGATCAGGCCGTACAGCCAGCCGCCGACGCCCAGGGAGGTGAGGATGCCGTCAAAGAACCCGGGAACCATCTCGCCAAAGAAGGTATCGTTGGCCCAGTCGGTGCCCCAGGAGCCGATGCCGATGCCCCACTCCTCTCCCACGAACAGACCCGCTGGGGAAGTGCCCATGGCGATGGAGTAGATCAGGAACATGACTGCCGCGAAGATGGGCAGTGCCAGGATGCGGTTGGTCACCACCTGGTCGATTTTGTCGGAGACGGACAGGCTGCCCTTGGCCGCCTTTTTCTTGACGGACTTGCTCACCACGCCGTTGATGTAGGCGTACCGCTGGTTGGTGATGATGCTCTCCGCGTCGTCGTCCATCTCCCGCTCGCAGTCGGCGATATGCTCCTCCAGGTGGGCCTTCAGATCGGAGGGGAGGGCCAGCTCCTCCATCACCTTTTCGTCCCGCTCAAAGACCTTGATGGCGTACCAGCGGAGATAGCTGTCCGCCACCCTGCCCTGGATGGACTCCTCGATGTGGGCCAGGGCGTGTTCCACGCTGCCCGTGAACACATGGGGCAGTTCCCCAGTCTGCTTCTTCTGCGCCAGAGCCACGGCCTTTTCTGCTGCCGCCATGCCGCCCTCGCCCTTGAGGGCGCTCATCTCGACTACCTCACAGCCCAGGGCATTGCCCAGCTTGGCAAGGTCGATGGTGTCGCCGTTTTTCCGCACCAGGTCGATCATGTTCACGGCCACCACCACGGGCAGGCCCAGCTCGATGAGCTGGGTGGTGAGATAGAGGTTGCGCTCAATGTTGGTGCCGTCCACAATGTTGAGGATGGCGTCCGGCTTCTCCTTCACCAGATACGATCGGGCCACCACCTCCTCCAAGGTGTAGGGGGACAGGGAATAGATGCCGGGCAGGTCTTGGATGACCACATCCCTGCGGCCCTTCAGCCTGCCCTCCTTCTTTTCCACGGTGACGCCGGGCCAGTTGCCCACATACTGGCTGGAGCCGGTGAGGGCGTTGAACAGCGTGGTCTTGCCGCAGTTGGGGTTGCCCGCCAGGGCGATTTTCATGTCCATTTGGATCCTCTCCCTTCAAGTGTTAGTTAAGGCTAACCTTTGGCCAAAAAAATTCAGCCCACCTCGATCAACTCCGCGTCGGCCTTTCTGACGCTGAGCTCATAGCCCCGGACGTTCAGCTCCATGGGATCGCCCAATGGGGCCACCTTGCGCACGAAGACCTCCACGCCCTTGGGTGATGCCCATATCCATGATACGCCGCTTCACCGGGCCTTCGCCGTGCAGCTTTGCCACGATCACGGTTTCGCCCACCTTCACATCCTTCAATGTTTTCATGCTGCCTCGCTCCTTTATACCTGAATTCGATTCGCCATTGTTTTGTCCAGCGCAATCCGGCTGTCCCTCACCTGTACGATCAGGTTCCCCGCGATCTCGCTGATCACGGTCACATCGCTGTCCACCACAAAGCCCAGCTCCGCCAAATGCTGGCGCACCTCATCTTTGCCGGAGATTTTGCGGACCGTGACCGTCTCTCCAGCCTTCGCCATTGTCAGCGGCATCATTTCTTCGCCTCCCTCTGCAACGGGGTTAGCAATGCCTAACCTCGAATCGGCCTTAGTTTACTATTGCTAACCGAAGATGTCAAGACCATTTTGAGAAAAATCTGCATTTCGAATTAGGATCTGCTGACCACACGCAAAAACGCCCTGCGCGAGGGGCACTTCGTAAGGAAGTGCCCCTCGTAACTTTTGTTAAGTCAGCCGAATGTGATTGGATTGCAGGAAATTTAACATATCGGAGGACTATATCATGAAAAAGTCACTATTTGAACAGATGGGTGGAACCTATCATCAGGAAGGAGATTATTTTCTCCCAAACCTCGCTGTGCCAGAAAGTATTCCTGTGGGTGTCTGGGGTCAGCGTAGGCGGCGGTATCTGCGAGAACACAGGAAAGCTCTTTACAACGCCTTACTACTCAGTGGGAAGCTGGATAGCCACCTGGCTGACATCAATCAGCAGGCGGAAGATATGTTTTCTCAGCTTGTAAAACAGATGGCAGAGCAAGAGGGAATTACCGAACAACTCAAAGCTAAGAATCAGATGGAGTGGGTTGGGCAGATGAACAATATCCGAAATCGAGTAGAGGAAATTATCTGTAACGAACTGATTTTTGCCTAACACAGAGAAAGCTTGGGGACATGACCTTGTTAATGTTCCCAGGCTTTCTGCTTATTTTGAAAAGATTAGCGGGGTATTATCAGCATTAACTGCAAGAAAATCAACTGATTGGAAAGGTCAGAAATTAACAAATCCATTTGCCAATAGACGCAAAGTTATGATATAATCGTTCGGAGGTGAGGAATGTGGCTAAAAATACTTTAGATGAAACAAAAGAGATAAAGATATTACTTTCCCAAATACGCGCATTAAGTGATACGATACAAGAAATCCTTAACAATGACCATGTACCTGATTTTGCCCGATATGTGTCGTATAGGGATATGGCTTCCATGTATAATGACCTTGCAGAACGCGTAAGAGATGTTATGAAAGTAAATGCCATGTTCTATACATTCAATGTTGATAAAATGCCTGGTTGGGGAGACACAGCTTGGCCTTCACAAAAGAAAATTATTGAGCAAGTATTAGTTAGTACTAAAATGTTATATTCTTGCTTGTCCAGCAATGCTGATTTTGCCGATGATGAATTTGATAACCTGGAAAATTTTATAAAATCTCGACTAAGAGCCTGTTTAAAATCTATCAAAACGCCATCCCGGCACATCTTTTTCCGCTGGGCTGCGTTGACTTGACTTGAAATACACAAAGTATTCCTGCGTCAAATCGCCTTGCCCAGCGAAAAAATCCGCGCCCGTCTGGCATTCCGCCAGATTTTAAACAGGCTCTAAGAACCGTGATTTTTAGTCGGCCAGAAAAGGAAATTGAAGTACAAAATGCAATTGAGTCACTTTTAGCTGGTCGTGGTCTGAATAAAGGCGTAGATTATGATAGGGAAACAGGAAAATTTGAATTTTCTAGGAAAGAGTATATTCCTGACTTTGTTATCCCGAAATTACAACTATGTATTGAAGAAGCTGTATTCATAAGCGCTTGAGTAAGGTATGGAAATGGGAGATTTTAACC
>CAJUCA010000091.1 GCA_910585265.1 uncultured Oscillospiraceae bacterium | reverse complement strand
TTAAAATCTCCCATTTCCATACCTTACTCAAGCGCTTATGAATACAGCTTCTTACCTCGCCGTTGATGCGTCCGGCGGATTTGGAGATAGTTAGGGTCTGATTCTCCACATCCAAGTCAGTCCAGAGGAGGGCTACCAGTTCACCCCGCCGGATGCCTGTGGTCAGCTCCAGGTAAAACATGGGAAGAACGCCGTGTTCCTCTGCCACAGCGAGGTAGGCACTGATTTTGTCTGCTGGGAGGGTGTGTATCTCCTTTTTCTCCTTCGACGGGAGCTTACACCCTGCGGCGGGGTTGTAGGGGATCAGCCGCTCCTGCACTGCTTGGTCGAGGCACTGGCGGAGCATGGCGTGAAGGCCGCGGATGGTTTTGTTGCTGAGGCTCAGGTCTTTCATGCCCTCGTAACGTTTGACCCGGCCCTTGGTTTTGGCTTTGTTGTAGAATTTCTGGATATCCAGTGTCGCCAGCTTGTTGAGCTTGATTTTTCCGATGTTGGGCACGATGTGCTTGTCGATGTAGTTCTTGTAGTAGGCGGCGGTGGTTTCCCGGATAGAGGGCTGGGCGTAGTTCTCGAACCAGGTTTCCGCCCACTGGCCTACTGTGAATTGGCCTGCTTTACTGGCACCAATTTTTCCCGCCAGCTCCAGTGCCGCAGCCAGTTTTTCTTTGCATTCCTTCTGGGTTTTTGCCAGGACGTTTTTGTAGATGGCCTTTCCCGTTTCTGGATCGTGGCCCGCTGTGTATCGGCCCTCCCAGCGGCCGTCCTTGCGTTTACGAATGTTGCCCTCGCCGTTGGCACGCTTCTTAGCCGTCTGGATCAACTCCTTCCCGGAAACGGGCGGCCTGTTCCTGCTCACAGAAATAGCTGCTGTCGGTACTGAGTTCCGTTACGATTCCCCAGGCCAGACGGAAGCCTGCGATGAAACTGGTCAGTGCCATTTCCTCCTTTGCCAGGGTGTGGGCATCTACTAATCGGAGGAGCCCCTTTTTCCCTTGCTTATCCAGCAGGGCGGAAACTTTCTGGCGCATGGCTATGAGCTGCTGTCGCTGCTCATAGCTTGGCTTGGAGTTGAACCGCTCCTCCAGTGCCCTCATGTAGTCGTACATAGTGCATCCCTCCTTTGTAGCGACACACCATACCACACTCCGGCGGGAATATCCACCTCAATGGGCGAGAATTATCAATTCAGACATATATTTTTCGCTTGGGCTGACGGCCCTTCTCTTTGTAGACAGCGGTGCAATCCGCAACCTCTCATCGCAGCCTCTCACAACGGCATTTTTAACGCGGATGGTTTTGACCCAGTGAGTTCCTTCCTTGTTTACTGCGGCGCAGATTTTGCGTGGTGCGCCTCTCTCTGTACTGCACTTTTTCTCCCCTTTAGGGGCAGGGGGTGCCGGGGCATAGCCCCGGCGAGTGCGGGCGGCGTATAGCCGGACGCGATGCTTGCCCCACCCAAAAGGGTGGGCTTCCGCCCCAACGGGGCGTTTCTGCGTTGCCCTCACTTACTGCTCCTACCACACTTTTCCGCGCACATCGCGTCTGTCCGCGCTGCGGGCAGACGTGGACTCAGTTTATCCCGCACGAAAATCGAACGCCCTGCTTTGCCACTGCCCTGGGCATTTTACCGAAGCAACATCAGGCACCGTCAGGGCAAAAAATGCGCCGGGAGGCTGGGTACACTTGCCCAGTCTCCCGGCGTTTCTGTCTGCTGTAACGCTTCCGTTTCTGGGGAGAAAACCACTCCCCGCTACAATCGCCCACGAAGGGGCCAACACCGCGTTTCACTCCCTCGAAGGTGTACGGGTGCCACTTGCCCTGCAGGAGGGCTACACAAGCCCTCACAAAGGCTGATACGTGGTTCTGCGTTTTTGGGCTGCGGAGTTCAATTCAGATGGGAGGCCATTGGTAAAGAACGTCGCGGTAGAAAATCCGCAACCTGCTTCCAGCTTTTCTGAATCTTTTGGGCGTTTTCTCTTTGCCGCAGAGGATGCCTCTATGATTACTGCGTAGTAGATTCTTCCGCTAATTACTGGTGACAGCAGATGCTGAATGCAGCTTAAAAACCGACATATCTGCGCCAACTCATACGGAAGCTGGCTTTACATACCGAAACAAATTTTCTCATTCCCGTATTTGTGAGGTTGACAACTGTCTACCGATCTGATATACTGAAAAACAGAAGGGTAGGCAAATGCTTACCAACTGGAGGCGGGTTACAATGAAAACTGAGCTTTCTGCCGGGGAGTGGACATTGATGAAGGCACTCTGGAGGGGTGCGCCCATGACCATCACCCAACTCACCGAAGTGCTGAAGGATGGCCCTGGCTGGAGTAAACACACCATCATCTCCATGCTTTACCGGCTGGAGGCCAAAGGCGCAGTTCGCTATGAGAGCAACGGACGGGCCAAGGAGTACATTCCAATCTTGGAACAGGACAGCACTGTTCGGCAGGAAACGGGTCATTTTCTGGACAAAGTCTGTGATGGTCGTCTCGGTGTGATGTTCAACGCCATGATGGATGTGCGCCCTCTTACCCAGGCTGATTTGGATGAGCTTTCCGCTATTTTAGAGCAGGCAAAGGAGGGAAATAACCATGCTTAAGGTCTTAATTACCTCGTCAGTGCTGATCACGGCACTGCTGGTTTTGCGGCGGCTGTTTCGCAGCACCATGTCCCGGCGAATCCAGTACGCCCTGTGGGGATTGGTACTCCTGCGGTTGTTGGTGCCAGTGAGCCTCCCGCCGATGGATTTCTCCGTCCTTACAGCGATGCAGCCCCTGGAAGAACGGGTGGTGCAGCATATCTCCACCCAGCCCGTATCCCTTCCTGCGCTGCCTGTTTCCATCGTGAGGCAGCAACCTGTTATTCCCATCCAGCCCCCTGAACAGGCGGGGAGCCAGCCTTCTACAGACAACGTTCCCGTCGACTTCCCGGGCAGAACGGTCTCTGTGAAGACCCTGCTCACCGCTGGGTGGATTGTGGGCAGTGCCGTGATGACGGGGTTCCTGTTCTATGCTAATTTGAGCTTTTGGCGGAAGCTCCGCCGCTTGCGCAGGCACTATCCCGTGGAAGGCTGCCCCCTGGAGGTCTATCTGGTGGATGAGGAACTGTCCTCTCCCTGTCTGTTTGGACTGTTCCGGCCGTCTATCTACCTAACCCCGGCTGCCTTGGCCTCTCCAGCGCGTCTGTGCCATGTGCTGGCCCATGAAGAAACTCATGCTCGGCACCTTGACCATATCTGGACCCTCTTGCGCGGGGTGTGCCTGGTGATTTACTGGTTCGATCCCCTGGTGTGGCTGGCCTCCGCCGCCGCAAAGACCGATTGTGAGCTGGCCTGTGACGAAAGCGTCCTGGCACGTCTGGGAGAGGCAGAGCGGCTGCCCTACGGGCAGACCCTTCTCTCCCTCATTCCTGTGGGGAGGGCAGGGAATCCTATGCTGACAGCCACCACCATGGCGGCAGGGAAAAAGCAGCTGAAGGATCGCTTCAGCCGAATTGCCCGAAAGCCCAGGCAGTTCGCTGCCGCCGTGCTGGCAGCTCTCCTGCTGGCAGGTCTGGTCACCGCCTGCTCCTTCTCCGGGAGCAAAGCCGGTGCGCCCGGGTCTGGGGAAAGTCCGGATAATTCCCCGGCAGGCTCCACCCAGCCTGCGCCCGAGGAGGGTGTCTTGCGCGCACTTACCGGGGGGGAGCTTCGTTTTTTCAACGAGGATTTCTTCAACGGTGGAGGGGCTGTGGACGAGTATGGCTATCCGATTTACAGTATCCTCAACCAATTTGCAAACCCCACTAACCTTTACAGCAGGGCGGAGGATATTGACCTCTACCAGCTTTTCTATTGTGAGTCCGAGGAGATGAGCGACGCAGACTTCCAGGCTGCCTTCGACGTAGGATCGATAGCGGAGATGAACTGCCCCGGGTATAAGCTGACGGTTGACGGGATGAACGCCCTGCTGGCAGCACACACCGGCCTTGAATTGGAGCAGACCAACAAGGTGGGGTTGAATGGGTTTACCTACCTGGAGGAGTACGCTGCCTACTATTGGATGCACGGGGACACCAACTATCCCGGCGAGCTTTTCTTCCCCTGTGGCACCCGGGAAGGGGACACGATCAAGCTTTACCAAAACAGCGGCTTTGCCCCCGGCTGGTACTGCGTTACCCTGGAGAAACAGTCCGATGGCAGCTACTGGTTCCGTTCCAACCTGACCTGTGATCGGCCAGCCATTATCACGCCTCTCCCTGCAGCGGAGCCGGAGGTAGTGATTTCCCTCAAGGATCTGACGCCCTATGAAGCCCCCGCTGTCACTGTGGAACCCCATGTGGGAGATTTTGTGGATACTTATGAAAACCGGTTGGAGAACTGGAACATTGATGGGCGCAACGTGGTTCTCTATCGGGCCACTGACGGAAACATCTATGCGGCCATCCGGAACGGAGAAATTATGAGTGTGTTCCTCTCGGAGGGCCTCAGTGAGGAGTCCCAGGTCATCCCCTTCAACGACCTGTTGGGCCATGACGGATTTGCGGTTTCCCACTATGGACAAATCGGTCTCCACTCCTATGGTACTTTGGTGGATTATTTCTATTTTGATGGAAACGACATCCCGGTGTTACTGGCCCGCGCCTCCTCCTGGGGGGATATGCCTTTTGCGCTGGACTTGGACGGGGATGGGTACGATGAGCTTGCCACCGATTCCGAGATCTTTTTCCTCCGGGAGGACGTGCTCTATCGGGCCGAGTTGGAAAAATTGACAGTGACCGCCTGCCCTGCCATGGATGGCTGGTACGGCAGTGCCTGGAATCGCTATGCTAAAAGCCTGTTTGTCAGCGGGGGAGGCTGCAACGGGGTAAACGAACCCAGAACCATCTTCCGCTGGCTTTACTTTACCAGGGAGGAACTGCGCCTCTACCGGGATGAAAAGTCCCACCACAACCATATGGTGGACGGGGTGGATCAGAACGTCCCTGCTGAGGTGTCAGCTGCTGCCTGTGCTTATGTGGAGAATGAGGTGATAGAGGCTCAGCCCAACGGCACCTGGCGGCATAAGAGCTGGCAGGACGAGGGATACCCCCAGGAGACCTACGACGACTGGCGAATTGAGCGCATCTCCCGCTCCTGCGTTCAGACTGTAGGAGATGTTGTGATCGAGGGATGGACGTTCAACTATGAACTCCACGTGGTCGATCCGGAGAACGTTGTTTTGGCTGGGGGAAAATATTTCACAGAAGACAACTGGGTCTCCCCCGGATACCCCAACTGCGACTGGTTGTTCTTCCGTGTGGAGACAGAGGAGCGGGTGTTTCTTTGGCACGACATGATCAATGATATGAGCCACAATTCGGTGAGGTTCCAGGAATACCTCCGCCAGAATGTGGAGCAGTTCGCAGCCGGTTCAGATACACAGTAGGCTCAAAGAAGTAGGGAGAGCGAGGGCCGGCAGGTCGGCCCCCGCTCTCTCATTTTGGCTGTTGAGCGATGCTCCATCGTATTTGCAGCTCATGTCCACAGGTTGATAGGGAACAGTATGGGCAAGATTGGCAGTGTTGCTTTGTACTTCTTATTTGTTCTACTTTGTATGGTTCTATTACCCCACCGACTGATGAGGGAGATCCCCTTTGCTGGCTGGTGAACGGGTAGCACTGTTCGTGGGCTATTTCAGTGTTCGCGCTAATTGTACAGACCCAAACGCCGACCCAGACCACGCAGGGAGCGGACGGAGGCATTGGAGCGGAGATGCCTGGGAAGCAGCCACTCCCGGAGTAAACAGCACCAAACGTGCCTGAAAGTGCCCGCTGACTTTTCAGCCGAATCTTCGGGTCCAAGAGGCCCCGGGTTCGAATCCCGGCACTCCGACCATGCGGAGTGTCCTTATAGGGTTTGAGTACCCTGTTGAGGACACTCCGCATTTTATTGCTCAAAACCACATCAAGCGGTTTTGTCCGGGGAGTAGCTGACGGCTACTCCCTTTCTCGTCCCCATGGTGATTTACGTAGCCGGGATGTTCCGGCGGTCAGGGACGGAAAACGCGCCGATACAGTTGTAATAGATGGTGATATGCTGGATGGTAACGTCGTCCTTCTTCTCGGCGTGGTATACGTCGATGTGGTCAATCAGCTCCGCCACCATGCGCCGAGTGATCTCCGTTGCATTAGTGTACCGCCGGACGGTTTCCAGGAAGGTGTCAACGTCCATCCGCTGGCCCTCGCGCTTTTTCAACTCCAGCCGGAGGGCCTTGATCCGCTTGGCGTTTTCCCCCTGCTCCTGTTCATACCGCTGGGACATTTTCGCAAACCGGGCGTCGCTGATCTTCTGGTTCACATTGTCCTCGTAAATTTTTTCAAACAGCACATCAAGCTCCCTGTCACGCGCCAGAAGGCCGTCCAGCTCTCGCTGCTTTCTGGCCCGGTCATTGTCCGCCACCTTTGCGGACTGGCCCATGATGGCCCGGAGAAAATCGTCCTCGTACTCGTTGGCGAAAGAAGTCAGACGGTTCACCTCATACAACACCACCTGTTCCAGAAACTCCTCCCGGATGTAATGGGTCTTGGAACACTTGCGCAGGCCGGAATTGTGGTTTTGGCAACTGAAAAACTTGATATCGTGGTTTCCTTGGTTAAAATGGAAGTTGAGGTTTCCGCCGCACTCCGGGCATTTCAGAACGCCGGAGAATACGCTGGGCTCCTGGGTGACGGTGGGCCGTTTGCGGCGTGTCCCCTTCTTCAGATTCTGCACCTTCTCCCAGGTCGGGCGGTCTATGATGGCTTCATGTACATTCAGAAATACCGCCCTGTTTTCCTCCGGGGTTTCGATGCGCTTCTTCACCTTGTAGGACTTGGAAAAGGTTTTGAAGTTGATGACATCGCCGCAATATTCCTGTATAGTGAGGATTTTTTTGATGGTGGTATGGCCCCATTTCGTGGGTTCCACGGTGCTTTTGAACCCGCCCCGGTTCGTCCCCTTGCTCCGCCAGTAATAGGTGGGATTGCAAATCCCGTCCTCTTCCAGCGCGTCGGCGGTTTCCACCAACCCATAGCCGTCCAGGGCCATTTGGTAGATGCACCGCACGATTTCAGCAGCTTCCGGGTCTATCACCCAAAAGCGTGGATCGTCTGGGTTCTTGACGTAGCCGTAAGGCGGCGTGGACAGCGGCACCCCGGAATTTCCTTTCAGCTTGTTCACGATTTTTCGCTTTGTGGAAATATCCCGGGCGTAATACTCGTTAGATAACCTCGCATAAAGAAGTACAGATTTACAGTTCAATATACCCGACAAAGTTGTAGTAGATTTTGATGTCCCGGTGGGTTTCCCCGGCGATTTCATACTTCTCGCCCACCTCGATGCGCTTAACCAAACGCAGGAGGGTAGGGCGATCCAGTTCCTCAAGCTGGGAGTAGTCCCGAATCAGGTTTAGCCATTCATCGGCGGCGCATTCGTCCTCCCTTTGAGCCTCCAATTGCGC
>CAJUCA010000090.1 GCA_910585265.1 uncultured Oscillospiraceae bacterium | reverse complement strand
ACGTGATCGACGCGGTGTTGAGCCAGGAGAAGAAAAAGGAGGATTTTGACGTGATTATCAGTTCTGCGGAGTTGAGCCAGTTTTTCGGTAAGGACAAGACGCCCCGTGAGATGAAAGATCAGATCATGGCCCTGCTGGGGGAGTGGAAAGAGAAGCAGCCCCCGGAGCTGGGCAAGGGCGAGAAGAAAAAGGAAATGGAGAAGTAAGCGGGAGCTCTGGACATGGTGTCCAGAGCTTTTCCGTTCCCCGTTCCCGTAAAGGGCTCTGCCGGATTATCCCCCGTCGCCGCGCCACCCATATCATTTCACGTCCCGCCCCTGTTTTGGCCCCATACTGTCAACATTTTGGAGGAGATCAACATGGACAAAAATCAAGGCTATGCGATTTTGAAAGTGGTCATGCTGGAAAATGGCCGGGGCTTTGCCCTGGGCGAGTGCCCCAGGGAGCCGGAGCCCTTTGTGACCTGGGCCTGCTATGACGACGAACACGGCAAACGGCAATACGAGTGGGGGCACTACGGCATGGACCGGGACGCGCTGGCGCGGGACCTTTCGGAGCGGGTGGAGGACTACCAGCGGCAGTTTTCCGTAAAGGTGGCGTGGGTCGAGGAACCCGGCCTTTACAAGTATTACTCCACCCAGCGGCCCGTGGACATTGGCACGTTCCCCAAGCCGCCCCACAATGCCCCGGACGAGATCGTAAACTACGACCAGCGCGTTCCCGTGGAGGGCGGCGCGTTCCTGGCCTGGGGGCACCTGACCTACACGCGGCCCCTGTCGGAAAAGGATATGGCGGACTATGAGCTGCGGCCCTCCAGGGACAACCCGGCTGTGGGGAAACGTATGGAGCGAAAGCGGGCGGCTAAACAGGAGGAGAAAAAGCCCTCCATCTCCCGGCAGATGGAGGAGGCGGGGAGGCAGGCCCAGGAGCGGCAGGCCCCGCCCGGCCCCAAAAAGGATGCCCCGGACCGGGGCGACAGATAGCTGTGGCAGGGAAGAAGCGCCGCCGGAATGTGCCGCTCTATGTTTGGGTGAGCCCGGAGGAGCTGCAAGGGATCAAGGCCCGCATGGAGCAGACGGGCATCCGCAATATGAGCGCCTATATCCGAAAAATGGCCCTCAACGGCTATGTGCTCCAGGTGGACCTCTCCCCGGTGCGGGAGCTGGTGTCCCTCCAGAGGCGGTGCGCCAACAATCTCAATCAGGCGGCGCTCCATGTGAATACCTATGGCGGGCTGTATCAGAACGAGCTTCAGGCGCTCCAAAAGGACTACGCCGACCTGTGGGGGCCGCTGTCCGAGCTGCTGGAGAAGCTGGCCCAGGTGGTGGTGATGTGAACCGAGGGAGCGGCCCAGGCCGCTCCCCTCCAAATTATCTATTTGAGATGGTTTTCTCTCATTATATCGCTTATATCTGTACTGCTATATCCTTTCAGTGCCATCAATCTAATTTCAAGCAAATACTTATCAAACGGTAGCTTTGTTTCAACTAATATGCGTTTAGTCTGTGCAAAAATTTCAAAAAACTCCAAATAAGAAATAGTCAGCGTAGTTACCTTGTCAAACATTTTTTCCACTTCTTTTGAGATATTGGGGGGTGTTGGCTTCTGATTGTAACAATAGGTATAGAAACCATAATATATCTCACAGCAAGGTACTATTTCTGCTTGACATACGCTTTTGATTAACTCAATCATATTGATAGCTTCTTCATACTCACCGATAATAACCTGGCGAAATGCCAAGTAGCGAATAATTTCACTCTTGTCTAGTATAGATAATTGACCATATTTTGTGGATTTCTGGGAAATGTTTTTTAGCCGTTTATAGACGTTTTTATAATCGTCCATGTCCAATTTACAAGCAGCTTGCGTTAAAATACTTTCTTGCTTAGCAGCCAATCGAATAGATGAAATATAAAATGTCACAACAATATAGGCCAAATATAAAACCAAAAAGAGAGTAATATTAGCATTTTCCCAATCAATCGAATAAATAGTTAATATTCCTAGCACAAAACTAAGCGTTGTTTCAGAAAAGCTTTTGGTGCTGACATAGATTCCTATGGAGATTATAAGAATCAGCAACCCCAATAAATATGTAGTTGACCATCCCGCAGACAAATAACTACGAATACCTAAGTCCACCAAATAAATAACAACCAAAAACAGAACCGGCATTTTTTTGAACAAAGTTTGTGTAACTGCTTTAAGCGCTGATATTGCCTCAAAAAGGCTTTTACTTTTTTTCATTTATTTCCCCTCCTTTTTGGGGAAATTATCCATTAAAATCATGAAAACTTCGGGACCGGTTATGCCATATTTATTTCCAATATTCCATAAATCATTTTGAAGAACACTAAATGATTGGTCAAACGGTATATCTCCAAGTTTTTTAAGCATTATTTTACAATCCATAAGAATTAAATCCTTTTGTAATTCATTCATAGTATTCGATACCTCCTATCAGGATTCATTATATAACATAAGCTCTTTTTTAACAATAACTTTTTGGGACAACCTGCCCCAAAACACCTTGTGGCGGCTGGAAACAACCGCCCTTTTTGCATAGAAAGGGGGCTCATTCACGGCCACAACCTACCTAAAGGCCCACCATATCAGCGGGGGCAAGTCGATCCTGGAATCCCTGTCGGACCGCTTCGACTACGGCCAAAACCCGGCCAAGACACTGGACGGGGCCCTGATCCGCTCCTACGAGTGCGACCCCCTCACCGCTGACAGCGAATTTCTTTTGAGCAAAGCCCGGTACAAAACCATCACGGGCCGGGAGCAGAAGCGGGACGCCGACGTGCTGTGCTATCAGATCCGCCAATCGTTCCCCCCTGGGGAGCTGGACCCGGAGGAGGCGCTGAACATCGGCTATGAGCTGGCGATGCGCTGGACCAAGGGAAAACACGCTTTCTTCGTGGTGTCCCACGCGGACCGGCCACACCCTCACGTCCACATTTACTACAATTCCACATCCCTTGACTGCACCCGGAAATACCGGGATTTTTTAGGCTCTGCCCGCGCCCTGCGGCGGCTGTCTGACCGGGTATGCCTGGAGCACGACCTGTCTGTTATCAAAAATCCCAGGCTCCACAGCAAGGGGAAATTTCTGCATTACGGCCAATGGCTGGGCGGGGCCCGGCCTCCCTCCTACAAGGAGCAGATACGGGGGATCATTGACGGGGCCCTGACGGAGCGGCCCGCCGACCTTGCCGACTTTCTCCGGCGGATGGAGGCGGCGGGCGTCCAGGTGAAGCGGGGCCGGGGCGGGGCGATCTCGTTCCGGCTTCCAGGCCAGGACCGGGCCACCCGGTTCCGGGCCTCCACCCTGGGGGACGGCTACGGCCCGGAGGACGTGGAGGCGGTGATCGACGGGCGGGCCCCCATCCGCAAGCCCGCCCAGGTGGGGCCCCGTCCGGCGGTCCCCCGGCGCGTCAATCTGATAATTGACATTCAGCAGCGCATGGCCCAGGGCAAGGGTCCCGGCTATGAGCGGTGGGCGAAAATCTACAATTTGAAACAGATGGCCGCCGCGCTCCAATTTCTCCAGGAGAACGGCCTGACCGACTATGACGCCCTGGCGGAGCGGACGGCGGCGGCGGTGGATCGGGCCCACGCCCTGGCCGGGGAGCTGCGGGGAGTGGAGGAGCGGCTGTCCAGCACCACAAAGCTGATGGGGGCCGTGGTGGACTACGCCAAGACCCGGCCTGTGTTCGACGGCTACAAGGCCGCCCGGTACAGCAAGAAATATCTGGCGGAGCATGAGGAGGCGCTGGCCTCCTACCGGGCGGCAAAGGCGGCGATCAATGAGCTGCTGGACGGGGCCAAGCTCCCGAAGATGGACGCGCTGAAAAAGGAGCGCCGGGAACTGGCGGAGCAGAAGAAAAAACTCTATGCGCAGTATAGAGCGGCACAACAGGAAATGCGGGAGGCGGTGGCGGTCAAGGCCAACGTCGATCATCTTCTCGACCTGCCCGGAGGGCGGGAGAGTAAGGCCCAGGAGCGATAGCGACGGGGCCGCAGACAGAAGCCTCTGGACACCGTGTCCAGAGGCTTCCGGCGGGTTTGGGGTGCAACCCCAACAAGCATTTTCGCAAGGCGAAAATGGCGAGTGTATTGACACTCGCCCTGCTTGCCGTTTAGCGCAACCCTGGAATAAGCGCAAAAACGGAGGCGGCGTTTTCCTTACGCTTCCTCCGTTTCGCGGGCTTTGCGGATGCCCTCTGCGGTGTTCTCCATGATGATTAGCTCTTTTTCGTCCATGCCGTTTAGCATCCGATCAATGTGTCTCCGGCGCTCGTCCTCTCCGTTGTGTTTGTCCGGGTAAAAAAATTCATCTACGGAAATATCCAAAAGGGTGACGATTTTGTAAAAGGCGTTGAGGCTGGTGTGCTGACCTCGGTTTTCAATATACATGATGGAACGGGGGGTGAGGTCTACAAGCTGGGCCAGATGCTCCTGCGTCCAGCCTTTGGCCTTGCGTCTGCGCTTGATTTCTTTGCCCAAGGCGCGACAGTCCAGGCGCTTTTCATATTGGTACATTTTCACATCACCCCTATATTATTTTACATTTCAGGGGCGGGTATGAGAACGAAATACAATTTTATATTTTAGTAGTATCTTTTTTCGCAAATCAAAGTCTCTAAAAAATAAGAGCCTATGGATTTGACTTGACAAGAAAGTGCAAACTGTGTATAATTTAATACAAATTAACAAGAGAGGTGAACACAATGTTGTTCGGGAAGTTCTGTATTGGATTCGGCTCCACACAAGTTTATACCACGAAACATTGTGCGGAGCCTTTTCGGAAAGTTGATTGATATGGTGAAAAGGCCAAGGCGGATATAGACTGCCTTTGGTTTTTGTACCCTTTTATCCAACCAACGATAGACAATCGACTGTTTAGGCCACAGACAATGTTTTGTTTGTGGCCTTTTGTTATGCTTATTTATGAATGTGCAAAGGGTACACGGTATGGTGTGCCCTTTTCTTTTTGGAGGAATGGATATGATAGAAAAACATAACTTATTGACCGGGAGTGTGCCAAGAAAGCTGGCCGTTTTCGCGCTCCCGTTACTTCTGGCGAATATACTGCAATCTTTCTACAATGTGGTAGATATGCTTGTGATCGGCCAGATTGTAGGAGATGTGGGCCTTGCGGCGATTAACAACGCTTCTAAATTGTGTTATATCATTAACTCAATTTGTATTGGTATGACAATGGGTGGAGCTGTATTGATTGCTCAATACAAAGGGGCAGACGATGCAAAGGGGCAAGCAGAGTCTTTTCAAATGTTGGCGTTACTTTCGCTGGTATCTTCTTTCTTTGTGACTGTTGTGAGCCTGGCAGTTTACCGTCCTCTGTTTCAGGCACTAAATGTTCCGGCGGATGCGTATCAAGATGCCTGTGACTATATGAAAATTATTTGTTGTGGGACGGTCTTTGTGTTTGGATATAATGCTGTTTGCTCCGTACTCAAGGGACTGGGGGATTCAAAATCTCCCCTCTGCTTTGTTGGGATTGCCACCATCATCAATGTCATTTTAGATATTATATTGGTAGGCCCCTTTGAAATGGGGACAGCAGGAGCCGCTTACGCGACAATCACAGCACAGGGAATTTCCTTTGTGACTTCTTTGTTCTATCTAAAACGACGCAAGGTGTTTTTCTCTGCGGCGGAACACGGAAAATTTACACTTCAATGGGATAAGCTGACCGCCATTATAAAAGTCGGCCTACCCACAGCAATTCAGATGGTAGTAGTCAACACGGCCTATCTGCTGGTAACAGGTATGCTCAATCAATTTGGTACTCCTGTTTCCGCCGCATCTGGCGTAGGCTTGCAGATCAATACATTTGCTGGTATGCCCTGCTGGGCTATTGGACAGGCAGTAACGGCGATGGCCGGTCAGTGCATGGGTGCAGGACAAATCGAACGAGCCCGAAAGGTGGTAAAAATCAGTTTAGTGATGAATATTGCTGTTACGTTTGTTGTTGTAATTGGCGTACAACTTTTTGCGAAACCATTGATTTTACTGTTCGGTAGTACCAGCCCGGAAGTAGTAAACGATGGTGTGTATTACCTGCGTATTTGTTGCGGTATCAATAGTTTGATTTATGCGGCCATGTATACGCTGGATTCCTTTGCCATCGGGGTAGGTGCGGCAAATGTTGCCATGATTAACGCTTTATTGGATGCAGTTATCATTCGTCTGCCAGTGAGCTGGTTTTTAGCTTTTACCCTTTGTATGGGATTTCCCGGCATTTTTTATGGACAGGCACTCTCGCCAGTCCTGCCTGCTATTGTGGGCTTGCTCTATTTCAAAAGTAGAAAGTGGGAGCAAAAAAAGCTAATTCAAAAAAATTGCAAGGAGGAAAGCCTTTGATGGGTCAGATGATATGGCTTCTATGCCCCGTATGTGGAAATAAAACCCGACTTAAAGTGCGTCCAGACACAGAGCTTGTCAATTTCCCGCTGTATTGTCCGAAATGCAAGCAGGAGACTTTAGTAGATGTAAAAAAAGGAAACCTATCTGTTGTTTGCTTGAGTAGCTTAATATCCAAATAAATATCAAAAGAGCCAGACGCATAGACGCAGAGCCGATAACACGCAAATTAAAAATGCGGTTATCGGCTCTTTCCATTTGAAAGATACGGTGACCGTTTAGGAGGTAGCGCCGTGTCTTTTCTCGTTTCTGCTATACATAATTTGCTAAAAAAAGCATAGATCCTCCGCCGGGCTACTCCGGCTATATACACGAAATATGTAAGTATATAAAGAACTATGTCACTTCATGCGCCCGCACAGTACAAGGCTGTGCGGGCGTTGTCGTTTCCTGTCGTTTCTGGACACGGTGTCCAGATGTTTGGAGCCCCGGCTGCCGTTCTCCGCCTGACCCTCCATTTCGATCTGTCCCTTTCCGCCCCGTATCGAAATGGAGGTTACATATGACAACCATCAAATTGAACAGCTACTATCCCCACCTGACGGAGCGTATCACCATGGAGGTGTCGGACGAGATCGCCGTGACCCTCTCCATCGGGGGCCGCCTGTGCGACAGCTACAAGCGCCGCAAGCGGGAGAATGACGAGTGTTCCCTGGACGGCACTCCCGGTTTTGAGGCCGATGTGACATTTCCCCCGCTGACCCCGGAGGAGATTATGGAGCGGGCCGAGGATCACGCCGCCCTCTACGGCGCCATTGACCGCCTCCCGCCTGTCCAGGCCCGGCGCGTCTATGCCCGCTTCATCCTGGGGCGGAGCGTGGGCCAGATCGCCAGGGCCGAGGGCGTGGAGGAGCGCAACGTCCGGGAGACGATCAACAAGGGCCTGCGGGGGTTGAAAAAATATTTGGATTTTTCTTTCTAAGGTACATCCGAAAACGCGGAAAATCCGCCTGATAGGTGAGGAGGGACAAGCCCCTCCCACCGACAACTGAATACACAGTATTTCAGGCACAAAACCCGTGTGATAGCGACAAAAGGCGCGCCGCCAGGAGGGGAGTTCCGAGGAGGTGAACAGGGAGCGGACCGAGCGATCAACGCGAACCTTTGACCCGG
>CAJUCA010000089.1 GCA_910585265.1 uncultured Oscillospiraceae bacterium | reverse complement strand
GATCCCGGCGTGGACGGCAAAATTGGAAAAGAGCGGGAACACCGTCTGAAATCCCGCCACAACCCAATAGACCAGCGCGGGCAGGACGGCGAAAGGCGCAAAGACCTTTCGCCGTTTTTTCATCCCAAGCATCAAATACAAAGCTGGTGCGGCGAACAGGAGCGCACGGGACTGGTACAGCGCCAGCCCGTAGAGCGGGGGCGGCAGGCTGAACAGGGAGAAGTTTTGCAGATAGAAGTACGCCGTCTGGCCCAGGGCGGCGGCGCAGAGCAGCAGTACCGGCCAAGGCCGGGTCCCCTCCAGCCAGCCATACAGGAACAGGCCCAACGTCAGCAGAAAGACCGCCCCGAACACGGCGGCGGGAAAGGCGCGGAGGCTGGTATCCGCGCGGGCCTGTTCGTTGAGCAGAACGCTGTCCAGGAAATACAAGGACGGCTCCGGGTCCTCCTCCCCCTTGTCCATAATGAGGGTGAGGGTCTTGCCCGCCCACTCCCCAGGCAGGGTCACATACAAGCGGCCCAGGCCCGCCGGGAGCTGTTGAAACGGCGCGCCGTCCAGCCGCAGCTCCGCCGCCGCAAACAGTTGCCGAATCTCCAAAATCGGGCGCAGTTTTCCCGCCTGTGCCGGGAGAGTATATTCCAGCTCCAGCGGACCCGCGTAGAGGTACAGCCCCTCCAGCTCCGGCGCACCGCTCACGGCCTCCGGCGTCAGGCGCACAGGCTCTTGATTGGGAACTGTCTCCATTGCCAGCAGCCACACCAGCCCCGCCGCGCACAGCAGGAACAGGCCCATTGCCAGACAACTGGCCCACCGTTTTCCGATCCGCATATTCCGCCCTCCTCAATCCTGTTTGCACTTAGCGTAACCGGGAAAATTGCCGCTGTCAAGGGGCGGGGGATGTTAATTGGTAGCAAATCCTGCATTCTGGTCGAGCGGTCTTGTTT
Organism: uncultured Oscillospiraceae bacterium; assembly: GCA_910585265.1. Classification (GTDB taxonomy): domain Bacteria; phylum Bacillota; class Clostridia; order Oscillospirales; family Oscillospiraceae; genus Enterenecus. The sequence goes on along the minus strand of CAJUCA010000089.1, from coordinate 6,666 downwards.
TTTTAGAAAGTTTTGTGTATGTTGTGAAATAGAAAACTGCGGCGAAAATGGATTAAGAAAGGGGTGCGCCCCTTTCTCAGTCCCCCCATGGGGGACTGAATTTCCTTTGCCGAAACAGGAGGTACACTGTATGAAACGCAGAATACTAAGCATCATCACCGCTCTGGCCCTGTGCCTGGGGGTGCTGCCCGGAGCCGCACAAGCGGCGGATGAAGACGCATCCATATATGGGGCGGCAAGCTATACCACTCGTTTAGATTTCACGAATGTGGGAGACGCAGAGGGACAAACCCCCGCCGAAGGTCCGGGGTATCAATGGGAAGGGGATGCCGTCAGCGGTTATAGGCTGACTCTGAACGGGATAACGATAGACGTTCCGTATGAAACGCCTGTTCCGCCTCCGTTTGTTACACAAGCGCGCAGAGCAGGAATTTATCTACCGACCGATGGCTCTGTTACCGTAGAGTTGATTGGTCAAAATTCGATCACTGCCGGAGATGGAAACGCAATTTATTGCGATGGCGGTCCTGGTATTACGGTACAGGGAACGGGCTCTTTAACCTCCGTTACTTCAGGGGAGGTCATCACTAACCGAACCGATGGAGATGTGGTAATTAAAGACGTAACCATCCGGGCGGACGCTCGCGGCAACGGTTTTGTCACTCGCGGAAGCGGTAATATTGTCTTTGACAACGCGAGAATATATATCGACTCGCAGGGTACAAACGCCCCTGTTATCTATGCGCAGACCGGAAATGTTACCATCAAAAACAGCATTGTAGAAGTGTCATGCGAAAAACATCCAACACTCGTAGGAGACCATGCAATTTGTGCAGCAAAGGATATCATTATTGAGGGTGGAAGCGTCACCGCATCCACCAAAGAAAATCAATGTGCCGCAATCGCAGCCATGGAAAATCTCATCATCCGTGGCGGCGCAAATGTTACAGCGATCGGATCAGGGGAATCAGGCGGATTTGGAATATATGCAAAAAACACCATGACGCTCTCACAGTCTGAAATTGCGGCGGAAGGGACCACCGCCGCAGTTCGTTTCAACACCAGCTTGACCTTGGAGGGAATTGCGATTTTAGAGCCATCCGGCGGAAAAGTCGGCTCCAGTGCTATTGTTAACGACGATGGTTCCAACGCGGTTTCCGTAAAGTTTGGCGCAGTAACCTTGAACGTTCCAACAAGTCCTCTCGCCTGCACCTACGGCGATACCGACACGCTCAAGGTAACGCTGACCACCACCCCCGCTGCCACGTCCACTGTGGAGGTGTTCAGCGGCACGGCCAAGGTGGGCGAGGGGAATCTGAACGAAGAGATTACCATTGATACCAGCGGTTTGCCCGCCGGAGACGCGACGCTCACCGCAAAACTGCCAGACGGTCTGGGGGAAAAGGAATTTACGGTAAAGGTGAACCCCAAGCCCCTCTCTGTCACCGGGGCCGCGGCCGCGGACAGGGCCTATGATAAAACAAATGAGGTATCCATCACTTCCGTAGACTTGGGCGGCGTAAAAGCGGGCGATACCGTCTCGGTGAACACCGCCGGTCTCAAGGGCACGATCACCGGCTCCGACGCGGGTACATATTCGTCCGTCACTCTGCCCGAATTGACGCTGACCGGCACGTCAGCCGGAAACTACATCCTGACCCAGCCGGACGGAGCGGTAAGCACCAGCGTGACCATCTCAAAGGCCAGCTACACCGGAAACACAACCGGCGGCAGCGAGGGCAGATTTGGCGTAACCAAGACCTTTGATTTGAAGGACTTGCTTCCGGCAGGGTATGTGCTGGGGGGAATCACTGTGTCGGATGATAACGGGATTTTTGTGGATACGCCCACTGTGGACGGCACCGTACTGACTTATAAGCTGGTGAACGAGGAGGAAAAGGTGGGCAAAACCGGCACGATCACCATTCCCGTAATGGAATCCACCAATTACAACAGTTTTAGCTTGACTATTACCGTCACTGTGAAGGATAAGTTTGTGCCCAACTTGACCATCGACCCCATCACAGTCATCTATAACGGTGAGCCTGTCCCAAACACAGCCATCCGGGGCACAGCGGTGTCGGAAGGGGTCTCCGTCCCCGGAGCTTGGAGCTTTGCTGGCGGGCAGGAGCTTACCGCCGTGGCCGACAGCGGCACAAAGAACGTGATCTTTACGCCCGTGGACGGTGAGAACTATGCGCAAGCCACCGGCGATGTATTGGTGACCATCAACAAGCTCACGCCCAGCCTGACCCTCACGCCGTCCCCGGCCACCCTGCCCAACGGCGGCACGGTGACGCTGGCCCTCTCCGGTCTGCCTTCTGGCGGTTCGGCCACCGTGACCTGTTCGGATGAAACCATCACTGTGACAAAGGGGAGCGGCGATACTTGGACGGCGGAGCTGCCCGCTGGCGGAGCGTCCTACACCTTTACCGCCACTTACGCCGGGGACGGGAACCACAACGGCGCGACAGCAAATTGCACCGTCAGCGTGGAGAAGATCACGCCGGTGCTGTCCCTGACAGCCTCCCCGGCATCCCCGCTGATCGGCGGCGGCACGGTAACGCTGACCCTCTCCGGCCTGCCTGCCGGCGGAATGGCTTCCGTGACCTGCTCTGGCGGCATCACCGTGACAGCGGGAGCGGGCGGCACTTGGACGGCGGAACTGCCCAACAGCACCGCAGACTATACCTTCACGGCCTCCTACGCAGGAAACGACAGCTACCACGGGGCAAACGCGACCTGCACCGTGGAGACAAAGGAAGTGGTGATCCTGCCGAATCCGCCCGCTGATGATGGCAGCACAAAATTCCAGTTGGTTATGGAGAACGGCATTTCCGAGGTCCCTGCCGGATTGCAGAGCATTGAAACGCTGAATACCCTGGAAAAGCTGGAAGCCGCCATGAAAACCGCTATTACACATGCCAATTCCGGCGTTCCCCAAGCCAACACCGCCGTCTATGATGTGGAGCTGCAAATCAGCACCGACGGCGGCACTACCTGGACGAAGGCGACTGCCGTAAACTTCCCCGCAAACGGCCTGACCGTTACCCTGCCCTATCCGGCGGGAACAAACAGCAGCTACACCTTTACCGTGGTGCATATGTTCACCACCAGCGATTTTGGCAAAACGCCCGGAGATACGGAAACGCCCCACGTCACCAACACGGCCAGCGGCCTCCAGTTTACCGTTACCGGCCTGTCCCCGATCTCCGTGGGCTGGACGGCCCCCGCAACCACGCCTGATCCTCCCACCGGCGGCAATCATGGCGGCGGTGGTTGGAGTTCCAGCACCTACGCTGTCACCGTGGAGAAGTCGGAACACGGCAAAGTGACCTCCAATCGTACCAACGCCAGCAATGGCAGCACTGTCACCCTGGCCGTCACCCCGGACAGCGGCTATATGCTGGATACCCTCACCGTCACTGACAACCGGGGGAATGAAATCAAGCTGACGGCCCAGGGCGGCGGGAAGTACACATTTACGATGCCCGGCAGGGCCGTGACGGTCAAGGCCGCCTTTGCACCCCTCCCGGATGATAGGCCGAAGCCCTGTGACGGCGGCACGGATTGCCCCTCTCGCGGCTTCACTGACTTGGGGGGCGTAGGCATATGGTATCATGAAGCGGTGGACTATGTGCTGCGGAACGGGCTGATGGGCGGCTATGGCAACGGAACTTTTGGTCCCAACAACAATCTTTCCCGCGCCCAATTTGCCCAAATCCTCTTTAACAAAGAGGGCAGGCCGGTGGTCAATTACCTGCTGCAATATGGCGATGTGGCGACCGGCGCATGGTACACCGAGGCCGTCCGCTGGGCTACCAGCCAGGGCATCGTGGGCGGCTATGGGAACGGGATGTTCGGCCCCAACGATAACATTACCCGGGAGCAGTTGACCGTCATGCTCTGGCGGTACGCCGGAAGCCCCGCCGCCACAGATAAGGAGCTGCACTTCACCGACGCGGACAAGGCCAGCGGCTACGCGCTGGAGGCCCTGCGCTGGGCGGTGGAGAACGGTGTCATGATCGGCAAGGGCAACGGACAGTTGGCACCCCAAGGCTTGGCAACTCGCGGACAGGTAGCGCAGATGCTTATGAATTTCTTGAAAAACAGATAAAACCTTATAAGAGCGGGACGGTTCACACTTGCCGTCCCGCTCTTTGTATAACAGGTTGTGCGGAATTTGTCGATAAAATACGTCTCACCGTGAGACGTATTTAAGAAAAGCTGTCGTTTTTTATAACCTTTTAGGAAGTTTTGGAAGTTCCTGCGGATAATGAGCAAAAAGCAATTTCCAGGGATATTAAGGAGTAGAAGCAGGTATTTTCCGTTCAACAGGGAAAGGGCTTGACTACAACTGAATAAGGCAATCAGATACATTCTGTATGCGCGGAGCCGGGCGGCGGGTACGCAGGGATGATCCCCCGTGACAGGAGGCCGGACACCGGGAGGACGGAGCGAACGGGGCCAGCGCCGCAAAGCTGCTATGGCACAGCAGCGGGCCACGAACTGCATATGGGTATGATGATACTTGCGTCGGCTATGCGTCACAGCGTAGGACGCCCCGCCACGGGAATGGGGGGAGGCACGATAAATCCTATGGAGCGGCCCTGCCAGCCGCCGTCTGATCCTGCCTTGTTTTTCTAATCGTGAACAACGAAATATAAAACCGCCAACCAATGCAAAATTTGTCGTTAATGCGTCTCACCGTGAGACGCATTTCTTATTAAAGTAGTCTACCCGCGAGGGAGCTGCCGTTTCTGGAAAACGATGCGTTTATTTGACAGAGAAGCAATACATCAATCCCCGCTGAATTTGTCGAATATTTGACGTTTTTCTTGATATTAGGTATAATTATGAGTGTTACAAGGCCAGAAACGGTAACTGCCGGATTGGAGGCTGAAATGATTAGGCAGTCAGGCAATTTGAATGAAAAATGGGCGGCCCTCTACGTCCGGCTCTCCCGCGACGATGAGAACGAGGGGGACAGCAACAGCATATCCCATCAAATCGAAATCCTCACCAGGTATTGTCAAGACCGGGAAATTTCCAGCTATAAGGTTTACAAAGACGACGGATGGAGCGGTACAAATTTCAAACGTCCCGGCTTTATGGAAATGATGGCCGACATTGAGGCGGGGCTTGTCAGCATGGTGGTAGTCAAGGATATGTCCCGGTTTGGCAGGAATTATCTGGAAGTCGGGTTATATACGGAAATCCGCTTTCCGGAACTGGGAGTCCGCTTTATTGCCGTTAATGACGGAGTGGACAGCGAGGATCAACTGGGAAATGACTTCACCCCATTCCGAAATATCATAAATGAATGGTATGCAAAGGACACCTCAAAGAAAATACGGGCGGTTTTCCGCAACAAAGGGATGTCGGGCCAGAGGCTGGCGTCAAACGCCCCCTACGGCTATATAAAAGGTGAGGACGGGCACCTTTTGGTGGACGAGGAAACCGCCCCTGTGGTAGAGTTGATTTTCCAGTTGTGCGTGGAGGGCAACGGCCCCGGCAAAATTGCCCGTATGCTGAAAGAGCGGGAAATTCCTACGCCGGGAACGATTGAGTTTCAGCGTACAGGCCGGACAAGCCGTTACTATCCGGATGATCCCTGCCGCTGGAATCCCGCAACTGTTCTGAGCATTTTGGAGCAGGATACTTATTTAGGCCGCACAACGAATTTCAAAACAACCAAACTCTCCTATAAGAGCAAGAAAGCAATCATCAATCCCCCGGACAAACGGGCGGTGTTTGAGAATACCCACGAAGCGATTATTGACAGAGAAACATGGGAAATCGTGCAGAAGAATCGGGAGCAGCGCCGCCGCCCTACCAAACTGGGGGAAATGGGCCTTTTCTCTGGGCTGGCCTACTGCGCCGACTGTGGAGCAAAGCTGTATCACCACCGCACCGTTACATTTACAAAAGAACAGGAGAGTTACACTTGTGCAAATTACCGCTCCAGAAAGCAATGCACCGCCCATTATATCAGGGCCGTGGTACTGGAACAGCTTGTACTTCAAAATTTGCAGAGGGTGGTAGCCTACGCACAGGATGACGAGGACGAGTTTGTACGATGTGTTATGGAGAACAAGACCGCCGTACAGAAAACGGAACGGGAACAGGCCAGACGCAAGCTGGAAAAACAGGAGTGGCGCATCAGTGAGCTTGACCGCATTATTCAACAGCTTTATGAGGATCGTGTGGCGGGTGCGTTGAGTGTAGAGCGGTTTACCCGGTTGTCCGAGGGATACGAAAAGGAACAGGCGGATCTGAAACAGTCTGCGGAGGAATTGCGAGGCGTTGTAGCCGAGGCGGAGGCCCAGACTGTCAATGTCCAGAATTTTCTGAAGATTGTAAAGAAGTACACCGAACCCACCGAGCTGACCCCGGCCCTTTTACGTGAGTTTGTGGAAAAGGTAGTTGTCCACGCCCCGGATAAATCCAGCGGCCATCGCACCCAGCGCATTGACGTACACTATAACTTTATCGGGGAGGTTGATTTTTCCCCGGAATTTAGCCGGTACAGCAAAACGACAACCGCATGACACCACAGCATCATGCGGTTGCGCTCCCAATAGGCAAAACTTCTTTATGCGCATTGCCCATATGTGAAGGAACCAGTTTTTCCCTATAACCGATAATTTTCTTCTGTGCTTTTGC
>CAJUCA010000088.1 GCA_910585265.1 uncultured Oscillospiraceae bacterium | reverse complement strand
TTACCTCGTTTATATGAAAAAGTCTGCCCCTCGGCAGACTTTTTCGACAGCCTGAAAACCACTAGTAAACTAGTGGTTTGCTCAGACCCCAGAGGGGTCAGTACTTGCTGACCCCTCAAAGGGGTACTGATGGTTTACCAACGCATCACTATTACAGGCAGCCACTGAAAGTGGCTGTTTGTTTTTGCCTACTTTCGCTTTTCACCCGTGAACGGGTCTCTGAATTCCTTCAGCGAAACCTGGTCGCTCGTATAGTCCTCTTCCAGCTGGTTTCGGATATATTCCCGTATCATTTTTTCGTTCTTTCCAACTGTGTCCACATAGTACCCTCTGCACCAGAAATTTCGATTCCCATATCTGTATTTCAGATTTGCGTGTCTGTCAAATATCATCAGTGCACTTTTACTCTTGAGCGTCCCCACAAATTGTGCTATACTCATGTACGGTGGAATGCTCACCAGCATATGGATATGATCCGGGCACGCCTCTGCTTCTATGATTTCTACCTTCATCTCATTACACAATTTCCGCAGTATTACCCCTATATCACTCTTTATCTCTCCGTATATCACTTTTCGTCTATACTTCGGTGCAAACACTACATGATACTCACATCGATAACTCGAATGTGCAGTATGTTTCAGCTCATTTTTCATTTTGTTTAAAACCTCCTGATATTTTGGTGATTTGGTCGGCTAACCGTCATCACTATATCATGGGGGTTTTATTTGCCAAGGCTTTTTATTCTCCCCTGGTAGAACCAGGGGTTTTATTTAGCTAAAGCATCAAACAAACCGGGAGGCGGAGCACAGGCTCCGCCTCCCGGTTCGTTTTCGCGCGTCATCCAAACAGCCAGTTCTCATCCAGCGGATCAAAGTCCGGGTCCACCGTCTGGGGCGGCTTCTCATTGCCGTAGTCCGGGCGTTCCGTGGGGGTCACGAAGGGACCGTTGGGGTCCACCGCGGGCTGCTGCTCCGGCGGCTCCGTCAGGCCGGGCCTGGGGGTCAGCTCCGCCTTGTCCAGGGCGGACACGGACACCAGCAGCTTGGCCGCCTCCCCCCGGGTGATGTTGTCCTTGGGCCGCAGCAGGCCGCCGCTGCCCTCCACAATGCCCAGGGACACCAGGGTCTCCACGTAGGGCTTGGCCCAGCCGCCCACCTGGCCGGCGTCCCCGAAGGAGGACAGGTCGTGCTTGGCTTGGTTCGCCAGCACCCGGCCCAGCAGGGTCATGGCCTCCTCCCGGCTGATGGGACTGCTCAGGTTGGCGTAGATCTGGCCCGACACTCTGGTGCCCTCAAACACCTTCAGGGCGTACATGGCCTTTACATGGGGCAGCACCCAGCTGGGGATGCCGGAGGTGTCCGCGAAGGGCAGGACTACGTCCTGGTACTTGTCCGTGTCCACGTTCAGCAGGCGGCTGATAAACGCCACCAGCTCCCCCCGGGACAGGTTGCCGTTAGGCTTGAAGATGTAGGTGCCGTCGGGCTGCTGATAGCCCGTGGTCAGCTCCATGTCGTACAGCTTGTTCACATAGGGCGCGCTCCAGTGGCCCGCGATATCCACGAAGGGGTCGCCCCGGTTCACCGTCACCGGGATGGTCACCGTCCTGCCCCCGGCGGTGGCGGTGATGGCACCCTTGGCGTTCTTCCCCGCCGCCGTGAAACGGCCTGTCTCGTCAATGGTCCCGATGTCGGGATCCGCCGTCCAGGTCACGTCCCCGTCGCCCATGGACACCGGCAGGTTCCACCACTGCCCCGTGGCGGTGAGCTCCACCACGTCCCCCGGCTCCACCGTCAGCGAGGCCAGCTGGGCGGTGGAACCCTCCTTGGACACCCGGAGGCGGCTCAGGCTGTCCACCACCCGCACGGGCAGGGCCCCCTGTCCGGATTCGGCGGCGGAGATGGCGTAGGTTCCCGCCGCGCTTCCGGCGGTGTAGACGGCGGCATTGCCTGTCCCCGGGGCGATGGTCCCCCCGGTGGCCGTCCAGGTCAGGGGCTGATCCGGCGCGGGCAGGCCCGCCCCGTCATAGGCGGTGGCGGTCACCGGAAGCTCGGCCCCGGCCAGCACCACCTGGGTTTTGGCGTCCACGTAGGCCCCGGGGGCCATGCCAGCGGCTTCGGGGTCGTCGGTCACCAGCAGGATGGAGTTGTTCACCCGCCGTCCAACGGTGGAGGGCTTGTTCAAAATGGCAAAGCCAGTGCTCCCCGGCAGGGTGGCCCCCAGGTTGGTGGAGCCGCCGCCGTCCAGCGCGACGGCGGACACACAGCCCAGCTCTTGGAGACGCTCCGCTATCTGGGCGTAGGCGGCCCCCACGGAATAGCCGCTCTGCCGCCCGTCAATGGTGTAAAAGACCACCGTGCCGTCCGCCTTGATGCCCACGGCGGTGCGGGGGCTGGCGGCGGTGGGCAGGTTGGGGACGATCTGCCCCTCCCGCAGCATGGGGTACAGGCTGCTGATGCCATAGGCCCCGTCCTTCCACTGTTCGCTGACGCCTCCCGCCGTCACGGTGATTTTCCGGCCCTCGGTCAGCTCCCGCAGGGCGTCCAGCAGGGCGGCGTTGTCGTGATCCTCGGCGTACAGCATATAACAGCCCTCGGGGATGGTGCCGTTAAAGCTCACGCCCTCCTGGGTGGTATCGGCCACCGACACCACCTCCAGGCTCAGCGAGCTGTTCAGCTTCATCACGCTGCCGTCCAGGGGCCGGAGAATGGCGTACACGCAGGGCCCGCCACTGGACACCCGGGAGGCAAAGTCCTGGTTGTAGAGGTACAGCCCGCCCAGGTATTTGGAGTGGCGGTAGGCGTTGAAGCCCGCCAGCGGGGTGGAAACGGCAGAGCCGTCCGCCTTCTGCCACGCGGCGTTTTTGATGATTTCACGCTCGTCAATGAAGGCGCGGCCGTCCTGGGTAAAGCCCAGCAGGGCGTAGTTCTCCACGTCCAGGGAGCGCACCACCCCGTCCGTCACCAGCATACCCACGATGGTGCCGTCAGGGTTAAACCAGCTGCCGTTCACCGCCGCCGTCACCCGCTTCCCCTGGGCCTCCAGCTGGGCGGCGGCGGAGGCCACGGTGTTGGTGCTGGCCACGTACGTTCCGCTGAACACCATGGGCTTCACGCCGCTGGTGGGATCATATGTAATGTAATGCTCCGTGCGCAGGTCGCTTTTGGACGCCGACCAGAGGCTTTGGGTGGTAAGAGATGTGCCCGCCGCCAGCTGGACAGTGCGCTCCACCTTTTCCTCGCCCAAGGCCCAGGACGCCAGGGCCCGGGGGGCCAGCCCCGCCGCCAGAGCAAGGGCCAGCGCGGCCGCCGTCAAACGTCTGCCGAATTTTTTCATGGGTTCCTCCTTTGAATCCGGGGCTATGGCCCGCCGCGCGGACCGGTACAATAAGAGTTATGCTAACATATTCCCCGCTGTTTGTAAACGGATAATTTTTCCAGCCCGCAGCGCAGGGGCGGCAGTAGCCGCCCCTGGCTCTATTTTTTCACCGCTTCCGGCATTTCGTCCTTCTTGGGGAGCTGTCCGCCCCGGATCTTTTCCAGGGTGTTGGCCAGGGTTTCCACCTCCTGAAGCTCCAGCAGCTCACCGATGAGGCGGTTGGATAACAGGAAGCCCTCCGGGGTAAAATGCCAGCGTCGGCCCCGGCGGGCCGTCCAGCCCCGCTGCTCGTATTCCGCCAGCTTGGCGGCGATGGGGTCGAAGTTCATATAGTACTCCCGGCGGTACTCCCACTCCTCAATGCCGTGGGTGGTGCGCAGGCGGAGCATCAAATACTCGCTCCCCCGCTCCCGCTGGGGGATCTCGCTCATCTCGTCCAGGATCTGCTCGTCCCCCTGGACGCCCCGGATATACTGCTCCAGATCCCGGACGAAGGAGTACCGGCAGCCGCCAAAGTCGGAGTGGGCCGCCGCCCCGATGCCGATATAGGGCCGCCCCATCCAATATTTCAGGTTGTGGCGGGACTGTCGGCCCGTCTTGGAGAAGTTGGACACCTCGTATTGCTCGTAACCCGCCTCCGCCAGCCGGGCCACCGTCCACAGGTAGCGGACCGCCTGTTCGTCGTCGTCGGGCAGACGCTCTCCCCTGGCCACCCGCTGGCCCAGCGGGGTGCCCTCCTCCACCGTCAGGCCGTAGCAGGACAGGTGCTCCGGGGACAGGGCCAGGGCCGCTTCCACCGATTTCTTCCAGCTCTCCTCCGTCTGCCCCGGCAGGCCGTAGATCAGATCCAGGTTCAGGTTCTTGATCCTGGCCGACCGGGCCGCCTGCACCGCCTTCTCCGTCTGGGCGAAGGTGTGGGGGCGGTGGACGCTCACCAGCTCGCAGTCGCAGGCGGACTGCATCCCCATGGACAGGCGGTTCACCCCCGCCCGCCGCAGCCGCCGGAGGGATTTCAGATCCACGCTGTCCGGGTTGGCCTCCAGGGTGATCTCCACATCCTTGGAGAGGGTGAATTTTTTCCGCACCGTGGAGAGCAGCTCCAGCAGGCGTTTCTCCCCGTAGTAGCTGGGGGTGCCGCCGCCGATATAGACGCTGTTCACCACCTGCTTTTTGGTGCGGGGCGCGGTCTCCGCGATGTGCCGCAGCAACGCCTTCTGATAGTCGTCCATCCGATCGTCCTGCCCCGCCAGGGAGTAGAAATCGCAGTAATCGCATTTGCTCCGGCAGAATGGTATGTGCAGGTACAGGCCCAACGTGTTTCCCATAAAGGTCCCCCTTTGCTGGCTGAACCAAGCTGTTTGGGTTATTATACTCCTTTTTCCCCCGCGATTCAATCCCCCATGTTTCTCCAGGATCCTGCTAATATAATTTTAATAATTAGATTTCATGGTTTTTGTCTTGACGTTTCGCGAGGAACGGGATATAATAGGCTTTAGAAAGGCAGGTGCTTGGCATGGAGCAAGCGTTATATCACATCCCCTATGACGGGGCTTCCCGCCGCCGGGAGCGGCCCAGGGAAAAGGGCCGGAACCCCTACGACGGCCTGCGCCCCTGGTCTGCCATCACCCACGGCGCGGGGGCGGCAATGTCTATTGTGGCCACGGCTGTGCTGCTGATCGGCGCGGCGGCGGGGGGCGGCGATGTGTGGAAGCTCGTCTCCTTCGCCATCTACGGGCTGTCCATGACGGGGCTGTATACCGCTTCCACCCTGTACCACTGCGTAAACACCAGTGTGGAGGGGCGGATCGCCCTGCGGAAGCTGGATCACACCTCTATTTATTTCCTCATCGCCGGGTCGTATACACCGGTGTGCCTGATCGCCCTGCGGGGGCCTTGGGGCTGGTCGCTGTTCGGGGTGATCTGGGCGTTGGCCATCGCGGGGCTGGTGATGAGCGCGGTTTGGATCGACTGTCCCCGGGCGGTCACCTCCACCATCTATATTGCCATGGGCTGGCTGGCGGTGTTCGCCATCTACCCGCTGTGGCAGGCTCTGGGGATGCGGGGGGTGGCGTGGCTGCTGGCCGGGGGCGTGCTGTATACCATCGGTGGCGTGCTGTACGCGCTCAAGTGGCCGGGGCGGAACAATCCCCGGTTTGGGTGCCATGAGGTGTTCCATGTGTTCATCGTGCTGGGGTCGGCGGCCCATTTTGTGATGATGTACAAGGTGCTGCTGCCGCTGTGAGGGCGTAAAAACTCCCCTGTCCGGAGCTTCCGGGCAGGGGAGTTTTTTTACAGTCTTTTAAACATCCGGAAGCTGTGAGGCGTCATGCCCTCCCGGAGATAGAAGCGCAGCAGCGGGGCGTGGTTCCGGTTGGCGGCGTTGAGCATCAGCTTGGCCAGCCCCTCCCGGCGGGCGTCCTCCTCCACACGCGCCAGCAGGAGCTGTCCCACTCCCCTGCCCCGGAAGGCCGGGCAGACGTACAGCTCCTCCAGCTCGAAATACCGTTCCCCGGCCTGCTGGATCTCGATATCCCGCCGGGCTGTGTCCACCTCTCCCCCGGCGTAGCCCACCACCTCGCCGCCTGCCTCGGCCACCCAGCAGCGGTAGCCGGCAAACTCCTCTTTGCCGGTGGGCAAGTAGCCGAAGGTGATGCCCTCCGCCGCCCACGCCTGGGAGAGGGCCAGCAGGGCGGGCATATCCTCCGGTTCCGCCGGACGGACCCGGATGGGATGGTTCCCGCTCATATCAGCCGCTCCATGATCCAGACGGGGGCGGAGTTCTCCCCCATCTGGTGAACGTCCTCCCGCAGGTCGCCGAAGCCCAAGACCCGCCAGAAGCCGTGGCCCGCTTTGTTGTCCATCAGGCAGGCCAGACGGACGCTGTCCAGACCCGCGCCCTTCGCCGCCCCCAGCACCGCCTCCATGATCTGGCGGCCCGTCCCCTGCCCCCGCAGGGCGGGCGAGAGGAACAGCAGCCCCACAAACAGGGTGCGCTCTCTGGGGTAGCCCTCCACCAAGTCCAGCACCGCCGCGGGCGCACCCTCCTTCCACAGGGCCAGGTAGTGCTTCTGCTCCATCCCGCACCGGGGCGGCAGGATGGCCATGTCCTCCCGGACGGAAGCTGGGCTGGGCTGGGGCCCCTCTATGGCGAAGTAGTCCGGGTCTGTCTGGAGCAGGGCGGCCACGGCTTCCACGTCGCTTTCCGCCACCGGGCGCACCTCCCAGCCGGGAAGGAGGCGGCCCAGGCCCTCCGTCAGCGGCACGTTGGGCAGGGGGCCCATGGTTCCCACACAGCGGTTAATAGGGGTGCCCAGGGCGTGGAATTTTTCCTCATAGTCGGTCATGACACCTTGGACGCCGTGTTCATGGAGGTTTCGCGTCACTTCGGAGAGGGCGAAGCCCGCCTTGGGAAACTGGAACAGGGACCACTCGAACAGGTCGTGGTTGTCGGTTTTGAAGTGGATCTGACTGCCTTCCTTCAGCACTTGGCGGTAGCCCCGCAGGAAGCCCTCGTGGGTGAGGCGGCGGCGGGAGTGCTTCACCGAAGGCCAGGGGTCGCAGAAGTTGATGTAAATGAGATCCACCTCGCCGGGGGCGAAATACTCATCCAGGGCGGCGGCGTCGCCGTCGATGAAGAACACGTTGGTAAGGCCCAGGGCCCGGCACCGCTCCATGGCGATGACCATGGCATCGGGCACCCGCTCCACCGCTACGTACAGATCCTCGGGATGGGCGGCAGCGGTTTCGGCGGTGAAGCGGCCTTTGCCGCAGCCAAGCTCCAGCCGGAGGCAGGCCGCGCCGGGCTTGCGCTCGCGCCAGCGGCCCTTTTCCGCCGCGGGATCGGACACCAGCAGCGCACCGCAGGCGTCCATCCGGGGGGCCAGGTTTTTCTTTTTTCGCATCCGCATTGAGGTCACCTCGTCTGTTTTCCCGGGCCGCTGAGGGCGCGGGAAATCTGTTTGGGGGTTATTTTACCATAGACACTTGCAAAGTGCAAGGAAATCGGGTATAATGTTTTAGCTCAGTCGGCGGGGGGATTTGGGTTCGGGTGAGTTTTGATGGGCGGGGGTGGTGCGCCTGTTTTGGGAGCACACGCGCTTTCGCGAAAAAATTTCATATCCGGGTGTTGCGCAGTTGGTAGCGCGCCTGCTTTGGGAGCAGGAGGTCGCACGTTCGAGTCGTGTCACCCGGACCAAAGTAAATGCCCACTTTAGATGCCGTAGGCTAAACGCCTACGGCATCAGTGGTTTCCGGGGATTTTAACCCCCAAATTTTCACCAGTCAAACGGGAGATGTAAGTAAGACAATATGAAATGACTCCTCAATCTTGAAAAGCGTGGATTAGCCAGTC
>CAJUCA010000087.1 GCA_910585265.1 uncultured Oscillospiraceae bacterium | reverse complement strand
AAGGTAACTCATACGAAACCGTTGGCATATAACTTATTGCTGATTTTACTGGTTTGACAAGTAATCTATCATCATAGATAGGATACTTTTGAACCCAGCGGCGATAAATCGCCGCTGGAGGCCGCATTCGCGGCCTTGACTTGCACTTCATAGGGAATCAAGCGCGCTTTTTCAACTTGATTCACTATATAAGAGGATGCCGTCCAGGGCGGCCATCAGCGCGGCCATGTCCCCGTCGGTGCCGATGCTGATGCGCAGCCAGTCCGCGATCTCCGGGGTGCTCCACCAGCGGGCCAGCACGCCCCGCTCCCGCAGGCCGTCCAGCAGCTCCTTGCCGCCGTGGTGGGGGTGGCGGGCAAAGACGAAATTGGCCTGGGAGGGCAGGACGGCAAAGCCCCGCTCCCGGAGGGCGTGTTCCGTCCAGCGGCGGGTGTCCATCACCCGGCGGCGGATGGACTGGAAATAGTCCTCGTCCCGGAGGGCCGCCGCCGCCCCCGCCTGAGCCAGGCGGTCCACGGTATAGGAGTTGATGGAGTCCCGGACGCACCGCAGGCCGTCGATGAGGCCCGGATCTCCCATGGCCCAGCCCACCCGTAGCCCCGCCAGTGCCCGGGACTTGGAGGCGGTCTGCACCACCAGCAGGTTGGGGTAGCGGCCGATGAGCCCCACCGCGCTGTCCCCGCCGAAGTCGATGTAGGCCTCGTCCACAAGCACCACCACGTCCGGGTTGGCGTTCAGCAGCTTCTCCACCGTGTCCAGCCCCACGGCCAGCCCCGTGGGGGCGTTGGGGTTGGCCAGCACCACCCCGCCGTTATTGCCGCACAGCAGGTCGATGGGGTCGGAGAAATCCGGGTTCATGGGCACCTCCCGGCAGCGCAGGCCGAAGAAGCCGGTGTAGACGGGGTAGAAGCTGTAGGTGATCTTGGGGAACACCACCTCCCGGTCCGGCTCAAAAAACGCCTGGAAGGCGAAGGCCAGGATCTCGTCCGAGCCGTTGCCGCAGAACACCTGGCGGAGATCCAGCCCCTCCCGCTGGGCGATGGCGGCCCGCAGATCCAGGCACTCCGGGTCGGGGTAGAGCCGCAGGCCGTCCCCCGCCGCCGCCCGGATGGCCTCCGTGACCTTGGGCGAGGGGGGATAGGGGCACTCGTTGGTGTTCAGCTTGATAAACGTCCGATCCCGGGGCTGTTCCCCCGGGGTGTAGGGCACCGCGTTCCGGATGCGCCCGCTCCAATACCGGTTCATAGGGCCTTGCCCTCCCGCTTTACTTTTTTGACTGCCTTTTCCGCCTTGGCCCGGGGCGTCATGACCTCGTGGCCGCAGCCCAGGCATTTCAGCTTGAAGTCCATGCCCATCCGCAGCACCTTCCACTCCTTGCTGCCGCAGGGATGGGCCTTTTTCAGCTCCAGCACATCGCCGACCTGAATGTCCATGGGCATCTCATTCCCCCTCCTTCCCGGACTGCCCGCCCTTGATCCGGTCCCAGTACGCCTTGGCGGCCTGCTCGTTTTTGTTGGGGCCGTATTCGTAATACACGTGATCCTTGATGGCGTCGGGCAGGTACTGCTGGGCCACCCAATGCCCCGGGTACAGGTGGGGGTAGAGGTAGCCCTGCTCCCGCTCAAAGCCCGCGCCGTCGGCGTGGACGTTTTGCAGGTGCCGGGGGTAGTCCCCTGTCCGCCCCGCCCGCACGTCCGCCATGGCCGCGCCGATGGCGTTGACGACGCTGTTGGATTTTGGGGCGGTGGCCAGCAGGATGGCGGCCTGGGCCAGGGGGAGCTGGGCCTCGGGCAGGCCCAGCTGGAGCGCGCTGTCCACGCAGGATTTGACGATGGACGCCGCCTGGGGATAGGCCATGCCCACGTCCTCGCTGGCGGAGCAGAGGAGGCGGCGGATGGCGGTGAGCATATCCCCGGCCTCCAAAAGCCTCGCCAGGTAGTGGAGGGCGGCGTCCGGGTCGGAGCCCCGCAGGGACTTCATCAGCGCGGAGGCGGTGTCGAAGTGGTCGTCCCCGTCCCGGTCGTACCGCATGGCGGACCGCTGGGCCACCAGCCTGGCGTCGTCCAGGGTGATGGTGAGGACGCCGTCCCGGATGCGGCTGGCGGTCATCAGCAGCTCCACGGCGTTCAGGGCCTTGCGCACATCCCCGCCGCAGGAGGCGGCCAGATGCCTGCGCACCCCGTCCTCGCAGACCGCCTCCACCCCCAGCTCCTGGGCCTGGAGGGCGATGCCCCGGTCCACCGCGGGCAGCAGGTCGTCCGCCGTCAGCATTTTGAACTCAAAGACGGTGGAGCGGGACAGGATCGCGTTGAAGATGGTGAAGTAGGGGTTCTCGGTGGTAGAGGCGATGAGGGTGATCTTGCCGTTCTCAATGAACTCCAGCAGGGATTGCTGCTGCTTCTTGTTGAAATACTGGATCTCGTCCAGGTAGAGCAGCACGCCGTTGGGGGCCAGCAGGGTGCCCACCTGCTCCATCACGTCCCGGATGTCCGCCAGGGAGGCGGTGGTGGCGTTGAGCCGCCGCAGGGTTCTGCCAGACTGCTGGGCGATGATGTTGGCCACGGTGGTTTTTCCGGTGCCGGAGGGGCCGTAGAACACCATGTTGGGGATCTTCCCGCTGTCGATGACCCGGCGGAGCAGGCCGTCCTGCCCCAGAATGTGGCCCTGGCCCAGCACCTCGTCCAGGGTCTGCGGGCGGATGCGGTCCGCCAGCGGCTGGTACATACCCGATCCCTCCTTCCTCTGTGTGGCCTTGATTATAGCATATTATACAGATGTTCGCAAGAGGGCGGGGCCCTCTCCGTCCGGCCCGCCGGAAAGCCAGGGTTGACTTTTCCCGGCCTGTGTGATAATCTTACAAAATTGCCAAAAGGAGGAACAGCCCCATGAATTTAGCAGGCACAAAAACCGCGGAAAACCTTCAGACAGCCCTGGCGGGCGAATCCATCGCCCGGAACAAGTACAGCTACTTCGCCCAGACCGCCCGGAGCAATGGGGACGAGGAGGTGGCCGCCGCCTTTGAGCGGATGGCGAAAAACGAGATGATGCACGCCCGGTTCTGGTATGAGCAGCTGTTTGGGACGCCGGGGGACACGGAGGAGTGTCTGGAACAGGCGGCCCAGGGGGAGTGCGACGAGTGGTCCCGGATGTACCCCGAGTTCGCCCGGCAAGCCCGGGAGGAGGGGCTGGAGGATCTGGCCGCGATGTTTATGAGAGTGGCCGCCATCGAGCGCAGCCATGAGAAGGAGTTCCTCACGCTGCTGTCCAAAATGAGCGGTTCGCAGGCCGAGGCTCCCGCGCCCAAGCAGAAGAAAAGCGGATACCGCTGCCAGTTCTGCGGCGCGATTTTTGAGGAGCGGCCCGATGTGTGCGACACCTGCGAGGCCATCGGCGCCTTTGAGTACGTGGAGTATTTGGAATAACGGCCTGCTTGCGCCAAAGCCCCGGCAGAAAAGCCTGCCGGGGCTTCCTTGCGCTCAATCGTCCTTCCAGTTCCACCACTTGCGCTGTTCGGGCGTCTCGATCCGCCCCTCCGCCCAGGCCACCGCCAGACGGTACACGTACAGCACGCAGCGGTCCACCGTGTGCCCCGCCTGGGCACACTCCCGGGCGTACAGGGCCTCCGGGTCCTGGCCCTTCAGGTCGTCCACCCGCTCAATGCCCAGGGCGTTCAGGTGGGCGGCCATATGTTTGCCCACGCCGGGGATAGAGGTGAGATCAGGACTCATGGCGTTCACCTGCCGGTTCAAATTTGATCAGGCGGCCTCCCTGCCAGGTCAGCCGCCCGGAGCCGCCTTCGGACAGGCGGCGGTATTTCCGCCAGGGCATCCACAGCTCCACCCGGCTCCCGTCCTCCAGCGCAAAGGCGGCGTGACAGGTTCTGATCCGGGTTTTGCAGCCCCTCTTTGATCCCTGATCATACTCCTCCCGCCAGCGGGCGGACACCACGGCCCCCGCCGTCCGCCGGGGGCCGCTGTAGTCGGCGTCCAGCCGGAGCAGCCGCTTTGCCAGCTCCGCCGCAATCAGGGCGGCAAGGCCCAGGGCAAGGAGGAACACCCCAAGAAAAGACGCGGCGTTTCCCATCAATTCCTTCGGCATACCGTCCGCCTCCCGGCCTTCCCAGTCTGTTTCTCCCTGCTGCCACAGGTCAGCTCCGGGAGCACTTCTCCGCGTCGATGGCCAGCACCACCAGCAGCGCGCCCAGCGCGTCCCTGGGGTCGGCCACGTCGATGGTATAGGTGTCGGTGAGGTGGAACAGCTCCTTGGAAATGGCCGCCACCTGACGCTGGCCGTCCCAGATGGCGTAGTCCCACTCCATCCACTGGCCCTCCACCCGCCAGCCGTTGAAGTCGATGGCGAACTGGGGCTTGAAGAAGGTGAACTCCTTTTTGATGCAGCCCACATACTGATCCTGCACGTAGATCTCGAACTGGGGCAGGAAGGTGAGGACCTTCTGCTGGAGGGTGCCGATGTGGTTCCCATAGGCGTCGTTGATGTGCAGGCAGTGGCCCCAGCTCAGCTGGCCCTCCACGGTGAAAACGGTGTTCCCCTCCTCGTCGTAGATGTCATAGCTGTCCAGCCAGGAGAAAAACCGCTGTTTGAAATTCAGCCTCATCCCAGGACCCTTCTTTCTCTATGGCCGCTTCAGCGGTAGATGGGGTATTTGGCGGTCAGAGCCGCCACGCCCGCCCGGATCTCCTCCGCCTTGGCCTGGAAGTCGGTGGCGGCCAGGGCGATATACTCCGCCACCTGGTCCATGTCCGCCTCCACAAAGCCCCGGCTGGTGACGGCGGGACTGCCCACCCGCAGGCCGCTGGTCTGGAAGGGGGAGCGGGGGTCGCCGGGCACCTTGTTCTTGTTGGCGGTGATGCGCACCTCGTCCAGGCGGCGTTCCAGCTCCTTGCCGGTGAGCTCGCCCAGATCCCGCAGGTCGATGAGGGACAGGTGGTTGTCCGTGCCGCCGGACACCAGCTTCATGCCCCGCTTTACCAGCCCCTGGGCCAGGGCGGCGGAGTTCTTCACCACCTGCTGCTGGTAGGCCTTGAACCCGGGCTTCAGGGCCTCCCCCAGGGCCACCGCCTTGGCGGCGATGACGTGCATCAGCGGGCCGCCCTGGGAGCCGGGGAAGATGGCGGAGTTCAGCTTCTTGGCAAGCTCCTCGTCGTTGGTGAGCAGCAGGCCGCCCCGGGGGCCCCGGAGGGTCTTGTGGGTGGTGGTGGAGGTGACGTGGGCGCAGGGGATGGGGGAGGGGTGAAGCCCCGCCGCCACCAGCCCCGCGATGTGGGCCATGTCCACCCAGAGGTAGGCCCCCACCTGGTCGGCGATCTCCCGGAACCGCTGGAAGTCGATGGTCCGGGGATAGGCGGACGCCCCGGCGATGATCATTTTGGGCTTGCACTCCTTGGCGATCCGCTCCACCTCGCCGTAGTCGATGACGCCCGTCTCCTCGTTCACGCCGTAGGACACCATCTTGAAATACCGCCCGGAGAAGTTCACCGGACTGCCGTGGGTCAGGTGCCCGCCGTGGTCCAGGTTCATGCCCAGCACCGTGTCCCCCGGCTGGCACAGGGCCATATAGACGGCGTAGTTGGCCTGCGCGCCGGAGTGGGGCTGGACGTTGGCGAACCTGGCCCCGAACAGCTCACAGGCCCGCTGTATAGCCAGGTTCTCCGCCACGTCCACGCACTGGCAGCCGCCGTAGTACCGCTTGCCGGGGTAGCCCTCGGCGTATTTGTTGGTGAGCACGCTGCCCATGGCGGCCAGCACCGCCTCGGACACGATGTTCTCCGACGCGATCAGCTCGATGTTGTCGCACTGACGCTGGTACTCCGACCGGATGGCCGCGCCCAGCTCGGGGTCGTGGCTGGATACGAAATCCATATATTCTAAAACCATTTGTGTCTCCGCCTTTCCAGAGTTTGATCTTCCTCATTATACAATGTTTTCCGGAAAAGCACAACTGTAATCTCCGGAAAAAACAGTCTCGCTTTCCTCGGTTTTTTGTGATATCATATCCAGTGAGGTGAGTTTCATGGAGAGAGAAGCTGTAATCGCCATTGTCAACGCCCTGAAGGGGCTGTACCCCGACGGGATCTGCTCCCTGCAATACCAAAAGGACTACGAGCTTTTGTTTGCTGTCCGGCTGTCCGCCCAGTGCACCGACGAGCGGGTGAACCAGGTGACGCCCGCCCTTTTTGCACGCTTCCCCACCCTGGAGAGCTTCGCCCAGGCGGACATCGAGGAGGTGGGGGAGTACGTCCACTCCTGCGGCTTCTTCCGGGCCAAGAGCAAGGACATGGTGCTGTGCGCCCAGATGCTGCTCCATGAGTACGGCGGAAAGGTGCCGGGCACCATGGAGGATCTGCTCCGCCTGCCCGGGGTGGGCCGCAAGACGGCAAACCTGATCTTGGGGGACGTACATAACACCCCCGGCGTGGTGGTGGCGGACACCCACTGCATCCGCATATCCGGGCGCATGGGCCTGACGGACGGCACCAAGGACCCCGCCAAGGTGGAGCAGCAGCTCCGGGCGGTCCTGCCGCCGGAGGAGTCCAACAACTTCTGCCACCGGCTGGTGCTCCACGGGCGGGCGGTGTGTACCGCCCGGAAGGCCAAGTGCGGCGAGTGCGTGTGCGCACCCTGGTGCAAGTACGCCAATACGGAGTTCAAGCCGTAAGCGTGTCAAAGCCCGTCCCAATTGGGACGGGCTTTGACATTTACTGGGTTACCTCATACCTGTGCCCGTCCACAGTGACGGACACCACCTGGGACGGATCCACCAGACGATTGAATACAAGCCGCAAATCCCGGTCAGGACGCTCCCCACTGATCAATCCATAGTCCGTGTTGTCCAGACCGTTGATATCATCCCGCACCACATATCGGGTGCCGTCGGCGTAGTCCAAGGAGATATAGTCCACCTCGTCCATATCCCCGCCGGGCTTCAGCAGAAGGCCGATGGGGGAGAGCTCCGCGACGGCTTTTCCTGTGGCCGGGGCGGTTATGGATACGGCGGGCAGGCTGTTCAATCCGGGCAACTCCAGCTTGACGGATATCACATCGTCATCCCGAGCGGTTTTACCGTAGACAGTAAAGTTGACGATGAATCCATCCTCTGCTTTCCAGCCGCTGTCATTTGTCGCGCTGTTCACAATGCACAGTTTTTCCTCTGTACTCTGTTCCACATCCACATACCAGCGGCCGCCAAACCACGGGCGAGACACATCGGACTGGGTTTCAAATGTTACGCCGACCCGGAAAAACTCGTTGTTCAGCCAGCCGTGTTCCCAATCCACTGCACCTTCTCCAAATCCGCCGGGGTGTTCTACCGTATAGTAAAACTTGGCCGCACCTGTGTGTTCATCCAGCACATAGCCCCCCACAGTCAGGGTATAATCCTCAATCTGCCACTGATAGCCACACTCGGGCAGATAGTCACCCAGAAGGGCCTGCGCCTGGGCCGGGTTCACTTCTACTACCTCCCGATTCGGCCAGTAGATAGGATTTGCTGCGCCCTCATCCACATAGGTCTGATCCCAGGAAGCCTGACCACTGCCCAGCATACCCGGAACAATCTTATCCGGCTCTAACGGAATCTCCTGCCGGAAGATCTGATAAGCCGCTGTTGCCCCCGTCACCAACAGGGCGGCGGCCGCCGCGCCGATAACCACTCGTTTCCAGTTTTTCATTGGTCGTTTCCTCCTTGCGTCGTCCTGGAGGAGCTGGCGCAGCAGATCCCTTTCCCGTGCGGGATCCGGGCTCAGTCCGTCAAACATCCGGTTCAAGTCACGCTTGTCCATAGCCTTCCTCCTCCAGCTTTAGAAGCTGTATTCATAAGCGCTTGAGTAAGGTATGGAAATGGGAGATTTTAAC
>CAJUCA010000086.1 GCA_910585265.1 uncultured Oscillospiraceae bacterium | reverse complement strand
CCACCTTGCAGACCCTCGTTGTGGCCCTGGGCGCTGGTCTGGGCGTGTGGGGCGTCGTCAATCTCCTGGAGGGCTACGGGTCCGACAATCCGGGCTCCAATACTCATGTGTGGTAAAGTATCACAAGAAAACTTTGTCGAATTGACAGCCAGCCCCCCTATTCCGAACAAAAATCTTGCCTCTTGAAATCTTTTCCTCATGATGCTATACTTTTCCAAGACAATCCGAAAAATGAGCATTTGAAACGGAGTTTTTATCATGTTGCAGATAGTTTTTTCCGACAGTGAGTGCGGGACATTGAAGATGGCCACGCATTGGGGGCCGTCCAGTTGGAATGATGGGGTGATTGGATTTATTTTCGGCGAGGGAGAGAAGGAACCCACGCAGGAAGAAAAAGACCAAGCTATAGCCCAATTCAAGGCCCAGAAGGAGAAGGAGAACCGCCGGGCGCGGCCTGTGGGCGGCAATCCCGGAGATGTGCTATGCCCGTCTGTTGGATTGGACATCGGCCCCATAAGCGGCCCTGATGTGGAGAAGGCCCGGTTTGATTTGCTTACCGCTTGGCTGGGGGGCGATTTCCCACTCCCAGATTGCGACCCAGACGATTATGCCCAGCGGGATATGCTTTGGGAACAACGCCAGCGGGACAGAGAGCGGCTTTTGGAGGGCGGAAAACATGGCGAGGCTGTGCGCATTTGGTACAGCAATGCGCCTTACTCCCTGTGCGGATTTTATGATGTGCTTTGGCAACTGCGGGACTGCGATTGTCCCGTGACCGCTTTAGAGATGCCCCGGTGGATGCCGCTGGAAGATAATACGGTGCAGTCCTGTTTGAACTGGGGGGAACTATCTCCGGGGGACTGGGCGGCGTATCTGCCGCTGGAGCGGGAAATCCCTAAAAATGTCCGCAGAGCTATCGCTATGGAGTGGTCACAGCTTCGAGAGGAAAATTCACCCTTGCGTGCTGTTGTCAATGGCCGTTTGCGCAGTGTAGGGGAGGATTTCTACGATCCATTCATTCGTGCCCAAATCCCTGATGGAATTTTCCGGGTGGCTCATCTCATCGGTGATGTATTGGGGCGGTATCAATTGGGTATCGGCGACTGGTGGATTGCCAAGCGTATTCAAGCTATGGAAACCCAAGGGGAACTGATTACAGTGTCCAAGGGTGACGGCTTCTACCGGAACGAAATGCGTCGAGCGCAATAAATTTAATTTTATCGGGAGGATAGAAGCGACACCTTCACTTCTGTTGACGGATTTGCTGAACTGAAACTAAACGATGGGTAGGTAAGGGGGAAACACCAGTCGTTGAGGGCAAGTATCGACCCGTGGCCCAAATTTTGCTCCGCTCATTTGTTCCCCTAGTCTGATACTTGTTGGGGTTGCCACCCCAAACCCGCCTTTGACCGGCGCTCCGCGCCGGTGTTGTGGCGCTGCCGCGCCACAAAAATCCGTCAGCCTCGCCTGCTGCGATCTCGCCTGACCGTGCGGAAAACGCAGGCCGTTTCCGCAATCGCCGCAGAGCGGCACACCTCATGGGATACGACAAAAGTAGACGCCAAAACGCATTGACAATTCTTTGCGTTTGCCCTATAATGGCCCCAGCGATGAGCGATGCCAGAAGTGAATATTGGAAAACAATCTCTGCACCCAAGTGGTCTTGACCACCTGGGTGCATTGTGTTTTTCAAAGCCGATGCTCCCTCCAGCATTGCGTAGACAGTAACCGGGACAAACGCCCTTGACAATTGAATATTGAAAAAGTGTATAATGGGCGAATTATGCCCCGAGGAAAATTTGAAATAGGAGGTAAAAGTTTATTGTCCAAACGCTACAACACGCCCCACCGTGACCGCATCATCAAGACCCGTGTGACCGAGGAAGAACACGCCGACTTCATGGAGCGCCTGACCGCCTACGGCATGAGCCAATCCGAGTTTATCCGGCAGGCGATCACCGGCGCGACCGTCAAGCCCATCATCACCGTGTCCCCTGTCAATGACGAGCTGCTTGCCGCCATCGGCAGGCTGACCGGGGAGTACGGGAAGATCGGCGGCAACCTCAATCAGATCGCCCGCTATCTGAACGAGTTTGGGACGCCGTACAATGCCCTCGCCGCCGAGGTTCGGGCGCAGCTGTCCGACCTCGCTGCCTTGAAGTTTCGGGTGCTTCGGGAGGTAGGTGAAGCCATTGGCAACACTGAAACATTTAAGCTCTAAAAATGCCGACTACGGCGCGGCGGAGCAGTACCTCACCTTCGAGCATGACGAGTTCACCGGCAGGCCCGTCCTGGACGAGCAGGGGCGGCTTGTCCCCCGCCAGGACTACCGCATTTCTTCTTTGAATTGCGGCGGGGAGGACTTCGCCGTGGCCTGTATGCGGGCCAATCTCCGCTACGGGAAAAACCAGCGGCGGGAGGACGTAAAGAGCCATCACTACATCCTGTCCTTTGACCCCAGGGACGGCCCCGACCACGGCCTGACGATGGACAAGGCCCAGGCGCTGGGGGAGCGGTTCTGCGCCGAACAGTTTCCCGGACACCAGGCCCTGGTCTGCACCCACCCGGACGGTCACAATCACAGCGGCAACATCCACGTTCACATCGTCATCAACTCCCTGCGGGTGGAGGAAGTGGAGCGCAAGCCCTACATGGACAGGGCCAGCGACACCCAGGCCGGGGCCAAGCACCGCTGCACCGCCGCTGCCATGCACCACTTCCGGGCCGAGGTCATGGAGCTGTGTCAGGAGGCGGGGCTGTACCAGATCGACTTGCTGGGCGGGAGCAGGAGTCGTGTCACCGAACGGGAGTATTGGGCACAGAAGAAAGGGCAGCTTGCTCTGGACACCGAGAACGCCGCCCAGAGAAAGCCGCCCACTAAGTTTGAAACGGACAAAGAGAAGCTGCGCCGGGAGATCCGAGCCGTCCTCGCCGTGGCTGTCAGCTTCGAGGACTTTGCCCAGCGGCTGTTGCAGCGGGGCATCACCGTCAAAGAGAGCCGGGGCCGGTTGTCCTACCTCACCCCCGACCGGGCCAAGCCCATCACCGCCCGGAAGCTGGGGGACGAGTTTGACCGCGCCGCCGTCGGTGCCGCCCTGGAACGCAACGCCGCCCGTCCCAGCCTGGGGGCCAAGCCCAGCATCCGGGAGCAGCTTCGCCAGCCCCAGGGCGTCCAGCGCATGGTGGACATCGAGGCCAAGAAAGCCCAGGGCAAGGGCAAAGGCTATGAGTATTGGGCGACCAACTTCAATCTGAAACAGATGGCAAGCTCGCTCAACCTCTACACAGAGTATGGCTTTTCTTCGCCGGAGGAATTGGACGCCGCTGTGTCCGCCGCCTATGCCGCTGTGCTTGAAAGCTCCGCCAAGCTGAAGCCTACCGAATTGGCCTTGAAAGAAAAAAAGGAGCTGCGGCGGCAGATCATCATCTACCGGAACACCAAAGCAGTCCGGGAGGGCCTCGCCGCACAGAAAACGCCCAAGGCCCGCGCCGCCTACCGGCAGGAGCATGAGGCCGACCTGCTCCGCTCCGAGGCCGCTGTTCATTTCTTCAAGGCCAATGGCATCACCAAGCTGCCCACCATCAAACAACTGACGGCGGAGATCGATGCGCTGCTGTCTGAAAAGAATGCCGGGTACACCGAGTACCAGGAGCGCAAGCGGAAAGCGGACGAGCTGATGACCGTCAAGCGGAACATCGACCAAGTGCTTCACGGCGCGCCCAGCCAGCGGAGGGACGAGCATGACCGATAACGCCGTCCGGCTGACCTACCAACAGTATCGGGCTGTTCGGCGGCTGGTGCATGACTGCTGCAACTATGACGGCGGCAACTGCCTTCTGCTGGACGATGGGGAGGAATGCGTCTGTCCGCAGAGCATTTCCTACTCGCTGATCTGCCGCTGGTTTCGGGCGGCGGTGCTGCCCCTGGACGAAAGCCTGTGCGCCGAATTGCTCCACCGCCGGGAAAGAAAAAAGTGTGTCCTGTGCGGCGGCTGGTACATCCCAAAATCCAACCGGGCCAAATACTGCCCGGAGTGCGCCAAGGAGGAAGAACGCCGCAAGACTTGTGAGCGGGTGCGCCGCCACCGGGCCGCTATGTAACGGTTTAGGCCCTTGAAAAGCCCGGTATCACGGGACTTTTGGGCCGTCCTCAACAGGGGGCTGTATGTTACCATTCCAAGCCTCAAAACAGCCGAATATCCACAACAAAAATTTGAAAGGAGCCGCCTATGACCCACACCCCCAGCAAGACCAAGACCACCCGCCGCCCGGACTGCGTGACTGAAATCCGCATGGGCAACACCGTTCTTACCGTTTCCGGCTACTTCAAGCAGGACACCACCGACACCGCCGCCGACAAAATGGCGAAAGTCCTGGAGGCCGAGAGCCGCTGTCAGATCAGCCCCAGCCCGTGACCTCCTGCCGGTAGTTCCACGATAAGCCCCAGCTTAAAACTTTTTCTTGTAAGGAAGTAAAAAGCACTATACAACCGCCCCGGCCTGTGCTATACTGTTGCCATCGGAATAGCGGGGCCGGGGCTGTCGGAATGGAGGAACGATGATTAGACAGCAAACCACGCAGGCCCCTATCACCGCCCTGTACTGCCGCCTCAGCCGTGACGATGAATTGCAGGGCGAGAGCAACTCGATTTCCAATCAAAAGCGCATCCTCGAAAGCTACGCCCGTGAGCATAGCCTGATGCCCTATCAGTTTTTCGTGGATGACGGATGGAGCGGAGCCAACTTCCAGCGCCCCGGCTTCACCGAGATGATGGACGCCGTGGAGAGCGGCGCGGTCAAGACGGTCGTGACGAAAGACCTCTCACGCCTGGGACGGAATTATCTGCAAGTGGGCCTATTTACAGAAATTACCTTCCCAAAGAAAGGCGTCCGCTTTATCGCCATCAATGACGGCGTGGACAGCGCCCAGGGCGACAACGACATGAGCGCCTTGCGGAATTTATTTAATGAATGGATGGTGAGGGACACGAGCAAGAAAATCAAAGCGGTTTTCCGGGCTAAAGGCATGAGCGGAAAACCCATCACCAGCCAGCCGGTCTATGGCTATCTGAAAGACGAGGACGGCGAGTTTGTGATCGACCCGGAGGCCGCCCCTGTGGTAAAGCAGATTTTCAGTCTGTGCCTCGCCGGGAACGGCCCCACCAAGATTGCCCGGATGCTGACTGAGCAGAACATCCCCACGCCGGGGACGATGGAGTACCGGCGCACCGGCAGCACCCGCCGCTACTACCCGGACTACCCCTGCAAGTGGTCGAGCAACACCGTGGCGCACATTCTGGAGCGCCGGGAGTACCTGGGCCATACCGTCAACTTCAAGACGGAGAAGGTGTCCTACAAGGTCAAGACCAGTGTACTCAATCCAGAGGACAAGGTGATGGTTTTCGAGCATACCCATGAAGCCATCATTGATGATGCCACCTGGGAACGAGTGCAGGAGCTTCGCAAACAGCGAAAGCGGCCCAACCGTTTCGGCGAGGTTGGCCTGTTCTCCGGCTTGTTGTTCTGCGCCGATTGCGGGAGCGTCATGTACCAGCAGAGGTACGAAACGGACAAGCGGCGGCAGGACTGCTACATCTGTGGCAGCTACAAGAAGCGCACCGCTGACTGTACGGCGCACTTCATCCGCACCGACCTTCTGACGGCGGGCGTGACCGAGAATTTGCGGAAAGTCACCAGCTATGCCGCCAAGCATGAGGCCCGGTTTATGAAGCTGCTGATGGCGCAGAACGAGGACGGCGGCAAGCGGAAGAACGCCGCCCGCCGCCGCGAGCTGGAGGCGGCGCAGAAGCGCATCGGAGAATTGAACGGCATTTTCAAGCGTCTGTATGAGGACAGCGTGAGCGGACGCATCACGGACGAGCGTTTCATGGAGCTGTCCGCCGATTATGAGCAGGAGCAGGCTGCACTGAAAACCCGTGTTGCCGAGTTGCAGGCGGAGATGGGAAAGTCCAAGGAGGCGGCTGTGAACGTGGAGAAGTTCATGGCAGTGGTGCGGAAGTACACCAGCTTCGAGGAGCTGACCCCTACCCTCCTCCGGGAGTTCGTGGAGAAGATCGTGGTGCATGAGTGCTGGAAGGACGAGCAGGGAACGCGCCACCAGGACATCGAGATTTATTATTCTTTTGTGGGCAAGGTGGACTTGCCTGACGATTGAGCCAGACCTATCCGGCGAGGCCCCGCCGGATGGGAACGGCAAAAATTTTTAACCTCTCCTTGCTTCTTTATCCGTAGTGAGCTAAAAGCCAGGGCATGAAGCAGCTCATGGCGGGCGGCGGCATTATCCTGCTGGGCACGACCCTCATTCCCCTGCTGTCCGGCCTGTTCTAAGGGCGGCGCTTCATGGGATTTCTCACCGACTGGATCACGAACTGGCTCAAGGAGCTGCTGATCGGCGGGATCATGGACAACCTGTCGGGGCTCTTTGATACAGTCAATGCCCGTGTCGGGGAGATCGCGGTACAAGTGGGGACAGCCCCGGCGCAATGGAACGCCGGGGTTTTCTCCCTGATCCGGCGGCTTTCCGAGACGGTGATACTGCCAATCGCCGGACTGGTCCTGACCTTTGTCGCCACCTACGAACTCATTCAACTGCTGGTGGAGCGGAACAACCTCCACGACCTGGACTACTGGATTTTCTTCAAGTGGATATTCAAAACGGCCTGCGCCATCCTCATTCTGTCCAACACGTTCAACATCGTTATGGCGGTGTTCGACGTGGCCCAGCGGGTGGTGGCACAGTCGGCGGGGCTGATCCAGGGCTCCACGGACGTTTCCCCGGATATGCTGGCGGACCTGGAGGCGGCGCTGGAGGGAATGGACCTGGGCCCGCTGCTGGGGCTGTGGCTCCAGTCCTTTGTGGTGCAGCTCACCATGACCGCGCTGAATATCGTGATCTTCGTGATCGTCTACGGGCGGATGATAGAAATTTATATGCTCACCAGTTTAGCGCCCCTTCCCGTGGCGACCCTTGCAAACCGGGAGCTGGGCGGGGCCGGGCAGAACTATCTCCGCTCCCTGTTCGCCGTGGGCTTCCAGGGGATGCTGATATTGGTATGCGTGGGGATCTACGCGGTACTCATTCAGAGTATCGCCGGAGGCGGCGACCCCATAGGGGCGATATGGGGGACCATCGGCTACACGGTGCTGCTGTGCTACTGCCTGTTCAAAACGGGGAGTATCGCCCGGAGCGTTCTGGGGGCGCATTAGCTCCCGGACCTCTGGACACCGTGACTATAAGCGGAGAGGAGGGATTTTATCGGAAAATACGCCGTGATCTACGCCGACCCGCCCTGGCGCTATTCCCAAAAGAATTTGCCAGGATCGGCGGAGAAGCACTACCCCACCATGAGCATGGACGAGCTGTGCGCGTTGCCTGTGGCGGAGCTGGCCGCCCCGGACTGCGCCCTGTTCCTGTGGGCCACGTTCCCCCAGCTCCCGGAAGCCCTGCGGCTGATCAAGGCGTGGGGCTTTCAGTATAAGAGCGTGGCCTTTGTCTGGCTGAAAAAGAACCGCAAGGCGGATAGCTGGTTTTACGGCCTGGGCTTCTGGACCAGGGCCAACGCGGAGGTGTGCCTGCTGGCAACGCGGGGCCGTCCCCGGCGGCAGGCCGCCAACGTCCACCAATTCATCATTTCCCCCATAGAGGGCCACAGCAAAAAGCCGGACGAGGCCAGGGAGAAGATCAAGGCCTTGCTGGGCGACGTGCCCCGCGTGGAGCTGTTCGCCCGGCAGACTGTCCCCGGCTGGGACGTGTGGGGGAATGAGGTGGAATGTACCCCCGGCCTCTGGACACCGTGTCCAGAGGGAGCGGGGGCCGGAAAGGAGTGATCGACCATACCTTATGTGAATGTCCCCAACGACCTGTCCAGAGTCAAGACCAAGCTGGCGTTTAACCTCACCAAGCGGCAGCTCATTTGCTTCGGAGGCGGCGGACTGGTGGGGGTCCCCACCTATCTGCTGGCCCGTGGGCCTATCGGCAGCACCGGGGCCATGTTCCTCATGCTGGGGATCATGCTCCCGGCGTTCCTCATGGCGATGTACGAAA
>CAJUCA010000085.1 GCA_910585265.1 uncultured Oscillospiraceae bacterium | reverse complement strand
AGTACCGCCCGCCCCCGGACGACGTGCCCGAGTGGGACGCCATGTTCCAGGGCGTCCCCTTCCTCATGGCGGCGGATATGGACCTGCGCCGGATCAACGCCGCCATCCGGACGGCTAAGAACCGGGGCTTCCCCCAGGTGGCCATGGCCGCCCTGGAGGGGCAGGCGGAGCAGGTGCTGTTCCCCCGCTGCCGGGACAAAAACCTGGCGCGGGTGTTTGTGCTCACCGCCGAGGCGATCTCCGCCGTCACCGGCAGGAAGCCCGTGCCCTATGTGCCCCCGCGCACCCAATTCACAACCGCGAAAGGAGAGGTGGCGGATGCCCCGCTTATCCAAACTAATAGAAAAAGCTGAAGATTACCTGGAGCCAAAAATCGGGCCCTGGTATGAGCGCAACAAAAAGAAGCTGCCCCTCTATGCCGCTGTGGGGCTGATAGCCTGGTATTTCTACGGCATGGTGCTGAACTCCATCCGGCTGGGTACTGCCGCCACCTTCCACAAGGCGGGGGAGGCAGCGGTGGAGAGCATCTGGGTGCTCAACCCCTTCCGCAACTGGTTCGTACTGTTCACCCCCTTCGGCCTGGGAGCCACCGCCGTCACTGCCCTGCTGGTGTGCCTGTTCACCGGCACGGGGTACAAGTGGTTTTCCGGGTACAAGGCCACCCGGGACAGCCGGGGCTTCGATATCCTGCCCGACGGCACCCACGGCTCCTCCGGCTTCCTCACGAAAAAGGAGATGTCTGATTTCCTGGAGGTGGGCAGCGTGTCCGAAGTGAAGGGCATGATGTTGGGCAAATACAAAAAGCGTCCGGAGGACCCGGACAAGTACGCCCTCTACGCCGCCCACCGCATGGTGCCCGGGGACAACAACAATCTACTGTGCATCGGTGCTCCCGGCAGTGGCAAGTCCCGGGGCTTCATCATCCCGTTTTTGATGGGATGTGCCCAGCGCGGGGAGTCCGTTTTTGTGACAGATCCGAAGGGAGAGCTTTTTGAAAAGCTGTCTCCCTATTTCAAAGAGCATGGCCACTATGTCAAGGCGGTGAACTTCCTGGACATGGCCCACTCGAACGGCTGGAACTGCCTGTATGGGCTGGACAAGGAGCCCCAGCTGGCCCAGACCGTGGCCAACACCATCATCCAGAACACCTCGGGGCCCCGGGAGGCAGACGACTTCTGGAGCCGCGCGGAGCTGAACCTGCTCATGGCGCTGATCCACTACGTGGTGAACTTGAAGGACGCCAAGGGCAATCTGCTGCCCATCGAAAAGCGGGGACTGGGGGACGTGTACCAGCTTCTGGCCCACCAGAGCATCCAGGACATCAACCGCACCCTGGCCCAGCTCCCGCCGGATCACCCGGCCAAGGGCCATCATGGCCTGTTCCTCAAGGCCAAGGAGAACCTGTGGGGCAGCATCGCCATCGGCCTGGGCAACCGCCTCGCCATCTTCCAGAACAAGCTGGTGGACGCCATCACCCGGAACCACGATGTGGACCTGCTGCTGCCGGGGCAGAAGCCCTGCGCCTACTTCGTCATCATCTCCGCCCAGGACAGCGCGTACCGCTTCCTCAGCTCCCTGTTCTTCTCCCTGGCCCTGCCCCGGCTGTCCGACTACGCCCGGCTGAAGGGCGAGGGCGGCCGTCTGCCGGTGCTGGTGAACTTCTGCCTGGACGAATACTGCAACATCGGGTACATGGACGGCATTGCCGACGCGCTGAACAGCATCCGGGGATTCAACATGAGCTGCCAGGTGGTGGTGCAGAGCCTGTCCCAGTGGCAGGAAAAGTATCCGGGCAAGGAATGGGAGAACCAGCTGGCCACCTTTGACCAAACCCTCTACATGGGCTGCAACGACTGGACCTCGGCGGACTACATCTCCAAGAAGTGCGGCAAGGTGACCATTGCCCTCACCAGCCAGTCCAAGCCCCAGCCGCCGCTGTACGGCTTCGTCTACGGCAACACCCGGCCCTACTCCCAGACCAGGAGCAGCACCCAGCGGGAGCTGATGCAGCCGGATGAGATCCTGCGCCTGGACCGCCGCCAGTGCATCGCCCTGTTCCAGGGCAGGAAGCCCGCGCTGCTCTACAAGCTGACGCCGGAGGAGCTGCCGGGGTACGGAGAACTCAAGTCCTGCCGGGTGGCGGACTACACGCCGGAGTGGAGAGCGAAGGAGGAGCAGAAAAAGGCGCAGTCGGCGAAAAAGGAAGCCCCGCCGCCTGTGTCCGGGCAGGAACTGCCTGACACGCAGAAGCAGCCTGACCCGGAGGATGAACCCAACCCGGCGCAGGAGGTGGAGT
Organism: uncultured Oscillospiraceae bacterium; assembly: GCA_910585265.1. Lineage (GTDB taxonomy): Bacteria > Bacillota > Clostridia > Oscillospirales > Oscillospiraceae > Enterenecus. Next base: position 5,932 of record CAJUCA010000085.1, on the reverse strand, counting down.
ATCAGCTTGCCGACCAGGGCCAGGGCCTGGGCATGGTGGAATTGGGTGCTGACGGCGTGGTGGGCGGCAATGATGAGGATGAAGAACTCCCGCCGGGGAGGTGATCCCGGCGGGAGTTGGCTTTATGCTATTCGGTTGTAAATCCATAACGCAGAATGGAACGCCAGTCGCTTTTTCCGTAAAGAAAACGAATGATGTGGACAGTCCGCGTTTCCTCGGCGATGACATAAAACGCCAGATATTTTTTGATCTGGACAAATCGTATCCCCCATGCGGACAGGAGCCTGTCATCTACTACAGCATACCGCGCCGGCATCTGATCCAAGCCGGCTAAAACGGTCTCTGCCTCGTCCAGCAGGCTGTCCGCTGCCCGGGGATTTTTGAGGGAGAACTCAATATAGTCCAACGCTTGGTCTAAATCCCTCTCTGCTCTTTGTGTGATGTGGACTTGGTACTTCATTTGGCACGCCGCTTTCTGAGCGCCCCGATGGCTTCGGACAATGGGCGGGTTCTGCCTTCGGTCACGTCATCCAGGCCTTCCTGGATCAGACCATAGAGCTCAAAACGCCCCATCAGTTCCTCATACGCCTCAATGCTCATGACGGCCAAATCGCCCTTGCCATTTTTGGTGATGAACACCGGCTCAGCGTAATCGTGACAGAAGGTAGATATCTCGTTGTACTGGTTTCTCAGCTCTGCGCTTGAGCGAATATTCGGCATGATATTCAGCCCCTTTCATAAAGAAATTATACCAATATTTCTTTATAGTGTCAAGCCACAAAGCTCTGTAAGTTCTCTGGAAACTATTCTATCACAATGAAAGCAAATATATTTCACGAGGAGGTGCCCCCTATGAGGGCCGCAACCATGAAAGAACGCCCGTCCTTCCCGCTGATGCGGCAGACGGACGTGCAGACCATCTACCATATGCAGATGCCCCGCTGGCTGTTTTCCGATCCCCGCTACGCCGGCATGGGCCTGGAGGCCAAGGTGGCGTACACCTTCCTGCTGAACCGCTTCCAGCTCTCCCGGCGCAACGGCTGGGTGAACGACCTCGGGGAAGTGTTCGTCATCTTCCCCCGGAAGGAGCTGGCCAAAGAACTACGGATCTGCGAGCAAAAGGTGACGGCCGCCTTCCGCACGCTGAAGGAGCTGAACCTGATATGGGAAAAGCGGTGCGGCCGGGGAGACGCCAACCAGATCTACCTGGCCACCGTGACGCCCCAGGATGACCCAGACTACACCAGCGCCCCCTTTGTTCCGCCAGAGGAGGAAACTTCAAGACCCTCCGATTCTGAGGTTCTTGACGACCCGGATTTTTCTTTGCCTTCCCAAGAACCGCAGGATATGGGCAGCAAGAACCGTGAAACCTGCGCTTCAAGAACCGCAATATCTGAGGTTGCAGAACCGCAGGAACTGCGGCCAAGTTATAAAGATCTTAGTCATACTTACCCCAGTCATACTGATGTCAGTCAGTCTGTCCCGCGCAGGGACGGACAGGCGGACGGGGAGGTGGAGCTCACGGGCATTTTGGACGCCTGTGAGCTTCAGTGTTTCTCCGGCGAAACTGCCCTGGTGTTTGAAAACGCCATTGAACGGCTTTTCTACGCGGACAGCTTCCGGGTGGGCAACGCCACCCTGCCCCAGAGCCGGGTGCGGGCCAAGCTGAAGCTGCTGGACTACATGATTTTGCAGACCGCCGAGGCCAAGCTTCACGCCAATCTGGACAAGCCGGTGAAAAACTCCACTGCCTATGCCATGGCCACGATCTTCAACTGCATCGCGGAGAGCGAGAGCGACCTGATGGTGGACCCGTATCTGAACGGGCTCCGGCGTCCGCCAGACGGGAGGTGACGGCCATGTTTTTGTCTGTACAGCAGAAATTCATCCTGGACGCGCTAAAAAAGCTGAACTGCGTTCGGCGGCGGCAGCTACACGCCCTAGTGCGTGGACAGTTTGAGACGGACAGCTTTTCGGTTACCCAGGCCCGCATGGACGCCATGCTGCGCCAGCTCCGCATGGGCATGGCCGACGTGCGGGTGGACGATGAGCTGGTCTGGCTGTCTAACACACAGCCGGACAGCCGCCGGCTGGAGGCTGTGGACGTAATGATCGAGCTCACCGGGGGCAGGCCCGGGGTGATCAGCGCCAGCGCCGAGCCGCCCTGCTTGCTGCGTTTTGCTTTCGGGGACGAATTGCGCCTGTTCACCGTGGCCTCTTTGGACACAGCGCCCGCCGGGCTGCTGGAGCGTGGTAGGGCCGAGCGCATCGTCTGGATTTCGGACACCGGCGCAATTCCCCAGGGGCTGGCCCTGCCGCCCAAGCATTTTTTCGCCGCCCGCCAGCCGGACGGCTCCCATCGCTTCTATGGCTCCAACGGGCCATGAAGATATATCACACCACAAAGGAGGATTTACTATGCCAAGGAAGAAAATTAACCCCTCGGAGGAACCCGAACAGACCGCCGCCATGGAGGCGGAGCAACCCGGAATGGATGCCCCCGCCACGCTAGAGGGGCCACCCCAGGACATGGGCGCGCCCGATAATGGCCTACCCATGGAGATGGGGGAACAGGGCGAGATCCCACCCATGCCCGGTGACGAGCCCACCCTGCCGGGAGAGAACGGTGGGGGCACCCCGGAGGTGGTGGACGTGGATGTGTCCGGGCCGCCGTTGGACAGCGGCCCGGAAGCTGAACCGTCCGTGGAGCTGCCTGACCTCATACCGGAGGGTAAGCTGTCCATGGACGGGCAGGAACCCGGCTTTGTCGGGGATATGGATGCGCCGCCCGTAGGTGAGCCTGAAAGTGCCGAGGCCAGGGGTGTCCCTTCGGCCCCAGAGCCCGAACCGAACGGGGACGCACCCCCGGATCCGCCCCTGACAGAGCGCCAGCAGTTTTTTGCCCTGGACTTCCGGGAGCTGGATCGGGGGCTTTCCCAGGAGGAGCATCAGGCGTGGAACTCCATCTACGCCTCCTTCCGGGGCCACAGTGCTCTGTCCGGCACCGTCATCGGCGCCGACCCCCATTCCATGAACGTGCGGAATCGGGAGACCGGCCAAGTGGAGCGGCGCACCATGTACTGCGTGGTGGTGCTGGTCTACCGTGTGCCCGTTTACATCCCCGCCACCGAGATGTGGACGGGCGAGGCCCGGCCAGACTATGTGCTTCAGAACATGATGGGGGCCAACATCGACTTCATCATCACCAAGGTGGACCGGGAGGGAGGTTACGCAATCGCGTCCCGGAGGCAGGCCGCCCGAGCCCAACGGTATTTCTTCGCCCACCGGCCCGACCTGTGCGCCGAGGGTGCCCGGGTGAAGTGCCGTCTGCTGGCGGTGGGGCCCCGTCGCTGTCTGGCGGAGTGCTATGGCCACGACATCGACCTCACCCAGCGGGAGCTGAGCTACACCGCCATCGCCGACCTGCGGGAGCAGTACCATCCCGGTGATGAGCTGGACTGCGTTGTGAAGGGGTACAATGCCCGCCAGCGGGATCTCCAGATTTCAGTGAAGGAGACGGAGACCAACCCCTTTGAGGGCGCGGAGCAGCGTCATCCCGTGGGCAGCCGCCGCTATGCGGTGATCGCCGGGAAGTACGGCGGCGGGGTGTTCTGCAACCTGCCGGACGGCACGGTGTGTATGTGCAACTACTCCTACCAGCATGAGGATTCTGATTTCCAGTCCGGGGATCACGTCACGCTGGTGGTGCAGCGGTTTGAGCGGGACAAGCGGCAGATGTACGGCAAAATTATGAGCAAGCGGTGACAAAAGGGCCCGTGCTGTCAAATTCGACGGCACGGGCCCTTTCTCATTTTGCCGCAGAGGATCAAAGAAATGTTTGGGGCTGTTTGTACCCGGCTGCTTTTACACTCAGCATCGTTTTGGAGGCAAGCGGTGCCGGGGCCGGAAGTGCCCGCGCTTTCTGTGGGCAGACGGCCGCACAGCGCATACAGGTGATGCACTTCTTTGGATCAGTCTGATCGGGGTTTTCTGTAGCCTATTGGTACAGCTTCTGAATAAGAAAATCAAACAGGAAGTGCCGGCGGCGGCAAAGCGGTATCGGGATGAGCTGCTGGCGGAGATCAACGCAGACCGGGAGGCCCATGGGAAGAAGCCCTTCGATGACGACGATGATCCGCCCAGGCCCACGAAAAAGAAACGGGACAACACCTCAAAAAAGAAGCTGGCGCGGCGGAAGAAGGCAGGCTTCAAAACAGTGACAAAAAGCACCACAGACCCGGATTGCGGTATGTTTGTGAAGGGAAAGCATGAGCGGCAGTTTGCCTATGAGGCCCATACCGCCTGCGATAAGAACGGCTATGTGCTGGAAACGGTGGTCACCCCCGGCAATGTCCACGACAGCGTGGCGTTCGACGATGTCTACGACAAAGTGACCGAAAGTTTTCCACAAATTGAGACCATTGTGGCGGATTCCGCATACAAAACTCCACACATCTGCAAAAAAGTGTTCACCGATGGCCGGGTGTTGTCCACTGCCTATAAGCGTCCCATGACGATGAAAGGCGGGCACGAGTGGTGGAAGTATGTTTATGATGAATACTATGACTGCGTGATCTGCCCGGAATACCGGCTCTTGGCCTACCGTACCACCAACCGGGACGGTTACCGGGAATATGGCAGCGACCCAAAAATTTGTGCGCAATGTCCCACCCGGCAGCTTTGCACCCACTCTAAAAACTGCGTAAAAACTGTCCTGCGCCATGTTTGGAAGGACTACGAAGATCTGGCCGATGACGCCAGATACACCCCGGAATACAAAGAGCTTTACGCCAAACGCAAGGAAACCATTGAGCGGGTCTTTGCCGACGCCAAGGAAAAACATGGGATGCGCTATACGCTTTATAGAGGTCTGGCCCAGGTCTCCAAATGGGTGAGGCTTAAGTTTGCTGCCATGAATCTCAAAAGGTTGGCCAGATGGAAAGCCTTGCGCACCTCCTTCCCTTTGTTGCCTTTCTCCCTGCTTTATTTCAGAACCCGGATACTCGAAAAGAGTATCCGGGTTCTTCGACAGGCTGAGTCCGGGGTTGTATACTTCTCCGGTCGGGATATTTTAAGGAACTTTATCTTCGTTCTGTACTACATATCGGCGCGATTGCGTGGAAATTAAGGCTCTATAGAAAAAATTTTTCAGTCCGGGGTTGTATACAACCCCGGACAAATTTTTCGTCCGGGCGGAAAGGAGACGTGCCGCGATGCCGCGAAAACCGAAAACGCCGTGCAAGGACGGTCAGATTGTCCAGTACACCACCATCAAAGCACGTCTCTACCCCAACGAAGCCCAGACGCAGCTGTTTGAGAACACCTTCGGCTGCTGCCGCTGGATCTGGAACCATATGCTGGCCGACCAGCAGCGGTTTTATCTGGAAACCGACAAGCATTTCATCCCCACCCCGGCCAAGTACAAGAAGGAAGCCCCCTTCCTCACCGAGGTGGACAATCAGGCACTGATTCAAGAACACAACAAGCTGTCCCAGGCGTTCCGGGTGTTCTTCAAAAGCCCCGAACACTTTGGATACCCCAACTTTAAGAAGAAAAAGACCGACCGGGACTCCTTCACCGCCTGCAACCACGTGTTTGAGTCCGGCCCCACCATCTACACCACCAAAGACGGTATCCGCATGACCAAGGCGGGCATCGTCAAGGCCAAATTCCCCCAGCGTCCCCGGAACGGCTGGAAGCTCCGGCGGGTGACGGTGGAGAAAACCAAAACCGGCAAATATTTCGCCTACATTTTATATGAATGCGTTGTGAAGGAGCGGTCGGCCGTCACCCCTGCCCCGGAGACCACCCTGGGCCTGAAATACTCCATGACCCACTTTTATGTGGCGGACAACGGCGAGCTGGCCGACGCCCCCAACTGGCTCAGGCAGTCCCAGGAAAAGCTGGCAAAGCTCCAGCGTCGGCTGAACCG
>CAJUCA010000084.1 GCA_910585265.1 uncultured Oscillospiraceae bacterium | reverse complement strand
CCGGATTTTTTGATCCGAGGGCCGTCAAACCGTTGAAAACACTGGCTTTGCGAGGCAAATAGCATTTTCATCGTGTTAACTTGGCGCAGTGGGAGGGATTCGAACCCTCGGACGGCTTTTGACCGTCACACGATTTCCAATCGTGCTCGTTATGACCACTTCGATACCACTGCACATATCAACTGGAAGTCAACGGTCTATATTATACCCGCCATCTCCGCCCTTGTCAAGTCAAATCTCCCAAATCCCCCAAAGTTTTTTCCAACGCGGAGACGCCTTCAACAGTATACCCCGATTCCATCATCCCCCTACCGCAATCCCCTCTCCTGTGGTATAATGCACTTACCTTATTTAAAGTGCAGGTGATCTCCATGCCCCACCCCCTCCGTCTCCTCTTGATCTGGCTGGGCGTCCTCAGCACCCTCTCCTTCCTCCTCTACGGCTGGGACAAGGCCCAAGCCAAGCTCCACCGCCGCCGCATCCCCGAAGCGGCCCTGTTGTTCTGCGCCCTGCTGGGCGGCTCCGCCGGGGCTTTGCTGGGCATGGCCCTGTTCCGCCACAAAATCCGCAAGCCCCCCTTCCGGTACGGCGTGCCCCTGATGCTGGCCGCCCACGCCGCCCTCCTGCTTTACGCCGCCGGGCAAGGATAATCCCCCCTGCCTGCCCCGCCATTTCCGGCGGTGCGGGCAGGTTTTTGTTTTTCTTGAAAAAATTTTTAAGATCCTGTTGACAAGCGGCGTTTCAAGAGGTACAATGGTTACAAATCGGTAACAACCCGTTACAATTTTCTGAGGAGGCACTCATGGCTGAAAAATCCGCAGCTCTGACCTACAAGGGGCACCCGCTCCGCCGCAAGGACAATCTGATCTACTATGGCTCCATGGCCGACAAATACATCGTCATGATCCAGGTGATGGCCTCTGAGAAGCAGGACGGCCTGGACGTGGCCAGCAAGGTCCAGCTCCAGCTCCAGCTCACCGACCCCGACCTTAAGAGCCGGGACCGGGTGGTGAAAAAGAGTGACCTGCCCGACCTGTTCTCCGCCATCGACATGGGCTCCATCTGGCTGATGCGCGCCCTGGCTGGCAAGTAATTCCCGTATTTTTACTCACGAAAATTTTGAATGGAGGAACCTTCCAATGAATTTCAAAGCCAAGGCCATCCGGTTCACCGCTGCCGCCGGACTGGCCCTCGTTATGACCACCGGCGTCGCCTTTGCCTCCATCGGCAGCGGCACCGTCACCGCCGACTCCCTGCGCCTGCGCAGTGAGGCCAACACCAACTCCTCTACCGTGGCTCAGGCCCCCAAGGGTGCCACCGTCACCGTGGAGGAGGATGCGGGCAACGGCTGGTATAAGGTTACATATGGGAACAAGACCGGCTATATGTCCGGCGAATGGCTGACCATTTCCCTGGAGGACGGCACTGTTGTCCCCGCCGCCCAGGGCACCGAGCCTGAGCAGAAGCGGGGCCTCATCACCGCCGATGTGCTGAACGTGCGCTCCGGCGCGGGCACTGGTTATGAGAAGGTGGCCTCCCTCAAGGCGGGCACCGTGGTGGATATCGTGGCGGATTTGGGCAACGGCTGGTACCAGATCGAGTCCGGCTATATCTCCGCCGAGTACGTCACCCTGGTGGGTGCCGACTATCAGGCCTCCAGCGCGCTGGGTGCTTCCGCCGCCGCCATGGCCAAGAGCCTGCTGGGTTGCCGCTACCGCTCCGGTGCCGCCGGCCCCAGCTCCTTCGACTGCTCCGGCCTGATGTACTACATCTATAAGCAGCTGGGCCACCCCATTGCCCGCGGTTCCTCCAGCCAGTATTACAACAGCGGCTACTTTGTGTCCACCAACGCCATGCAGCCCGGCGACCTGATCTTCTTCTTCGACCGCCGTTTTGACAGCTCCGGCGGCACCCTGCCCACCACCCACGTGGGGATGTACGTAGGCAACGGCCAGTTCATCCACGCCTCCACCACCTCCTACCGGGTGCAGTACGACAGCATTTACGGCTACTACGCCCCCTACATTGTGGGCGCGAAGCGCATCGGCTGATTTGAAACGGGCGCGTGATCCGATCACGCGCCCGTCTTTTTTATCACAGGGCTGACCCATGACATTCATGGGCCGGCCCTTTTTCACTATCCCAGCACGCCGTCCAGGACCAGCATCACCGTAAACCCAGCCGCGAAGAACAGCGTCCCCAGGTTGGAGTGCTCCCCGGCGGCGGTTTCCGGGATCAGCTCCTCCACCACCACATAGATCATGGCCCCTGCCGCGAAGCTGAGCAAATAGGGCAGAGCCGGTAGCACCAGCCCCGCGGCCCACAGGGTCAGCACCGCGGCCAGCGGCTCCGCCGCCCCGGACAGCAACCCGTACAGGAACGCCCGCCCCTTCCCCATTCCGGAACTGCGCAGGGGCAGGGAGATGATGGCCCCCTCCGGGAAATTCTGGACGGCGATTCCCACGGACAGGGCCAAGCTCCCGGCGGCGGTAATGCCCGCGTCTCCCGCCAGCCAGCCCGCCAGCACCACCCCCACCGCCATCCCCTCCGGAATATTGTGGAGGATGATGGCCAGCACCAGCATGGTGGTCCGCTTCAGATGGGTGTGGGGGCCCTCCGGCTGGCCGCTGCTCTGGTGCAGATGGGGAATGGCCCGGTCCAACGCCAGCAGGAACAGCACCCCCAGCCAGAACCCGATCACCGCCGGGAGAAAGGCCCACCTGCCCAACTCCGCCGCCTGCTCCATAGCGGGGATCAGAAGGCTCCAGACGGACGCCGCCGCCATCACCCCCGCCGCAAATCCGGTCAGGGCCCGCTGGAGCGTCAGCCCCATGCCCCGCTCCAGGAAAAAGACGCAGCCCGCCCCAAGGGACGTTCCCAGAAAGGGAAGGAACAGCTCACCCAGGATTCGTTCTGTCATGTCACGCACTCCTTCCAACGGCACGGAGGCCAGCTGCCTCCACCCGCAAATCAAACCACAAGGATGGGAAGATAGGGATTGCCTAACAGTTAGCTAAAACTAACCTTCAAGGTAGCATGAGTTTATCACCCTCAGCCATCCCTTGTCAAGACCCATACCGGAAAAGCCTTCCCAGGGAGCGTCCGCTTCATGCCGCATTCTATAGGGAAATACCAAAAAATCGAACTCCTCTTTCTGTAAAATGTGACCAAAGCGGGAGAATAATACTTGAAAAATTTCCATAAGAATGATATCATGGAAACAGTTATATCGGCGCGGGCTGTCCCGGCCCGCCCATGGTTGTCGGCAATAGTTTAAGAAGAAGGCAGGAGATGAGTATGTCGCTCTTTGACCGTTTGATTTCAAGGGGGACAGGAGAGCAAAAGGGGAAGCCGTTCCTATCCAACCCCCACACAAAGCTGGTTTCAGAGCTGGATGCGGCAATCAAAAAGGCAAAGGAGCAGTACCAGGGCGACGCCGCCACCATCGACGCCTTCGCCCACGCATTAAAGGAGCACTACAAGGCCCGCTGCAAAGAGACAGCGGAGGATCAGCCGCCCATGAAGGCGGAAGCACGTTTTTTCCTGTCGGAGGACCGCATGAGCGCGTTTGGCTGTCTCCTTCCGCCAAGAAACGGCGGGGACGGCATGACGCCGGAGGAGTTCCTGGAGGATCTGCGCTATGAGGGCATCTGCTACGGCGTCCTGGAGGACGAGATCCGGCAGGGGCTGGGGGACGGGTACTTCCACATCTTCCCGGTGGCCCGGGGCCGCCTGCCCCAGTCCGGGGAGGACGGCAAGGTGACGGAGTTGTTCCGGCGGCGGAAGAATATGCACATCGAGGTGCAGAACGAAAACGAGGTGGATTTTGGCCAGGAGATTCCCCTCCAGCCCATCCGGAAGGGCACCCCGGTCTGCCTGATCCGCCCGCCCCGGGAGGGGACGGACGGCACCGACGTGACGGGCCAGATCCTGCCCAGTCCCCCGGTGGCCGACGCCCAGATCCCCCAGGGGGAGAACACCGAGACCGGCAAGGGCGGACAGGCCCTCCTGGCCAGTGTGGACGGCATTTTATACATTGAAAACGACCTGTTCTGCATCCACGAGCAGAAGGTCATTGACGGAAACCTGGATCAGTTCCAGGGAAAGCTCCAGATCTCAGGCAACCTCTACGTGGATGGAGACGTGGACGGCGGGGTGGATGTGACCGCCTCCGGTGATATCGTGATCACCGGGAAGATCGGGCAGGCCCGAGTGGAGTCCACCGGAGGGACCATCCGGGTCCAGCAGGGTGTGAACGGAACGCAGGGCAAGACCACCCTGCTGGCGGCCCGCCAGATCCAGTCCCCCGTGATTGAGCGGGCGGATGTCCACGCCGGGGCCAGCATCATCGCGGAGACCATCGCCAACAGCACCGTCCGGTCCGGCGGCCTTGTCTACGTCATGAGCGGCCGGGGCATGATTCTGGACAGCCACATCCAGGCGGAAGACAGCGTCCTGTGCCTGCGGGTAGGCAATCTGGCCGGGGGCCGGAGCCGCTTCTCCGTGGGCTATCCCCTGGACGTTCCGGAGTCCTGGAAAAAGCTGAAGGACGAGCTGGCGGGCGTCCAGTCCTCCATTGAAAAGCTGTGGGAGCTGATCGGCGGCCTGCGGAAGAAGGGCTTCCGGATCACGGAGGAGGAAAAGGTCCTGCTGGAACAGCTTGTGGAGCAGCGGGGCCTCTACTCGGAGAAGCGGGACGCCCTGACGGCGGAGCTGAAGTGCTTCGACCAGGTGCTGGACAAGCGAAGCAAGGGGCGGGTGCGGTGCGAGAAGCTGTTCCCCACCTTGGAGGTGCAGATCGGCAAACTGACGGAGGAGATCACCACCGCGGAGGAAAATTGTAATATTCATATCATTGACAACAAGATCATTCTGAAATGAAGCGTGCCGCCGCGCCCCAGCCTCTTGGCCTGGAGCGCGGCGGTTTGCTATATGCGGGGAAGGGCAGGGAACTCAATGCTCTCTGCCCTTCCCAATGGGGGCTGGATTTGCCTGCCACACCTCTGCCCCCAGGATTCGCACAAACTCCTCCAGTCCCGCCTGATCCTCCTCTGTGAAACGCCCGACGTAAGGGCTGTCCAGGTCCAGCACCCCCACAATTCTGCCCTCCACACAGATGGGAACCACGATCTCAGAATTGGAGGCACTGTCGCAGGCGATGTGTCCGGGGAACTGGTGGACATCCCGCACGAGCTGGGTCTTGCCCTCGGCCACGGCGGTTCCGCATACGCCCCGGCCCACCGGAATCTCAATGCAGGCCGGCTTGCCCTGGAAGGGGCCCAGCACCAAAACATCCTCGCTCAGCAGATAGAACCCCGCCCAGTTGAGGCCGTCCAGGGTGTGGTACAGCAGTGCCGCGGCGTTTGCCAGGTTGGCAACACGGTGGGGCACGCCGCCGATCAATGCCCTGAGCTGGGCGTTTAGCGTTTGGTAGTCCGTCATGCCCCTGTCACCTCCCGCAGCAGCCCTTGGCAGCCTGCCAGCACATCCCGCCAGGTGGTCTCGAAGTCGTCCGTATACCACGGGTCGGCTACATCGCCGGGGTGGCCGGTGTAATCCATCAGCAGGTGCAGCTTCCCGGCGAAATCGCTACCGCAGATGCGGTGCATATTCCGCAGGTTGGCCCGATCCATTCCGATCAGCAGGTCAAAGGCGTCATAATCGCCGCGTTTCAGCTGCCGGGCGGTCTTGCCCGCGCAGTCGATGCCATGCTCGGCCAGCTTGCGCCGGGCGGGGGGATAGACCGGGTTTCCGATCTCCTCCGTGCTGGTGGCGGCGGACTCGATGTGGAATTGGGCTTCCAGTCCAGCCTTTTGCACCAGATCCTTCATCACGAACTCAGCCATGGGGCTGCGGCAGATACTGCCATGGCAGACGAAAAGTATTCTTGTCATATCCTGAAACCTCTTGAATGTATTGATATTCCGGGCATCGCAGGTATTTTGCGGTATTTTCTGCTGTTCATTCTCTTGGCATATCTCGGCATAATACGGCACAGCTTTGACCCCAAAAGTAGTACAGGAAGTAGTAAATCAGAGGTATTCATTTCGTTTTACTACTCGCTGTTTGCGACCCGTTTCAGTTCCTCCTGTGCGTCCTCAAAGCCCAAATGGGTGTAGGTGTTCAGCGTGACGCCAATATCCGAGTGGCCCATGAGATATTGCAACGTCTTGGGGTTCATACCGCTCTTTGCCATGTTGGAACAAAATGTGTGCCTGCAAACGTGCGGGGTGACTTTGGGCATCTGCACCTTATAGATGCTGTTGTACTTCTGGCAGATGTGCTTGAAGTAATGCTCCCAATGAAGCGCCACCATCGGCTTGCCGTCCTTGTCCAGATACAGAAAACCACACCTGCCATCGATCATCGGCTCGGCCTTGGGCCTTGGCCGGTTAGCAATGATACGCTGGAAGCACTGGTACACATCGTCTGTCATGGGGATTTCCCGCGTCCCGCTGGAGGTTTTCGTGTCCTCGATGATATACTCCATGTTCCGCTTCCGCTGAAGCTGGTGGTTGACACTGATTTTTCGGTTCTTCATATCCAGGTCAGCCAGCGTCAGGCCTACAAACTCCGAGATACGAAGTCCCGTCTTGAACAGAATATAGATGCCGTCATAGTATCGGGAAAAGTGCTTGTCACCCTTTACAAATTCCAGAAATGCCCGTTCCTGTTTTCTTGTAATCGCTTCCCTTGTCACACTGTCGTTAACAACGACGGTGGCAAGCTGAAACTCAAACGGATTTTTGCGTATCAAATCATCGTCCACGGCCATCTGAAACGCGGGTCGGACAACGCCCCGAATGGAGTGGATGGAACTGTACCCTCTGCCGTCCTGCTGTAACTTGATAAGCCAGCACTTGGCGTCGGACAGCTTCACCCGGTCAATGCGCTGTCTGCCGAAGTCCTCTTTCTTGATGATATTGAGGACAAAGTTATAGTTGGCCTCGGTGTTGTGCCGGACGCCGGTTTTCTGTGAGAGGTACTTTTTTACCAAATCCAGAACGGTCATTTCTCCGCCGCGGGGAATAATTGCATCTTCAATGTCCCGCCGGATTTGCTTCTCCTTTTCCCGCAGGGAAAGCCCGTCACGTTTGCCCTGGGGTGTGCTGTCCGTGGCTTCCAGCTTCCAACTGTAAACAAATTGTGGCTTGCCGGTGGCATCAATGTATTTGTACGCATATCGTCCGTCTTTGCGTTGGCTCTCTCCGCTGCGAAGAATGCGGTTCTTGCTGTCACGTCGCTTTTCGCTCACGTCTATGCTCCTTTCTGTGAAAAGAGCCTCGGCACGATATAATCATATTATACCATAGCCGAGGCCCGATTTCCATATCAATCTGAATGTCTTATAGGAACTTTTCGTAAGGTACGGCGCTTAAATCGACGACAGCTTATCCAGAAACTGCTCAAACCGCTGGCGTTTGATTAGAATTTTCACGCCGTTCTGAATGACAAAGCCAGCGTCCAGGCTGCTGTTTACTAGCCTGCGCAATTTCTTTTCACCAATCCCGAAATAACGGGAGGCTTCTTCAATAGTGAGGCAGATTTTGTCCTTTACCAGAATGCCGATTTCCTCGGCCATAGTTCACCAGCCTTTCTTTGAAATGCCCAGGCCCGCAGGCGGGAGGAACAGGGAAAGGGTAAGCTGTCCCCCCCCCAACCGGGGCCGGTTATCAGTTCATGCCGAGAATGGCGCGGATGAGTTTGTTTTCCAGACGGCTTTTCATGTACTCGTCCAGGCAGGCGTGGGGACAGCCGTTTTCGTCGTAGACCGTCCGGGTACAGAGCTTGTTTATGTAGCCCTCGTAATACCGCAAGACCTGTTCCACGGCATCGGCGTCCCCGGCGCGGGCCGCATCGCTCACCGCCAACGGCAGCAATTCACGGCCTTTGTAATTACGGTGCTTCATGGCGCTAACCTCCTTTCCTCGCTGTCAGTTTCGTCCGCAGGACATTCAGCGATTTTGTTCTGCGCCGCTGGACGGCACTCCGGGACAGGCCCAGGGCCTCGCCGATCTCGCTGTCTGTCAAATCCAGCACCAGGCGCAAAATCAAAATGCTTTGCTCCTGCTCCGGCAGACTGGCAAAGGCGTCGGCCACCCGTTCATTGCTGATCGGCAGGTCATAGCCGCAGTACGAGAATACATAGCTGTCGCTGGGGTAATCGTCCGCCGAACACAGCTTGTCCATCGCCGTTTGGGGCAGACGCTCCAAGGACATTTCCCGGTTAGCCCGCCGCTTCATTTCCCGGATGTAGTCGATTGCCTCATGCTTCAAAACGGTCTTGCAAAAGGCGTCAAACCTGCACCGTTCGCCATAGTCGCGGGGGTTGG